>NZ_VFWL01000016.1:0-150103 GCF_006442495.1 Mesorhizobium sp. B2-1-3
CCGGTCAGGATCTTCACCAGCGTCGACTTGCCGGCGCCATTGGCGCCCATCAGGGCATGCACCTCGCCCGGCAGGACGGACAGCGACGCGTCGCGCAGCGCGGCAACCGCACCGTAATTCTTGGCGACGCCGGAGGCGTCGAGGAGGGGTTTGGTGGTCAAATTGCTGTCCGTACCAGAAACTCAATTGCTGGCGCTCTACGGCGCCCCCCTCTGTCCTGCCGGACATCTCCCCCACAAGGGGGGAGATTGGCCGCAACTTCGGCTTTCGCCAATTTTCAACGTGGCAAGACGAGAGCCGGCGCCGAAACTGCCAATCTCCCCCCAAGTGGGGGAGATGTCCGGCAGGACAGAGGGGGGCGCCGTAGAGCGCTAACCTATCAAACCTTTGGTTGGCGGGGACGGCAAACGCCATCCTCGCTAGCCAATCAAAATAGCCCTTACTCCCCCGGCCCCTTGCACGCTACGATCTGGTCCTTGGTGTAGGTCGTCCAGTCCGGGATCGAGATCGAGACCGGCCATTCCGGGCTGAGCGACGGATCGGCGGCGGCCTTCAGCTTGGCCTTGCCTTCCTCGGTGGCGTTTTCCCAGAGCTGCGGCTCGACCAGAACGGTCTGCTGCGCCGGCTTCTTGCCGTCGAGGATCTGGAGCGCGAGCGTCACGCCGGCGCCGCCGATCGAGCCGGGATTGGTCACGGCGGCCCCGACCAGGTCCTTGACCGAATTCAGCTGGCCGACGAAACCGGCATTGTCGGCGCCGACCACGGGCACCATCGGCGCCTGCGATTCCACCAGCGCGTCGACGATGACGTTGTCGATGCCCGAGGTCCACACGCCGTTGAACGGCGTGCCGGTGGCGAGGAAGGACAGCATCTGCTGCTTGGCCTGGTCCTGCTGCCAGCCGGTGAACACTTCCTGCGCGACCTTCACGTCGGGGAATTCGGCCAGCGCCTTCTTGAAGCCCTTGTCGCGATCCGAGTCGGCGGAGGCGCCGGCGGCGCCGCGCATGTAAAACACCTCACCCTTGCCGCCCATCTGCTGGAACAGCCATTTGGCGCCGAGATAGGCATATTGTTCCTGGTTGTTGGAGATGATGTAGGCCGAGGGTTCGGTGACCGCCTGGTCGACGGCGACGACAACGATGCCGGCCTTGGTGGCTTCCTCCAGCCCCGCCTTGATGCCGGCGGGATCAGCCGGATTGACGACGATGGCGTCGACCTTGGCGCTGATCAGGTTGCGGATGTCCTCGAGCTGCCCGGCGGCGTCGGTATTGCGGTGGGCGATGTTGAGCTTGGTCACTTCGCCGGAGGCCAGCGCCTGCGCCTTCATGGCGCAGACCATCTCCTCGCGCCAGCCATTGCCCTGCACGGTGTTGGAGATGCCGATCGTGTATTTGCCCTCGGCGGACGAGGCGCCCATCGAGGCCAGCAAGGCAGCGCCGGCAAGGAGCGGAACAATGGGCAGCGGCACCATGGTCAGGTATTTCTTCATTTCAGATTTCCTCCACTTTGATTTTCGTTTCAATTCCAAGTCGTTACACCGGGCCGCGCAGAAAGAGATTCAGGCGGCGCCCCGATGTTGTTTTTGCGCCTTCATTTGACGAAGGGACGCAGCACGTCGCGGGCAAGCAGGAAACCGCGCTTGACCTTATCGTCGCTGCCCTCGAACCACCGGTCCTCGTGCTCGATGATGATCGGGCCGTCATAGCCGGCACGGTAGAGGCCGGAGAAGAAGCCGTTCCAGCCGACATCGCCCAGCCCCGGCATGCGCGGCACCTGCCAGCCTATGCCAGACGAAAGGATTCCGCGCTCGTACAAACCATCATGATCAATCATCAGGTCCTTGGCGTGGACATGCAACATGTAGGGGCCGAATTCCCTGATGAAGCGGGCCTGGTCGATCATCTGCCAGACCAGGTGTGAAGGATCGAAATTCATCCCGACATCGCCGCCCCAGGTTTCGAGGATGCGGCGCCAGACCAGCGGCGAATAGGCGATGTTGTGGCCGCCCGGCCATTCGTCATAGCTGAAGATCATCGGGCAGTTCTCGAAAGCGAGCTTGACGCCGTGATCGCGCGCATGGGCGACGATATCGGGCCAGATTTCGAGCGCGTGCTGCCAGTTGACGTCGACGGTCTTCGAGGCATCGCCACCGCAGAAGGTGTTGACCAGGGGCACGCCCATATTCGCGGCCAGCACGATCACCTGCTTCAGATGGTCGATCACCGTCTTGCGGTGGGCGGCATCGGGATGCAGCGGGTTGGGATAATAGCCGAGACCGGAAATGGTCAGCCCCTTGCCGGCAAGGTTTGCCGCGATGTCCCTGGCCTGCGCCGGCGAGGTCGCGGCGGTGTCGATGTGGCTTGTACCGGCATAGCGGCGGCTGGCGCCGGAGGCTCTCGGCCAGCAGGCGATTTCCAGCGCCTCGAAGCCGGCCGAGCTTGCCCAGTCGGCGACCGCGTCGAGCGGCGTCTCCGCGAACGGTGCGGTGAGCAGTCCAAGCCTCATAGTGCCTCCCCTGGTCGTGAATTCACGACCGATTCCTACTATGCAGATCGTGCCGGTTGCTTCAACCGCTCATCTGCCGGTTGCGCGCATGCATGCCTGACGGTTGCCATCGGATCGTCCGACAACAGCCCGTCGAGCGCCGATGTGACGGCCTTGCGGAACATGTCGTTGGCGGCGAGGGCGGGATCGAAGATGGCGTCAATCGCCAGGATGCCCGCAGCCAGTACCGGGACGTCGCGTCCGCTTGCCTCCGCTATGCCAGCGATCTTGCCGGCATAGGGGTCCGACACCGGCCAGCGCCGGCCGAACCGGGATGAAGCCTGGATCAGATAGGCCATCCAGCCGGCGACGGATACCGACAGCAGCGCAATGCTTTTTTCCTCGCCCAGCCGATCGCGGATCGGGTTGAGTAGGCGCTGCACGATCTTTTGCGAGCCGTCGGTGGCGATCTGGTGGTTGCGGTGGCGGATCGCGGTATTCTGCAGACGGCCAAGGCTCTGCTCGACATAGGCTGATGGGTCCATGCCGGGCACCGGCTTCAACGTTGGCAGAGTCTCCTCGACGAGCATGCGGCGCACGAAGGCCGACAGCAGCGGGTCCGCCATCGCATCGAAAGTGTGTTCGAGGCCGGCCAGCACGCCGAGATAGCTGAGCGTCGTCTGAGCGCCATTCAGCACACGCATCTTGAGATGCTCGAACGGCGTGACGTCGTCGACGAAGGTTGCCCCCACCAGGTCCCAGCGCGGCACGCGGCCGGCGAATTTCTGCTCGATCACCCATTGCCGGAACGGCTCGCCGGCAACGACGGCTCCATCGCGGTAGCCGAAAAGCTGCTCCACACCGTCGAGATCGGCCTGCGTGCTCGCCGGCACGATGCGGTCGACCATGGCGCTGGGGAAGGCGGCATTGGCCGCGATCCAGCCGGCAAGGCCGTTGCCGCGCCGTTCGGCAAAAGTCCGCACGACATTTTCCAGGATGGTGCCGTTGGCCGGGATATTGTCGCACGAGAGCAGCGTCAGCGGCCGGCCGTGCGTGGCCATGCGTTGCTCCAGCGCCCGCGCCAGAATGCCGGGCACGCTGCGCGGCGTCAGCGGGTTTGCGAGATCGTCGACGATGTCGGGATGGTCGAGGTCGAGCGCGCCGCTGGCCGGAATATGGCAATAGCCCTTTTCGGTAACGGTCAGCGTCACGAATTCGATGTCCGGGGAGGACAGCACTTCGAGCGCGGGCATAGCGCTCGCCTGGCTATCGACAACGCGCACGATGCTGCCGATGACGCGCGCCTCGACTTGGGAATCCTGGCGGATGAGCCTGGTGTAGAGCCCGTCCTGGGGGCCGAGCGTATCGGCGAGCGCCGGCGGACGGATGTTGATGCCGACCACGCCCCAGCGGCCGAAGCTCCGCGCCAGGAGGTCGTCGGTGTATTCGGCCTGGTGGCAGCGGTGGAAGGCGCCGACGCCGAGATGCGCCATGCCTGCCTGGAGCAAGGCACGGTCATAGCCGGGCCTTTGCACCGTCGCCGTCAGGCGGCCGAGCAAGGCCGGACCGAGCGTCTCGGGCGCGGCTGTGCTCACCGGTTGGCTCCGATCACCCACTGTTCCTGGTCGATCAGCGAGCCGGTCATCGGTCCCGCGGCGTCGGAGAGAAGGAAGACGGCGAGCCTGGCCACGTCCTCCGCCGAGAACAGCCGGCCGAAGGGCTGCGCGGCGTTGGCGGCATCGAGCCAGCCGGCGCCGTGGCCGAGCGTCTCGGCCTGCATGACGCGCTCGGCGGGCGTATCGGTCCAGCCGACATTGATGCCGTTGACGCGGATGCGGTCGAAGCGGTGGGCGTTGGCTGCGTTCCTGGTCAGCGTCGCCAGCGCGCCCTTGGTGGCGGAATAGACGGCGAGCTCGGGCGAGCCGCAATGGGCATTGATCGACAGGATGTTGACGATCGCGCCGCCCTGGCCCCGCTTCCGCATGTCGGCAATCGCCGCCTGCATGAGGAAGAAAGGGGCGCGGGCGTTGACGGCGAACAGCGAGGCCCAGTCGTCGGGGGTCGCATCGAGGAAGGAGGCCCGGTCGGTCAGGCCGGCGGCATTGACGAGACCGTCGATACGGCCGAAGCGGTCGATGCAGGCTTGCGCCAGGAGGGCAGGGGCTGCCGGGTCGGAAAGCTCGGCGGCGATGAAGTGTGCCGGCGTGCCCGCTTGCGAAAGCTCCGCAGCAACGGCCTCGCCGCGCGTCCCGTCGCGGCCGGTGACCAGCAGGCCGCCGGCGCCGGCACGCGCCAAGGTTTCGGCGACTGCCCGGCCGATGCCTTGCGTCGCGCCGGTGACCAGCACCATCTTGCCGTCGAGCTGAAGCTCCATTCCTCCTCCCGGAACAAAGTTTCTATTTCTGAAGATATGGAATGTCAGTTCCCGTTAGTCAACCGCGCAATCATTCTGCCCGTTGGGCCACGACACCATGGACCAAAGCCATGCCGACGGCGAGCGACGCCGCCAGCGAGCGGAAGCCTGCGAAGTCCTGTTCCACAACTTCCAGCCAGGTGTCCGAGAACTTGACCAGCGGAGAAAAAGTGCTGTCGGTGATGGTGACGATCCGCGCGCGCCGCTCGTGGGCGACCGAGACGAGGTCGGGCGTGATCGAATTGTAGGGACTGAAGGAGACCGCCAGCACCGCGTCGCGTCTGCCGATGCAGCCGACCTGGTCGAGCGCGGTGGAGCCGACATTGTCGACCAGCACATTGCGCACGCCTTGCTGCGACAAGGTCAGCGAGAGATAGCTGGTGACGGGAAAGGCGCGCTTGGAGCCGATGACGTAGATCAGCTCGGCGGCCGAAAGCAACGCCACCATTTTCTCGAAGCTCTCGATATCGAAGCCGGTTTCGATGCGGCCGAGCGAGGCCTGCGAGGCGCCGACCATGCCGCGCAGGAAATGCAGGTCGGCATTGGATACGCGCGGCGTGCGTTCCTGGCCGCGCCCTTCCGGCCAGGACGCCTTGACATGGTCCTTGAACAGGCCCTGGAAATCGGAAAAGCCGGCATAGCCGAAGATCTGGGCGAAGCGCACCAGCGTCGAAGGCTGCACCCCTGCCTGCGCGGCGACCTGTGCGATGGTGCCGAGCGCGACGTCGCTCGGATGCTGCCACAGGAAGATCGCGACCTGGCGCAGCCGCTTGGGAAAATGGACCGTGCCCGACGACAGCACCGCGCGCAGCTCCTCGTAAGTCTGCGGCTTGATATAGCCGAGCGCCGCCAGCGAGCGCCCGCGCTTGCGGGTCGTCGCCTCGTCGGCGCTGGACCGTCCGGATGATTTGCGCGCCCCGCTCATGATTTCAGGCTAGCGCGATACGATCGTTTTACAATATGAAAATTGGAAATCCTGTTCGAGGGTGGTAGCTGTTCTGCAGCGAAGAAGTTCGATGCATTCAACATAGCACCCTATGGCGCCCCCCTCTGTCCTGCCGGACATCTCCCCCACAAGGGGGGAGATCGGATGTCACGCCGGCTTTCGCCAAATTGCCAGCGTTGCATGAAAGGCGTCGCGGTCGACGCTGCCAATCTCCCCACCTGTGGGGGAGATGTCCGGCAGGACAGAGGGGGGCGCTACAGAACTCGACGGTGGGTGCTGGCTTAACATCCTTAAATCGGAGGAGACAAACATGGTCTATGCGACATCGGACGGATCGGCGGGCAAGCGTTTGCGCGTCGGCATGGTGGGAGGCGGGCAGGGCGCCTTCATCGGCGCGGTGCATCGCCTCGCCATGCGGCTCGACGACCAGATCGCGCTGGTGGCCGGCGCGCTGTCGTCCGACCCCGGGAACGCCGCCGCCTCGGCCGCCGAGATCGGCATCGCGCCGGAGCGCAGCTATGCCGATTACCGCATGATGGCAAAGGCGGAGGCGGCGCGCCCGGACGGCATCGAGGCGGTCGTCATCGTCACGCCCAACCACCTGCACGCGCCGGTCGCGACAGCCTTTCTGGAAGCCGGCATCGATGTGATCTGCGACAAGCCGCTGTCGACGACGCTGGGCGAGGCGCAAGCCCTGGTGGCGCTGACGCGGGAGAAAAATCGCCGCTTCGTCGTGACCCTCAACAACACCGGCTACGCCATGGTGCGCCAGGCGCGCGAGATGGTGGCGGCGGGCGAACTCGGCCGCATCGTCTCCGTGCACGGCGCCTATATCCAGGACTGGCTGACCAGGCCGATCGATGCCGACGGCCAGAAACAGGCGGAATGGCGCACCGACCCGGCGCGCGCCGGCCAGTCGGCGGTGCTGGCCGATATCGGCGTGCATGCCTTCAATCTGGCGAGTTTCATCAGCGGCCGCGAGGCCGAGACGGTGTCGGCCGACCTGTTCACCGCCGTGCCGGGACGGCGGCTCGATGATAACGCGCATGTGCTGGTGCGCTGGGCGGGCGGGGCACGCGGCACGATCCTGGCCAGCCAGACGTCGCCCGGCCACTATAATGATCTCTCCGTGCGCATCTATGGCGACAAGGCGGGGCTTGAATGGTCGGGCACGCGGCCCGAGGAACTGCGCTTCTCCAGATATGGCGAGGAAACCCGCACGCTCGTGCGCGGCGGCCATGGCTCGACCGAGCAAAGCCGGCGCGTGTCACGCATGCCGGCCGCCCATCCCGAAGGCTATATCGAGGCCTTCGCCAATTTCTACCGCGACGCCGCCGACATCATCCGCGCGCATCGTTCGGGCGCTGCTGTCGATGCGGCCCGGGCGGCGCAGGTGCCCGATGTGGTCGACGGCGCGCGCGGCGTGAAGTTCGTCGCCGCGGCGGTGGAGTCGAACGCGGCTGATGGGGCGTGGACGGCGGCGAGGTTTGGGTGAGGGTGTGCCATCCAATGTGAAGTACGCCATCGCGGCCACGTCGACGGTGCCGCGCGGTTGATGGCGATCAAGAGTTGGCCGTCCATTCGGGCCGCGCTGAGTTCCGCCATTTTTCAGCTCGTTGCGAGGCTGGTTTCGAGGGCAGCAGCCGGTTGACTCTGCTTCCAAATCGTTGCCGCCGACCTTGCGCGAGGTGATTGCGACGCTATGTCAGGCGCATCCGCGTTGCTCCCCGCCCGCGCATTCGGCAATCTGTCGCTTCTTCGGCGTTGAAGGCTTGCTCCGATGGAACTCGGTCTCATTGGATACTACAGCGACTTCGTGGTTTACCCCCTGGCGATCGCCCTGCTGGCTGTGGCCGGGCTTATCGAGGCCGGCGAAGAGAGCGCGCCAGGCTGGCTGGCGACGGCGCTGGCGTGCCTGTGTCTGTGGACGCTGATCGAATACGTCATGCACCGCTTCGTCCTTCACCACATTCCCTGGATCAGGGATCTGCACGCCCGCCATCATGTCGAGGAGCGCAGTCCGGTGGGCACGCCGACCTGGCTCAGCCTCGGCGTGCATGCGCTTGTCGCGTTCTTTCCCGTATGGATGGTCTCGGATTTCGCGGTCGCCAGCGCGGCGAGCTGCGGGCTGATGCTGGGCTACCTATGGTACGTCAGCATCCACCATGTGATCCATCACTGGCATCCCACTCATCCGAGCTATCTCTACACGCTGAAGCGCCGCCACGCGCTGCATCATCATGTCGACGAAAACGTCAATTTCGGCGTGACGTCGCTGTTCTGGGATCGGGTCTTCGGCACGATGCGGCTCTGAAGCCAACTGGTGTGCGCCATTCGGGAAGCGCAGACAGCCATTCCCGCTTACAATTCCTTCTGCGCCAATTCCCTGAACTCGTCGGGCACCGAGCGGGCCGCCTCCAGCGCCACGGTGCCGTAGCCGACGGCCTGTTTGCCGAAACGCTCGCGGATCTTGTCGATGGCGCGGTCGGCGCCGAAGCGTGCGAGGCCCTTCCTGGTGCCGGGGCGGCGCTTTTCGTCGGCGAGGCCGAGCGGCAGTTCGAGCTGCAATTCGGCACTTTCCTCCAGATGCGAGACCGAGATCGCCAGCAGCGAAATCGTCCTGTCATGCGGATGATCGGCAAGCACGCCCCGCACCAGGTCTGTCGCGATCTCGGCCAGCATCACCGTCGCCGAGATCGGCTGGTCGAGCGTGATCGAGCGGGTGACGGCGCTGAGGTCGGCGAAGCGCACGCGCACCGTCACCGTGCGGCCGGGGCGCGCCTTGGCGCGCAGCCGGCTGGCGACCCGGTCGGCCAGATGCAGCAGGACGGGTATGTAGACGCATTCCAGTGCCGGCTTGCGGCCAAGCGCCGACTGGGCACCGGCCGAATGGGCGCGGCGACGTGTTTCCAATTTGCGCGGATCGCGGTTCCACGACAAGGCGGCAAGCTTTTCGCCGGCGGCAGGGCCGAGCAGCCGCGCCAGCGCGCCGCTGTGCGTCCTGGCCAGTTCGCCGATTGTCTGGACGCCGATCTCGGCCAGCCGCGCGCTGGTCGCCGGGCCGACGCCCCACATCAGGGAGACCGGCAGGTCATGCAGGAAGGCGATCTCGGTGCCGGGCTCGACCACCACCAGCCCATCGGGCTTGGCCACCTGCGAGGCGATCTTGGCCAGGTGCTTGGTGCGCGCCACGCCGATCGAGATCGGCAGGCCGAGTTCGCTTCGCACGCGGCGGCGAATGGTCGAGGCGATCTCCCGCGGCTGGCCGAACAGATGCGTGCAACCGGCGACATCGGCGAAGGCCTCGTCGATGGAGATGCGCTCGACCAGCGGCGTGAAATCGTCGAGCACCTTCATCGCGGCGTCGCCGAGCCGCTGGTAGTCGCGGAAATTTCCGCCGACGAAAATCAACTGCGGGCAGAGCTCGCGCGCCTTGCGCCCCGGCATGCCGCCGCGCACGCCGAAGGCGCGGGCTTCGTAGGAGGCGGCGAGCACGACGCCGCCGCCGACCGCGATCGGCTTGCCGCGCAGCGAGGGGTCGAGAAGCTGCTCGACCGAGGCGTAGAAAGCGTCGAGATCGGCATGCAGGATGGTGGGCTCCATCCCCGGTTCCTCGCGACGTTGTAGAGTATGGAACATAAAGAGAACAAACATTGCTCGCTGTCAAGCGAGGTCGCGATCCGCCGGAACATTGTCGCTCACAATCGCGTTGACGGCCGAAGGGCGCCGCGTGCGGAGGCTGGCATGGGCAACTTTGAAATGATCGATCTGGTTTGCGTCGTCAACGCCTGCTCGACCGACCGCGCCGCGGGGCGGCTGGTTTCGATGGCCAAGGCCGTGGAGGAATTGCGGGTGCTGACCGGCGATTTCGTCTCGGCCGACGAAACAGTCGCGAATGCGCTGAGTGAAGTCGCGCTGCAGTGCGGCTGCGCCGTGCTGTTCGATGAGCAGGCGGGCGCCGACATATTGCGCACGCCATAGCTCGTCGCCGGCGTGCTGCAATGCATCACGCAACCGTTCCAATTGCTTGTTTTTGCGCTATTCCGAACAGAGGGCCGTGACGCACTTTCTAACGCGCGTTGCCTGTGCGGGTCGTTGTCCCCGAGGCCACCTTGGCGACATCCATCAACCGAGATGCTCCGCCCGCAGCGCCTGCTTGAGGCGCTCCAGCGCCGGCTCGCCGTCGGCAGCGAGCTTATCGGCGATCCTTGCCAGATCATCGTCGGCCTTGCGGTGCTTGCTGCCCCAGGCGCCGAGCGTGGCCAGCACGGGCAAAAGGTCGATGCCGGCCTCGGTCAGGCGATAGATCGCCTTCAGCCCATGCGTGGGATCACCGCTGCGGGTGAGGATGCCTTCGTCCTGCAATGTCTGGAGGCGCTCGGCCAGCGTACGCGAGGAAATGCCCTCATCGGATTGCAGGAATTCGCGAAAGTGCTTTTTTCCGGCGAAGACCAGGTCGCGGATGATGAGCAGCGTCCAGCGGTCGCCGAGCAGTTCGAGCGACAGGTTGATGGGGCAGCCAGACCGGTCCCGTGTCGACATGTGTATGGTTCCATTTTTAAATCGCTTTACTATTGACATCGTTTTCATCTCAGGTCAATAGTTCCAAATGTAAACCATCGGCAACCGTGCCGGCCGGACGGGTAAAACGAGCCGCTCGGCCCTTGACTGGGAGAACCATGATGAAAAAGCTGATCCTCCAGATGCAGATGTCGGTCGACGGTTTTGTCGGCGCCGCCGGGGATCATCGCTGGCAGCTCTGGGAATGGGGCGACGACAGCGCCTGGGACGAGGAGCTGAAGCGGGACTTCAACGCCGTCTTCGCCGGCATCGATACCATCCTCTTGAGCCGCAAGATGGCCGAGGAAGGCTACCTCACCCATTGGGGCAATGCGGCGAAGAGATATCCGCGCGACCCGTTCTATGCTTTCGCCCAGCGCATCGTCGAGGCGAGGAAGGTGGTGCCGAGCGACAGGCTCAAGGCCTCGCGATGGGAGCGCACGACAGTGGTCAGCGGCGACCTGCCGCGGGAGGTCGACTTGCTGAAGGCGGGTGAGGGCGGCGACATCGCGGTGTTCGGCGGCGCCGGCTTCGCCTCGGCGCTGATCGCGGCCAGGCTGGTCGACGAGTTCCAGCTGTTCATCAACCCGGCCGTGCTGGGCGCCGGCCGCCGCATCTTCGACCAAGGCGGGTTCGGCAGGCTGCGGCTGCTCGGCTCGAAATCCTATGCGAGCGGCATGGTGGTGAGCCGCTACGCGCCGGCCGGCTAATCGAAAGGCATTGCACTGATATCATGCCTGCCGTTGAGCTTGGGCATGGCAGTCGGCGATGCAGCACCAAGCGCGGTTCTGCCTTAGCCCCAGGGGCGAAGGGAACACGCGCCTCGATGTACTCTTGGTCAACACCTTGGCCTCACCAATTCACTTCGCATCATGAAAAATGATGCCCACCGTGTGCCGCATGCCCGAGCGCAGGCGGCTGACGCCGTGGCGCAGATTGACGCGGTAATTGCCCTTAGTGCCCTGCACCGGCCGATTGTGGACGGCGAAGGAGACGGCATCGCCCTGGCGCAAGGGCACCACTTCCACCCGGCTCTGCATGCGCGGCCGCTGTTCGGTCAGGGCGAACTCGCCGCCGGTGAAATCCTCGCCGGGTTCTGAAAGCAGAACCGCCACCTGCACCGGAAAAGCGAGGTCGCCATAGAGGTCCTGGTGCAGGCAGTTGAAGTCGCCGGGCACATATTGCAGCAGAAGTGGCGTCGGCCTGACCTGGCCGGCGGCGTGGCACTGCTTGAGAAAGGCGGCATGCGTTTCGGGATAGCGCGTGGCGATGCCCATGCGCTCGTTCCACCGGTTGGCGACCTCGGCGAGCCTGGGATAGAGCGCCGTGCGCAGCCCGCCGATCAGGTCCGGCAAGGGGTAGCGGAAATAGCGGTATTCGCCCTTGCCGAAGCCGTGCCTGGCCATGTGGATATGGCTGCGGAAATGTTCTTCATGCGGATAGAGCCCGGCGAGTTGCCGACACTCCTGCGGCGTGAGCAGCTTTTCCATCACGGCACAACCGAAGCCGTCGAGTTCGGCGGCGAGGGCCGGCCAGTCGTAAGCGGCAACCCGTTCCTCGGCGGCTTTCACCACCGATGCCGCAACCTTGGCATGGGCGTTCATATCGCGGCCTCTTTGTCGAGCAAAGCGTGCTTGCGCTCAGTGCCCCAGCGGTAGCCGGAGGGCGTGCCGTCGGCGCGGACGACGCGGTGGCAGGGAATGCCGAGCGCGATCGCGTTAGCGGCGCAGGCCGTCGCCACGGCGCGGGCGCCGTTCGATTGGCCGAGACGCTGGGCAAGGGCGGCGTAGGTGATGGTTGCGCCGCGGCGGATGCTGCGAAGCTCGCCCCAAACTTTTTGCTGGAACGGCGTGCCGTGGCTGATGTCGAGCGGCAGGTCCAGGCCGGCGGCGGGCGTTTCGATGAAACATGCTATCGCCGCGAGATCGTCATGCAAGGCGGTCTCGTTCTCGACCAGCATCTTGCCGGGAAAGCGGCTGGCGAGGTCCTGCGCCAGCGCCTCTGCGTCGTCGCCGATCAGGATGGCGCAGACGCCGAGGGAACCGCGCGCGGCGAGGATTTTGCCGATCGCGGATTGGGCGATGGCGTAGGTGATGGTGTCGGCGCCGGAGGCTGTCGCCGGCGTGTGGGTTTGCATGAGGTTCATTGCTTCAC
The DNA here is from genome assembly GCF_006442495.1 of Mesorhizobium sp. B2-1-3. Lineage (NCBI taxonomy): Bacteria > Pseudomonadati > Pseudomonadota > Alphaproteobacteria > Hyphomicrobiales > Phyllobacteriaceae > Mesorhizobium > Mesorhizobium sp. B2-1-3. The sequence goes on from NZ_VFWL01000016.1 coordinate 12,558, forward strand.
TCCTTCTGTGTGCCTGAACCCTAGCCGCGTGCCTTCCGTTCCTCACTCCGATGGTTGCTTTCAAATTCAATTTCCGGAACGGTGCGGAGGTAAGTACCCTACGGCGCCCCCCCTCTGTCCTGCCGGACATCTCCCCCACGAGGGGGGAGATTGGCAATTTCGGCGCCCCACTCATTCCTGCAACGTCGTAGATTGGCGAAGGCGGTTGTGACAGCCAATCTCCCCCCAAGTGGGGGAGATGTCCGGCAGGACAGAGGGGGGCGCCGTAGAGCGCTGATTTATGCGATACGAATGACAGCAACCTCGCCAAGCAAAAAAACCTCGCCTGATAACAGCCGCAGTTCGATCTCGCCTGTCGCGCCACGGCTCCACTCGGCCTTGCCGCTCTCGACAAGCTCCCCGAGCGCAGCCATCACCAGCGACCGCGCATCTTTGGCGCGTCTGACGGCGCCGCGATGGGGGATCCCAATGTCCGCATCGGTGGTGGAAGATCTTGCCATCGCGCCCATTGCCGCTCCTCCTCAGGCCTCGCGGCCGAGCAGCGCGCGCTTGCGCTCCGCGCCCCAGGCGTAGCCGGACAGGGCGCCGTCCTTGCGGATCACGCGGTGGCAGGGAATGGCGACCGCGAGCGCGTTGGCGGCGCAGGCGCCGGCAACGGCGCGGGTCGCCTTCGGCGCGCCGATGCGCCCTGCTATCTCGGCATAGGAGACGGTGCGGCCGGCCGGGATGTCCCGCAGGGCCTGCCAGACGCGCTGCCGGAACGCGGTGCCGCGCAGGTCGAGCGGCAGGTCGAGACCAAGCCTTGGAGCCTCGACGAAACCGACGACGCGGGCGACGAGCGCCTCATAATCGCGGTCGGCGCCGATCAGGCGCGCCTTGGGGAAACGGTCCTGCAGGTCGCGCACCAGCGCGTCCGGGTCGTCGCCGAGCAGGATTGCGGCGACGCCCTTCCTGCTCGATGCGACAAGGATGGCGCCGAGCGAGCATTCGCCGACGGCGAAGCGGATCTCCTCGCTGGCGCCGCCGGCGCGGTAGCGCGTCGGCGTCATGCCGAGCATGCCGGCCGACTTCTCATAGAAGCGTCCGCTCGAATTGAAGCCGGCATCGTAGATCGCCGCTGTCACGCTGGCGCCGTCTTCCAGGCCCCGGCGCACCCTTTCGGCGCGCCGGGCGGCCGCGTAGTCCTTCGGCGTCAGGCCGGTAACGGCCTTGAAGGTGCGGTGGAAATAGCCGGCGCTGCGGCCGGCGGCGGCGGCCAGTTCACCGAGCGACGGTTCTTCCTCGCTCTGTTCGATCCTGCGGCAGGCCTCGGCCACCATCGCGGCGTTGCCGGCCTCGAGCGAAGGTCCGTCGGGATTGCAGCGCCGGCAGGCGCGAAAGCCGGTTGCCCTGGCCTCGTCCAGCGTGTCGTGGAGCTGCACGTTCTTCGGGTTGGCGCGCCGCGACGGGCAGGAGGGCCGGCAATAGACGCCGGTCGTCGCCACCGAATACCAGAAGCTGCCATCGGCCGATTTGTCGCGCGCCACGACTTGCGTCCAGCGCGGATCGTCGGCGACCGGCAGCGGCGCGGGTTTGAGATCCTTGGCAAGGGTGATGAACATGGCCGGCATTGAAGCCGCAGACGACCCGCGTCGCCACCCGTTTCCTGCCAATTGAGAGGTGGACGCGAGCGTATTCGTCGGGACACACAAAGGATATGACAAGATTGATCCGGAGAAGGTGTGATGGAAAACATTCGACCCCTTAAGACCGAGGCCGATTACGATCGGGCGATTGCCGAAATCATCCAATATTTCGAGAACGAGCCGGAAATCGGCTCTCTTGGCGATTACCGGTTTGATGTTCTCGCGACCTTGATCGACGCTTATGAGGATAAGCACTACCCTATCGAAGCACCCACATCCCGTTGAAGGTTATTCACTCACACATTCAACCTGTCGCGAAAGGCGAAAGCCGCCGCTCCCGGTGCCCGATCGCTGTTCCCCGAGCCCTCGTTTCTACGCCGCCCGTTTGGGCTCGACCGCGAACGGGCTGAGGCCGAGCCAGGTCTGCATCTTCCTTGCGATGTGCTGATCTCCGGTCAAGGCGACCTTCGCGCCGGCCTTCTCGACGGTGATCAATCCCATCCAGATCGCCGTCATCGTGTGCAGGTCGGTCGAGACGTAGAGGTCGATATCGAAGCCCGGATCGTACCAGCACAGATCGACCTCGCCATGCTTTTCGACGATCAGCCACCACGACCGTTTGGACGCCGGCAGCTCCTGGTACAGGAATTGTATCACGGTGCGCCCGTCGGGCAGCGGCGAGGGGTTCAGATTGCGCCGCATGTCCCACATCAGCAGCGACGGATCGAGGTTCTTGAGGGACAGCCGGGACTCGACCCATTTCTGTCCCCAAAAGCCCATCGCCTCGACGACGGGGCGCAAATCCCGGCCGGCCTCCGTCAGCCGGTATTCGGAGATGCCCTTCTCGCCCGGCACCTCCTTGCGCTCGACGATCCCGGCGAGCTCGAGCTCCTTCAGCCGTTGCGACAGAAGGCTGGGCGACATTTTGGGGACGCCGCGACGCAGGTCGTTGAAACGGGTCGAACCCGCCACCAATTCGCGCATCAGCACCATCGTCCAGCGGGTGCACAGCACCTCGGCGGCCATCGATAGCGGGCAGAACTGCTTGTATCCGTGCTGGGCCATGATCCGACGTCCTCCCTCGAAACTGGGCTGAACATTAGGCCTTCATGAAGGAAGCGGCCAGTACGGAAACTGTACCGGCCCGGTACAGATCGCGGACTGGCCGGCGCCGGCCCTGCCATGCGAGCCCTTTGACCGGCCGCGGGGATCTCCCCTGTGCGCCGTAACAGGGAGAAGACCATGACCACCTACGTAATCGCAGACATCAAGGTGAAGAACCCGCAGTGGATGCCGGCCTACGCCGCATCGGTGCACGACCTCGTCCACAAGCATGGCGGCAAGTATCTGTCGCGCAGCGGCAATGTGAAGACGCTTGAAGGCAAGCCGCTCGACACCACTCTGATCGCGCTGATGGCATTCCCGTCGGAAGCGGCGGCGCGCGCCTTCGCCAACGATCCGGCCTACGCGCCCTTCGTCTCGGCCCGTCAGGACGGTAGCGACAGCCGCTTCCAGATGATCGACAACACCGACCTGGCGGGGACGATCCCGTATCTGCCGAAGGGATGAAGCTTTCCTCCATCCGTCGCATCGCTTTCGGGCTCTCCGAGCAACGACAATCACGGCGCTTGCCTGCCGCGCCTCCGTATTTCCGGCGGCCGGCGCGCTGGGCCTTTTCAAGAAGAATGGAATGAACATGATACGCAAATTCCACAACGGGCTTCTCATGGCGGGGGCCATGCTGGCCGTCTGCGCCACTTTCGCCCAGGCCCATCAGGACGAGGTCGCATTTACATCCGGCGCGAATCCACTGGCCGGTAAGGTGCGGGCGGCGAACGGCCGGTTCCTCGACGTCAAGGTCGCCACGGACGAAGGCTATGCGCCCATTCCCTGCGCCAGCGGCATCACCGGCGGCGCGATGGGCATTCACTATGTCAACGGCCAGTACCTGAAGGACGACAAGATCGACATCGCCCGTCCCGAGGCCGTGATGTACGAGCCGATGGCCGACGGCACACTGAAGCTGGTGGCGGTCGAATACATCACCGCCAAGGGGCCGGCGTCACTGGACGGCCAATTGTTCAACTTCAACAGTGCGCCCAACCGTTACGGCCTGGGCGAATTCTACGAGCTGCATGTCTGGGCCTGGAAGGGCAACCCGACCGGCACCTTCGCCGACATGAACCCGAAAGTGTCGTGCGAACACGCGGTGGCGCCCAGCCAGTAAGCAATGAAGCCAGGCGGTGAAGGCCGCCTGGCTCGACGCTGTCCGCTCCGGCCCGTTATCGCGGCGCGGGATTGGGGGCCGCCGATCCCGTATCGGAAGACTGTTGGGCCACGTCGGAAGCCTGCTGCCCCGATGCCGGTAGAACGAAGCGTCCGGTCAGGTACCAGAGCAGAGAGACCACGATGATCGATAGGTAGCCGTCCACGGCATAGTGCCAGCCGGTATAGACCGAGCCGAACAGGATGAGTGCGGCGAACGACCAGCCTGCAACGGCCCAGCGGCGACCAAAGCCGGTGAGGAAGAAGGCATTGAGCGTGACGATGGCGACATGCATGCTCGGCATTGCTGTGATGCCGCTGCCCAGCGCGGAGCTGCCGCTGTCGTGTGCATCGAGCAGATAGCTGGCGGCGAACCGCACCGGCAAGGCATACGGGTCTGCCATCAGCGCTGCGAGCACCCCGGCAAATCGGCTGCTGCCATAGAACCGGTCGTAGAATATCGGCCCGCTGGATGACAGCATGATTGGAAGAACGGTGCCACACAACATCATGGTGAGCGCGAACGCCCAGAGATAGCGGATGCGCCGGGCGGGACTGTTCCAGAAGGCGACGAAGAGCACGACGCCAAGCCATTGCATGAACCACCAGGACATATAGGCCTTGAAAACCAGCATGGAGGCGGGCTTTGAAACGATGCCGTGCGTCCATACCCAAGGATCGACGCCGTGCAGCCAACGATCGAGGTCGGCCAGCATGGGATCGGCATAGTAAGGCACGATCTCCGGTATGGTGATCCTGAATGTCGTGAAAGCGATGATGCCGAGAAAGAATAGCAAGACGACCCGCGCGGCCGCCGGCCCGCGTTCCTTGAGTATGTGCACCATGAATCTTGTCGGCCTGGGCCCGCCATACACCAATGCCGTTAACCCGAGGCCAACCACCAGCAGCACCGGCAGCAAGCCGAGGAATGTCCCGAAGTACTTTATGGACAGCAGAAGATATCGCTCAGGCCGCAGGCAAAGCGCCGTCGCGACGCAGACCAGGCACAGGCCCGTCAGCAGCCAGCTGCTTCTGGTTGTCGCCACGCCAAGATCAACAGTGGAAACCGATCGGAGATCGCCGCCCTGTGTTCCGGTGTACCCACTCATCAGGGAGGTCCCGCCAGCTTTCGAACTTGTTATGAATGTTCTGGCGGCAACCTATTAATATCTTGTTGCTCCCGTAATGGTGTCTGGTTTCCAATGTAATACTCAATAGTGTAGTATTGTATTCAAACACGGGCTGAGGACGATGGCGGTGCTGGCCCTGTGTTGGGTTGCTGCCAAGAGGCCTTTCGTCACGCACGTGCAATCGAGAGGGACCACTGCCTGGACGGCGATGGTCCCTCTCATTCAAGCCGCCTTGATCAGGCCGAGTTGGGTCAACGCCGCGACGCCGTCGTCGAGGCCGATCTCCTCGACGATCCTGCCCTCGATCACCTTCAGCACCGTGGTGCCGGTGAAGCGCATGGTGCGGCCGGTGGCGGCGGGCAGCGAACCGACGAGGAAATCGCTGAAGGCCGGACCGGCATGGGTGCCGCCGCCTTCCCACTGGCCGACGACATAGTCGCCTTCGGCGATGAGGTCGGCGGTGGCCCAGAAGTTGAGGTCCGGGAAGGCAGCGCGGAAATCGGTCATGAAGGCCTTGATGTCCTCGCGGCCGCGGCGCGGTTCATGCAGCGAATATTTGAGCAGCATGTCGGGCGCGGCGATGGCGTCGACGACGGAAAGATCGCAGGTTTCACCCCAGAAATCGGTGAACCATCTGACGACGACGGCCTTGTTGTCTTCCTGTTTGGTCATGGGGAAAGTCCTCTTGTGTTTGCACGAGATCACCAGGGCGGGCGGCGACCCCGCGCAACCACTAGGAGGATCGGCGGGCGGGCAAACTCCGCTTCTTGCCCGCCAATCGAAAGTCGGGACCGCAAGCGAGGAACGCGGCGCAGCCACCGGCGCGGTAACGCTTTCTTCTCTGGTTTTGCCGCAGAATGCCCCCGGCGGGGTTGGACGAAACGGAAGATGGCGGGTCAGGACAAGAAAAGCCGTAATGGAACGTTCTGGGAGAAGGCCCTGGAGCGCGCCCAACTTGGCGTCTGGGACTGGGACCTTCGGACAGGCGAGTGTTTCTATTCCGCCACCTGGGCGCGGATGCTGGGCTATGACGAAAGCGAGCTTGCCAACAGCAGCGACCTCTGGCTGCGGCTTACCCATCCCAACGATCGCGAGCAGGCGCTGGCCAGCGGCGACCGTCACATCGCCGGCCTGACCGACACCATCGAGACCGAGCTCAGGCTCCGGCACAAGCAAGGCCACTGGGTCTGGGTGCTCGACCGCGGCGGCATCGTCGAACGCGACCGCGACGGCCAACCGATCCGGCTGATGGGCGTGCAGACTGATATTTCGAAACAGAAGGCGGCAGAGGCCGCGCTGGAACAGGTCAACATCCGCTTCCGCCTGGCGCTCGCGGCCAGCGGCACCGGCATCTGGCACTACGACATCGCCAGCAACAAAAGCTATTGGGATTCCCGCACCAGGGAAATATTCGGCCTTGTCGCCGTTACCGACGAGGTGACGGCAGACCTATGGCACAGCTACCTGCATCCCGACGACAAGCAGGCGGCCGAACGCGCCCACAGGGCGCCGCTGGAAACCGACGGCGTCATTGCCGCGCAATACCGCATCATCAGGCGCGACGGCGAGATCCGTCATGTCGAATCGTTGGTGCGTTTCGTCGCCGCCGCTGGTGCCGCCGGCCAGATCCTCGGCACGGTGCGCGACATCACCGAGGACAAGCTGCGCGAACAGGAACTGGCCTATGCCGCCCGCCACGACGCGCTGACCGGCCTGTGGAACCGCGCCGCCTTCGACAGGCTGCTTGGCGAGCATATCGCGGCGGGAGCGCCGCTGGCGGTGTTCTATGTCGACCTTGATTACTTCAAGGCGCTCAACGACTTCGCCGGGCATGCCGCCGGCGACCTGGCGCTGAAGAGCGTCGCGGGGGGCATACGCGGCTGCCTGCCGCCGTCGGCGCATGCGGCGCGCCTGGGCGGTGACGAGTTCGCGCTGCTGGTGCCGCATTGCGACGCGGTGCAGGCCGAGCGGATCGCCGGCGCCGTGCTTGGGGCAGTGCGCGAGGCCGATCTCGGCCCGGCCGCATCATCGCGCCGACTGGCGGCCTCGATCGGCATCGCCTTCATCGATGATGCCACGACCACCGTGGCCGATGCGCTGGCTTGCGCCGACGACGCCTGCTACGCGGCCAAGGCGGCGGGACGCAACCGCTTCGCGGTGTTTTCGGCCGCGGCGCGATCGGGGGCAGCCGGACTCAACGCGGCGCGCATCGCAGCCGACACCGTCGATGCCATGGACGACGGGCGGCTGAAACTGTTCGGCCAGGAAATCCATCTCCTGGGAAAGCCATGGCAAGAGTGCCGGCACGTCGAGGTGCTGGCGAGGCTCGCCGCGCGCAACGGGCGGCTGGTGCCGCCGGGCGAATTCATCCCGGTGGCCGAGCGTTTCGGTATCGCCTCGAAACTCGACCGCTGGATCATTCGCACGGCGCTGTTGCGGCACGGACCGGCGCTGCGTGCCGGGGCGCTGACGCTGGGCTTCAACCTGTCGGCTCAGACATTGAGCGATCCGGGGCTGTGGGATTTCGTCGACAACACCATCGAGGAAACCGGTGCGCCGCATTCCGGCATCGGATTCGAGATCACCGAAACCGCGGCCGTCACCAATTTCGATGCCGCGGAGGACTTCGTGCGCAAGGCGCGTGAGCGACGCTGCCGGGTCAGCCTCGACGATTTCGGCGCCGGCATGAGCTCGTTCGAGTATCTCAGGCGCTTTCCCGTCGATGCGATCAAGATCGACGGCTCGTTCATCGAACATATCACCGACAGCCGCTTCGACCGCGAGATCGTGCTGGCGATGACCGGCATTGCCAGAAGCCTCGACTTCGCCGTGGTAGGCGAGAAGATCGAACGGCACGATACGCTGGCGATGCTCCAGGACATGGGGGTCGCCAACGGTCAGGGCTTCTTTCTGCATCGTCCCGAGCCGCTGGAGGCGATCGTTTCGCGCGCGACGGCCGGAACGCCCGACAGGCGGCGCGCCTGAAGCGGGCAAGCCGCCCGCCAGAATCGCCGAGCCACTCCAACACTCCATTAGGCAATCCCGAAGAGCTGTTAAGCACGGCCCTGGAACGGCTCCGGGAGGTCGGCCGGGCGCGGTGGAACGATCACTGGCGGTCGGCGAACCGTGCCGATCGCGGAAACTCCAACACCTCTGCCTCCGATCGCCTGTGCTGCGCCTCCGCGACCGCTTCGATCAGCAGGTCGAGGGCTTCGCATGCCGAGCGGCTTGTCTCGTCGTCGCCGCGCAAATAGTGATAGGCGCGTTCGAGATGCACCCGGGCGGCTGAAAAATCGCTGGTCAATGATCCCTCCATTACCTCGCCCTAATATACCTTGGCCGGTCCGGCGGAACGCAGGGTAAATATCCACAGGCGGATTTTATTCAAATGCCGGGGGATTCCGGCAAGAAGGGCGAGGCGGTGGCTGTCAGGAGAGACAACGCCCAACCCCTTTGCCATGCCTTGCCACGCGGCTAGAATGCTACTCCCTTGTCCGAGGATGGCAGCCATGATCGTCCAGGCCTGCATCAATGGCGCACGACCGCGCGATTTTCATCCGAAATTGCCGCTGACGGCGCAGGCGATGGCGAGCGATGCGGCCGCCTGCGTCGTCGCGGGCGCAGCCGAGCTGCACATCCATCCGCGTGGCGCGGACGGGCGCGAGAGCCTGGCCGCCGTCGACGCGACCGTGCTGGCGGTGCGTCGGGCCTGTCCCGGCACGCCGATCGGCGTGTCGACAGGCGCCTGGATCGAGAATGACGTCGAGCGCACCCGCGCGGCGATCGCCGGCTGGCGCGAACTGCCAGATTATGCCTCGGTCAATCTTTCGGAGGCCGACGCGCCCGGCGTGATGGAGCTTTTGCGCCAGCGCGGCGTCGGCATCGAGGCCGGCCTTGCCACAACGGAAGATGCCGAGCGGTTCGTCAGTCTTGCCGATCACGACCGGGTGCTGCGCATCCTGATCGAGATCGACATACAGGAATTGCCCGCCGCACTCGCCGAGGCACACGGCATCGTCGCCGCGCTGGACCGCGCCGGGGTGCGGCGGCCGATCCTGCTGCACGGCGCCGACGCCACGGTCTGGCCGTTCGTGGAGCTGGCGCGTCGAAGGCGCTGGTCGACGCGAGTCGGACTGGAAGACGGCAGGACGCTTCCCGATGGAAAGGTGGCGCTGGACAATGCGGAGATCGTCGCGGGGGCGGCGGCGGTGTTTTGGTCGAAAACCTGAAGGGTCTCAAGCGCCTTGGCTGTGCAGCCGGTGCGACAAGCCGACCCGACCTGCTCCGCCATAAATCGTTCTCACTCGAGGCGCAGCTAAATAAAGGCAAATTCGGCCTGGCGCGGGGAGCCTTGTGCAACTGCCGCGGAGTTCCTGCATGTCACTGTCCGGTACCACAACTCGCTACGGAAGCCTTGCCCAGGCATTCCACTGGTTGACGGCACTGCTCGTGCTCATCGCCTTCCTGGTCTCGGCAGGCGGTCCTCCTACACGCGTTTATTCAGCGCCCAGGGCCTCGATGCTGCTGCTTCATGAATCGCTCGGCTTCGCGGTTTTCTGGCTGCTGGTGATCCGCCTGGCCTGGCGGCTGTTCGATCGCATTCCCGACGCTCCGTCCATGCCCGCCTGGATGTATGTCGGGTCGAAGGCGGTACATTGGGCGCTCTACGCGTTGATGTTCGCTGTGCCGGTGACCGCCATGCTCGGCGCATGGTTTGGCGGCCATCCGGTCACGGTGTACGGCTTCGGTCCGATCGGTCCGCTTTTCGCCCCATGGGACGTCGGCGCTTCGCTGGCGGAAATCCACGGCACGCTTGGGGACATCCTCATGTGGTTGGCCGGCCTGCACGCCGCGGCGGCCGTCTTCCACCACGTTCTTCTGCGAGATCGCGTGCTCAGCCAGATGCTGCCCGGCTTGGCTGCTCCAGAATGATCCGGATCGCCTGATCCACCACGGGATGCAGGCCGCTGGCCTGGAAGGACAGGCGGTTGCCGGAGCCGACATTGCTGGCCATGGCGATGGTAAGACCGGTCGCCGGATCATGCAGCATGACCGCGACATAGCCCGGAATGCTGCCCTGATGGCCGTAGAAGGCGCGGTCGGCATAGGCGCTCTGGAACATGCCGGCGCCGGTCTCGCGCATGCGGGTGCCCGGGAAGCTCGCCGGCACGCGGCGTTCGAACATCTCGGCGAAGAAAGGCGGCGACAAGAGCTTGCCGGAGAACAGGCTGCGCATGAAGCTCACCATGTCGGACGGCGTCGACACCATGTCGCCGCAGCCATAGGCGGCGCCGAATGGGAAGGAATCGGAAGAATCCTGCAATTCGTCGGAGTAGGGCAGCACGCCGTCCATGCGCCACATCTCGCCGCCGGAAGCGATGTCTGTCGGTGCGCCCGGCGCCAGCGGCGGCCGGTGGTAGTAGCCGCGCACCATCGACCTTTCCGGGAATGCTTCGGTGGCTGGCGACCAGGTGTTTTCCAGGGCGAGCGGCCGCAGGACCGCGCTTCTGACATAGGCGCCGAGCGACTGGCCGGTGACGGCCTCGATCACCATGCCGGCCAACACATAGCCGGTGTTGTTGTAGACAGCGGGTCCGCCCGGTGCCTTCTGTTTGTCGGAGGCGAAGGCGATGTCGACCAGCTGCTGCGGCGTCCATTGCCGGCCCGGATCCATCGGTATGTAATATTCGAATTCCGGCAGGCCGCTGCGATGGTTGATCAGCTGGCGCACCGAAATATTCCCTGCGCCCGGCAGATCCGGGAACCAGGAGGAGATCGGCGCGCCGAGCTCGAGCTTGCCGGTCTCGGCGAGCTTGACCAGGGCGGCGGCGACGAAGGTCTTGGTGCAGCTGCCGATCTTGAACAACTGGTCCGGTGTGACTGATGTGCCATGTGCGCGATCGGCTAGGCCCGCGGTGAGGGCGATTGGCGCGGCGCCTGTCGAATAGGCCAGCGAGGCACCCACCGCGCCGTCGGCGAGGTAGCTGTTGAGGAGGGAGGTCAGGTCTTTCGGCATTGATATCGCTTTCTTTTTTCCTTCTCCCCTGTGGGAGAAGGTGGCCTCGCGAAGCGAGGTCGGATGAGGGGTGCTCCAGGGAACACCAACGTCTCATTCCGCTGGAACACCCCTCAACCGTCTCGGCGCTGCGCGCCGATCCACCTTCCCCCACAAGGGGGGAAGGACAGGGAGCGCCTGCCCTCACTCAGCCACATCGACCGCCGCGAAATTCTGCCGGCCGAAGGGGTCGAGGATGTAGTTGAGCACGCTCTTGCGGATCGGGATCGCCACCAGCGAATGGGCGATCGGCGCCACCGGCACCTCGGCCTTCAGGATTGCCTGCGCCCTGCCGTAGATCGCGGCGCGTTCTTTCGGGTCGGCGGCGACGCGGCCTTCATCCAGCAGCTTCTCGAAATCCTTGTCGCACCAGCGCGACCGGTTCGAGCCACCCTTCACGCCGTCGCAGGACAGGAGATAGCTCAGCATGTTGTCGGGATCGCCATTGTCGCTGCTGCCGCCGAGCAGGAAAGCGTCCTGCTCGCCCGCGGCGGTGCGCTTGAGATATTCGCCCCATTCGAAGCTGACGATCTCGGACTGCACGCCGACCTTCGCCCAGTCGGCCTGGATCATCTCGGCCATGCGCTTGGCGTTGGGGTTGTAGGGGCGCGACACCGGCATCGCCCATAGGCTGATCTTGAGGCCGCTTTCGTGGCCTGCTTCCTTCAGCAGTTTCTTCGCGCCGTCGGGATCGTAGTCGATGCCGGCATCGGTGACGGCGCCGAGCTGCGCCGGCGGCACGACGCTGCCGGCAACCGTGCCGGCGCCGGCATAGACGGCATCGACGATTGCCTTGCGGTCGACGGCCTTGGCAAGCGCGGTGCGCACGTGGACATCGCCCAGCGGCTGATGTTCGACGTTGAAGCCGAGGATGCCGATATTCTGGCCCTTGAGGTCGAGGACCGTGATGTCTGGATCGGCGCGCAATTCGGCGACGGCACTGGGCGGGGGCGGGGCCGCCACCTGGCATTCATTGGCCTTGAGGCGCTCGACGCGGGTGGTCGGCTCGGGCGTGACGGCGAAGACCAGCGTGTCGATCTTCGGCGCGCCGCGCCAGTAATCCTTGTTGGCGGCGTAGCGCACCTGGCTGTCGGGCACATAGGCCTCGAGCATGAACGGGCCGGTCCCGACCGGCTGGCTGTCGATCAGCTCCGGCGTGCCGGCGGCCACCATCTTTTCGGTCTGCTCCAGCGACAAGATCGAGAGGTAGTCGAGCGCCAGCCCGGCCAGGAAGGTGACGTTGGGGGCCGTCAGCGTGAAGCGCACGGTGTAATCGTCGACCTTGTCTATTTTGTCGATCAGCGTGCCCATGCCCAGCGCGTTGAAGTATTCGTAAGAGCCGCCGCCGAGCTTGTGGTAGGGATTGTTGGCGTCGCGCTGGCGGTTGAACGTGTAAAGGACGTCGTCCGCGTTGAACTCGCGCGTCGGCGTGAAATGCTCGTTCGACTGGAATTTCACGCCTTGGCGCAGGTGGAATGTGTAGGTCTTGCCGTCCGGCGAGACATCCCAGCTCTCGGCCAGCGCCGGTCCGACTTCGGTCGTGCCCGGCTTGAACTCCACCAGCCGGTTGAAGATCGTCTTGGCGGCGGCATCCATGGTGGAGTCGGCGATGCCGATCGCCGGGTTGAAGGTCTCGGGATTGGCCTCCGAGCAATAGACGAGCGTCTTGGCATGAGCCTGCCCGCCGAGAAGGACGGACGAGGCCAGAAGGGTCGAGCCAAGCACTGTGCGCAGAACGGTGGATTTCATCGCAAACGCTCCTGATGACACTTTTTCTGGTTGAGGGAAGGGCATGAAATTCATGGCTTCGCCGCCGGGGCCAGGAAGCGGTCGGGCGCCAGCCCCGCGGCGGTGACGCCAAGCGCGGTGACATCGTCGGGCAAGGGTTGGCCGCGCATCAGCGCCGAGCCGAGCCGCGCCAATGTCAGCGACACCTGGAAACCATAGCCGCCCTGGCCGCCGAGCCAGAAGAGGCCGGGCAGGCGCGGGTCGAAGCCGGCGACCGGCGTGCGGTCGGGCGCGAAGGTGCGCAGGCCGGCCCAGGGCGTCGACGGGCGGCCTATGCGCATGGACGTTGCCTGCTCGATCCGGTCGACGGCGATGGCGACGTCGATGTCTTCCGGCCAGGCGTCGCAAGGCTCGGAATCGGTTTCGTCGGCCAGCGAGCCGATCAGCCTGCCCGCGTCTGGCTTGAAGTAGAATTGTTCGTGCAGATCGACCACCAGCGGCCAGCCGGCAATGTCGGCGCCCGCGGGCGGGTCGAACAGGAAGGCGGTGCGCCGCTTGGGCTGGAAGCCGAGGCCGGTGAGCCCCGCCAGGCCGGCCACGACATCGACCCAGGCGCCGGCGGCGTTGACGACGATGTCGGCGGGATAGGCGCCGGCACTGGTGGCGACGCGCAAGCCATTGCCGGCGGGCGCGACCTCGCGCACCTCTTCGCTCGTGCGCATGATGCCGCCCCTGGCCTTCAGTGCCGAAGCGCAGGCCGCAAGCATCTTGCCGGTATCGACGTCCACCGCACCCGGTTCATGGACACCGCCGCATGTGGTTTGCGGATCGATGACGGGAACCAGCGCATGCAGCTCAGCGGCGGAGAGGCGGCGTACGCTCGGCACCATGGCCTGCAATTCGCCGGCCAGCCGGTCGACGGCCGCGCCGTCATCGGCGCGGCCGACATGCAGCGCGCCACGTTGATGCGCGACGAAGCCGCCGTCGAAGATCGCCCGGCGGCTCGCCAGCGTCAGCGCGCGCACCAGGCGGTTGCCATAAGTCTCGGTGAACAGGGCGGCCGAGCGGCCGCTGGCATGATAGCCCGGCTGGCTCTCGCGCTCGATGAGGGTGACGTCGGCCCAGTCCGCCACCTCGGCGGCAAGCGAGAGGCCGGCAATGCCGCCGCCGATGACGACGATTTTCGGGAGTGAATTCGACTGCATCGTCCAGTCGTAAAAATAATTTCTTATCCAGTCAATATTTAGCGTATAAGAAAATTGTTGGCGTTGTTGATGACGGCGGGAAGTTCAATTACCTAGGATGGAGCGGCGCGATCCCGCGGCATGGAGCTGATATGTCGGAGCAACCGAAGCTGGGTGATTGCCTGCGCGGCTTGAGGAAGACGCATGGCTGGACCCTCCAGGAGGTGAGCAGGCTCACCGGTGTCGCGGTGTCGACGCTGTCCAAGGTCGAGAACGACCAGATGTCGCTGAGTTACGACAAGCTGCTGCAGATCTGCGAAGGGCTCGGCATCCATGTAACGGAACTGCTCAGCGGCGACCGCAAGCAGCCGGCGGCGCGCACCCGCCGCTCCGTGACGTCACCGTCCAACACACTGCGCCAACTGACCCGCAATTACGACTACCGGTACCTGGCCACCGACCTGGTGCGCAAGCGCATGGTGCCGATCCACGCCTATGCGCGCGCCCGCACGCCCGAGGAGTTCGGGCCGCTGACGAAACATGCCGGCGAGGAATTTTTGATCGTGCTCAAGGGCGAGATCGAGCTGCACACCGACCAGTACGCGCCGGTGCGGCTGAAACAGGGCGAGAGCGTCTATATCGATTCCACCATGGGCCACGCCTACCTCTCTGTGGGCGACGGCGACGCCGAAATGCTGTGCGTCTGCTCCGGCGACGAGCCCGACATGGAAGGCACGCTGCTCAGCGTGCTGGAGACGGTGGAAGGATAGGGCGGTTGGCGCGTCGCATTTTTCTTCAGGTCGGTTCAGCCTTTCTGGTTCGAAGCGGCCGACGAAACCGGCTATATGACCGCTGAGACGAAATTCCCGCCAACCCGAGAAGGAAAACCCAATGAGTTCAGAAAAAGTGGCTGTCATCGTGGCCGGCGGCAGCGGCATGGGGGCGGCAGCGGCCAAGCGGCTGGCGGCGGACGGGTTCAAGGTCGCCATCCTGTCTTCGTCCGGCAAGGGCGAGGCGCTGGCCAAGGAACTGGGCGGCATCGGTGTCACCGGCTCCAACCAGTCGAACGAGGATCTGCGGCGCCTCGCGGACCTGACGCTGGAGCACTATGGCCGCATCGACGTTCTGGTCAACAGCGGCGGCCACGGGCCGCGCGCGCCGATCCTGGAGATCACCGACGAACAGTGGCACGCCGGCATGGACGTCTACCTGCTCAACGTCATCCGGCCGGTGCGCATCGTGGCGCCGCAGATGGTCAAGCAGAAGGCCGGCGCCATCATCAACATCTCGACCGCCTGGGTGGTGGAGCCGAGCCCGATGTTCCCGACCTCGGCCGTGTTCCGCGCCGGCCTTGCCGCCTACACCAAGATATTCGCCAACACGTATGCAGCGGACAATGTGCGCATGAACAATGTGCTGCCCGGCTGGATCGACAGCCTGCCGGCGACGGAAGAACGCCGCGACTCCGTGCCCATGCAGCGCTACGGCACGTCGGAAGAGATCGCCGCGACCATCGCCTTCCTGGCTTCGGAAGGCGCCGGCTACATCACCGGCCAGAACATCCGCGTCGACGGCGGGATCATTCGCGCTATTTGAGGCGGGTCCGGGAGGGAAGGCCTGTCCGACCCGCGTCGCGGAGGCGATCCGGCATCCCGCCTGACGCGACGACATCTCGCACCAAGGAGGAAAAATGCGGCTTCTGATACTTGGCACCGGCTGGATGGCGCAGGAACATGCACGGCAATTCAGCGCCATCGATGGCGTCGACATTGTCGGGGCCGTCGACCTCGATCCGGCGCGCGTCGGCGAATTCGCCGACGGCTTCAACATTCCCAACCGCTTCACCGCGCTGGACGAGGCGCTCAAATGGGGCGCTTTCGACGCCGTGGCCAATGTCACGCCGGACCGCATCCACCACCCGACCACCATGCAGCTGATCGCGGCCGGCAAGCCGGTGCTGTGCGAGAAGCCGCTGGCCGAGAATTTCGGCAAGGCGATCGAGATGGCCGAGGCCGCCGAGAAAGCCGGCATCGTCAACATGGTGAACCTCACCTACCGCAATGTCGCTGCGCTGCAGAAAGCCCGCCGGATGGTGCAGGCCGGTGAGATCGGCACGGTCCGGCATGTCGAGGCGTCCTATCTGCAGAGCTGGCTGGTGTCGAAATTCTGGGGCGACTGGCGCAGCGACCCGAAATGGCTCTGGCGGCTGTCGCTCGGCCACGGCTCCAACGGCGTGCTTGGCGATGTCGGCATCCACATCCTCGATTTCGCCAGCTATGGCGCGGCCCTCGGCATCGATCATGTGTTCTGCCGGCTGCGTTCCTTCGACAAGGCGCCGGGCAACCGCATCGGCGACTACGGGCTCGACGCCAATGACAGTTTCGCCATGACGGTGGATTTCTCCAACGGCGCCTTCGGCGTGGTGCATGCCAGCCGCTGGGCGACCGGCCATCTCAACGAATTGCGCCTGCGCATCTATGGCGACAGAGGCGGTCTCGAAGTGGTACACAATCTCGACGGCTCGTCGCTCAAGGCTTGCCTCGGCGAAAATGTCGACGACGGGATATGGGAAGAGCTCGACGCCGGCACGGTCGCGACCAACTACCAGCGTTTCGCCGACGCGGTGCGGACCGGCGTGCAGGCCGAACCGTCCTTCCGCCACGCCGCCGAACTGCAGAAGGTGCTGGATCTGGCCGTGGTGTCGGACGAGAAGCGGGCGGAGCTCGCGGCGAGCGCGCAGACGCGGTGAGGGTGGCGCCTTCCTCTCAGGGACCGGTCACGAGGCCAAAAACCAGTTTTTGCAAATTGCCGCCATTGCCGAATTCGACGCGGTCGAAATCGCGGCTTGCCTGCCGCTGCGCCTGCGACAGTTCGGAGAGGCGCCTGGTCATCTCGGTCCGGATCTTGGCGCATTTGGGATCGTCGGCAACGCTGAGGCCGACGGTCGCCGCCTCGATCTTGCGCACCATGGCGATGATATCGGCGCCATGCACTTTCTCATGGGCGGCGACGCCGGCGATGAAGCTGTCCCAGCTCTTCTGCACGGCCGGCGGCAGGGAGCCTGACGGCTTCGGCAAGGCATAGGTGATGATCAGCTTCGGCCTGGCCGATGCCAGGACGCAATCGCCGCCCTTGTTCTGGTAGTCCCTGGTCCAGGTCAGCTTGAAATTGGTGTAGGCGATGGTGCGCGTTTTGGCGCCGCGGATCAGCGGTCCGTTCTCGCCGATCGACCGGTAGAGCTCCTGTCCGGTCCGGCCTGAAATGGCGTAGGGCTTGACCGTCTCGACGGGCTTCCATTGTGCATGGGCGGCAAGCGGCAAGGCGAGCACCGCGACCAGCGACAGGCACAGACGAACACATGCTCTCAACACCGCTCTCCGCGAAACCAGGACCGGCGCCGACGCCAATGCCATCTTGTGGCTTTTCCTATATGCTGCCGGCGGGTGCTGCAAATGTGTTGGAGGGAGGCGCTGGCGCCGTGCGGCAAGACCAGGATGGGTATGGGGTTGAAGAAGTTCCCTCGGTTCGTCATCCTAGGGCGGAGCAAGGAGCGAAGCGACGCGGCGCAGACCCTAGGATGACGAAGATAGGGTGAGGCTTCCAAACCAACGGCCTTGCCGGCGCCGGCGCGTCGCCGTAAGTCGTGCTCATGATCACCTTCCGCAAGGCCCTGGCCTCCGACCTGCCTGCCCTCGTTGCCATGCTGGCGGACGATCCGCTTGGCGCGGCCAGAGAGGATGCCTCGCTGCCGCTGGCGCAGGGCTATGTCGATGCCTTCAACGCCATCGATGCCGACCCCAACCAGTTGCTGGCGGTGGCGGTCGATGGCGCCGACGTGGTCGGCACCTTGCAGATCAGCTTCCTTGCCGGGCTGTCGCGCAAGGGCGCCTGGCGCGGTCAGATCGAGGCGGTGCGGGTCGCCGGGCACCGCCGTTCCGAAGGCATAGGCAGGCTGATGATCGAATGGGCTGTTGATCAATGCCGGGCGCGCGGTTGCGGCCTCGTCCAGCTCACCACCGACAAGACCAGAGCGGACGCGCACCGCTTCTATGAAAGCCTCGGCTTCACCGGCACCCATCTCGGCTACAAGAAGACCTTGTAGCGCAGGCGGGGCCGTCGCTTTCCGCTAAGGCGGGCGGCTGGCGCATGCGGGAAGGCTAGCAGGCCCTATTCAATTTGCGGCGAGACCAGATATAGGTCAGCTAAGTTGACCTATATTCGATGCGTCCGGGGAGGCGTGCTTGACCCTTGTGAACCTGTTGGCGTCGCGCTCGTCGCGCATGAAGGCCTCGGAAATCCGCGAGCTGCTGAAGCTGCTCGACCAGCCGGACATCATCTCCTTCGCAGGCGGCATTCCCGATCCGGCGCTGTTTCCGGCCGAGGCGATCCGCGACGCCTATGCCGACGTGCTCGGCGGCGGCGAGGCGGGGGCCGCGCTTCAGTACCAGGTGAGCGAGGGCTATCTGCCGCTGCGGCGATGGATCGCCGGGCAGATGGGCAAGCTCGGCGTCGCCTGCGAGGAAGCCAACATCTTCATCACTTCGGGCTCGCAGCAGGCGCTCGATTATATCGGCAAGCTGCTGCTGTCGCCCGGCGACACCGCACTGGTGACGTGGCCGACCTATCTCGGCGCGCTGCAAGCCTTCAACGCCTATGAACCGCGCTACGACCGGCTGCGGCCGGAAGGCGGTAACATGACGCCGGATGCCTATCGCGCGGCGGCGGCGGCGAATGGCGGCCGGGTCAAGTTCGCCTATCTGGTGCCGGATTTCGCCAACCCGACCGGCAACACGCTGGACAGGCAGCAGCGCGAGGCGGTGCTCGACCTTGCCGGCGAGCTCGACATCGCAATCGTCGAGGACGCCGCCTACCGGGCGCTGCGCTATGATGGCGAAAGCGTGCCGCCGATCCTGGCGCTGGACTGCGCCCGATCCGGCGGCATCGACAAGGCGCGCACGCTCTATTGCGGCTCGTTCTCGAAGATCCTGTCGCCGGGCATGCGCGTCGGCTGGGTCTGCGCGCCGCGTCACGTGGTGGAGAAGCTGGTGCTGATGAAGCAGGCTTCCGACCTGCACAGCCCGTCGATCAACCAGATGGTGATGCACCGGGCGGCCGAAGCGGTGTTCGAGGCCCAGGTCGAAAAGCTGATCGGCGCCTATCGCGAACGCCGCGACGGCCTGCTCGGCGCGCTCGCGGCCAACATGCCGGAAGGCGTGACCTGGAGCCGCCCGGAAGGCGGCATGTTCGTCTGGGTGACGCTGCCGGAAGGCGCTGACGCCACCACGCTCCTGGCGCGCTCGGTGAAGGAGGCGCGTGTCGCCTTCGTGCCCGGCAGCGCCTTCTTCGCCGATGGCACCGGGCGCAACACGCTGCGGCTGTCCTTCACGCTCGCTGACCGGCGCGCGGTGAGCGAGGGCATTCCGCGGCTGGCGGCGCTGCTCAAGGCTTAAGGCGCCGGCCAAACGACGGCGCATCGCCCCAGCGGCGAACAAACCCGGGTTGCCCTGACTTGTTGCTGGTGCAAAATAGGCTTGTGTCCACGAACGCGGGTTCATGCGCCATGACCGACCTTTCCGGTATCTACCGCGACTACATTGCCTGCCTCAACCGGCAGGACTGGCCGAACCTCGGGCAGTTCGTCGACGATGACGTGTCCCACAATGGCAGGCGGATCGGTCTCTCCGGCTACCGTGCGATGCTGGAGAAGGATTTCGACGACATTCCGGATCTTCGTTTCGATATCCGGCTGCTGGTCTGCGATCCGCCTCATGTCGCGAGCCGCCTGATGTTCGACTGCACGCCCAGGGGAAATTTCCTCGGGCTTGCCGTAGACGGCCGGAAAGTGTCCTTCGCCGAGAACGTCTTCTATGAATTTCGCGGCGCGAAGATCCGGCTCGTGTGGTCCATCATCGACAAGGCCGCCATCGAAGCCCAGCTTTGAACCACGAACCTCTCCTGGCGTGCTCGGTGAAGGAAGCGCGTGTCGCCTTCGTGCCCGGCAGCGCCTTCTTCGCCGATGGCACCGGGCGCAACACGCTGCGGCTGTCCTTCACCTTGGCCGACCGCCGCGCTGTGACCGAGGGCATTCCCAGATTGGCCAAGCTGCTGAGGAACTAGCAACCGACCGGATTCCTGGCCCCGGGGCGTCAGGCCGGCTTGTCGGCAGCCCTTGTGCGCCTGGCAAGGCGTGCGGTAAATGCGGGCGTGCCTTTGCCGGTCGAATGAGGATGTCATGGTCTCCGCAACGCCCAGAGTGACGCTGCTTCTCGGCAGCGCGCCCGACGTCGTGCGCTGCGCCGCCTGGCCGAAGGAGACCTTCGCCAGCATCGTCGCCATCAACAATGCCTGGCGCGTGCGCCCCGACTGGGACGTGCTGGTACATGCCGGCGATTTCCCGTCCAACCGGATGCCGCCTCTGGAACCGCTGCGGCAGGCCGAGATCTTCAGCGCCGCGCATTACGTGCCGGCCCAGAATACTTTCGGCGGCTTCGTCTATGCCGGCGCCACCATGTCGCTGACAGCGGCCTATTGGGCCGTCCACAGCCAGAGGCCGGACGTGCTCGCCTTCCTCGGCTGCGACATGATCTACGACACGGCCGGCGACACCCATTTCTACGGCATCGGCCGCGCCGACCCGCTGCGCGACGATGTCACGCTGCAGAGCCTCGAGGCCAAATCCGCCCGCCTGCTCATTCATGCGCTGCGACGCGGCACGCTCTGCATCAACCTGTCGGACCTGCCGCAAAGCCGCCTGGTCTTCCCAAGGCTGTCCTTCGAGGAATTGTGGTTACTGTCCCCCGAGCGCCTCGCCGGCATGAAGATGGATGCGCGTGCGGGCATCCATCAGCATAGGGTCGAGGCGGCCGAGCAAATCGAGCGCGAGCTCGGCTATTTCTACGAGGATGGCATGTACTGGAACCATCTCGACGAAATCGACGGCGCGCAGCTAGCCGACATCGACCGGCTCTGGATCTCGGCGATCGGTCCGCCGGCGGCTGAGCCGACCCAAGAATGCAGCGCGGCGGAATAGCGCCGTCGGCAGCCCATGTCGGGAGGATCGACGGTTCCAGCAGCCCTCACCAGCATTTTCGCGCCAAATTGCCTAATTTCGGGCCGCTTTTCGGCTAAACTCGTCGGCATCTTGGCTGGACGTGGAGGAAGCCATGAGCTTGCGCTTCGGTTTCGCCGTGCTGGTGCTGTTCGGCCTCGCCAATCAGGCGGCGGCTTTCGAGATTTCGAGCCCGTCGGTTTCCAACGGCAAATGGCCCGAAAAATATCTCGGCGACAAGGCCGGCGGCTGCAGCGGGCAAAGCGTATCGATCGCTTTGAGATGGAAGGACCCGCCGGTCGGCACCAAGAGCTACGCGCTCACCATGTTCGACCCCGACGCCGGCGGCGGCAAAGGTTTCTGGCACTGGCTGGCCTGGAACATCCCGGCAAGCGCGAAGGGCTTGGCCGAAGGGGCGGGCTCGAAGCGCGGCAAGGGCTTGCCCAAGGGTACGGTGCTCGGCAAGGGCGGCATCGGCCGCGCGGGTTATTTCGGGCCATGCCCGCCGCCCGGCAGCGGCACGCATCACTATGTCTTCACGCTCTATGCGCTCGGCGCGCCGAAGCTGCGCGCGCCGGAGAATCCCTCTCCGGAAATGGTGGCAGTGGCCGCGAAGAGCCAGGCGCTCGGCGAGACCAGCGTGACATACACCTATGGGCGGTAAGCATGACCGGTTCAGGCAGTCGCCCGGGCCACCAGCGCATTGACGGCGCTGTTGGCAAACACGTTCCAAGAGATCGTTTGAATTCCGTTCCGGTGGCCATCTGGCGGCTTTGCGCGCGGCCTCGGCCGGCGCGTCAGCGCGTCCAGAAATCGCGATGCGGCGCGATCAGCTCGTCCTCGATCTCGGGGAAGGGGCCAAAGACCTCGATCTTCTTCTGGCCCGAGGCGAGCACTGTGCGCGAGGGCAGGCTCATCGTCGGATTCTCGGCGTGATCGCCGGTGAGCGCCAGGAGCTTCGTCTCCTCGAAGCCGTAGACCAGGCGGCCGATATTGGCCCAGTAGAGCGTTCCGGCGCACATCGCACAGGGTTCGCCGGTCGAGACCAGCGTGCAGGACCAGAGGAAATCCGGCTCGTAGGCAGCCGCGGCGCGCCGGGCAAGCTCCGTCTCGGCATGGCGCACCGTGTCGAGATTTCCCTGGCGCATAAGCACGCGATCGTCCGGCCCGACCAGCACACAGCCGAACGGATGATGGCCGTGCACGGCCGCCTCGCGAGCGACGGCGTCGGCAGCACGCAGGTGGGCGAGCATCTGGTCGCGGGTCATTGCGCAATCCTAACACGACGGGCGAGGAGAAGAACCGACACCCGGCGACCGGCTTCGTAGGGCTGAGAGTGCGCCGATCGGCGGGCATTGGCAAGCTTCGCCCGGCGGGCAAAACCCGAGCGCGGGCCATCGCCTGATCAGGCGAATGAGGTTTGAAGCACTGTTCTCCGCTCCCGTATCCCTGTATACGAAATTGAAATGATCTGTTTTGAGGAATTGATGAGCCCACCGCCTGGGACCGTGCCGTTTTTCAGCCAGTGGGAGACGCCCGATATGACTTCGGCCGTCCTTGCCGATGGCGCCGAGGTGGCGCTGCGGCACGATCCGCTGTGGGAGAACTCGGGCGCGCGCACACTCGACGAATACGCGCTGTGGGCCGCCAATGTCTGCGGCATGGCGTGCCTCAAGATGATCCTGGCGGCGCGCGGCCAGATCGTGCCGACGATCGAACTGGCCAGGCGCTGCACTGGCTATGGCGGCTATGTCGTCACCGAGGGATCGATCAAGGGCCTGATCTACGCCCCCTTTGTCAGCTTCGTGAAGGCGGAATTCGGCCTGGAAGCGAAGGTGATGACCAGTGTCGCTACATCGGATATTCCGGCGATCCTCGGGCAGTCGCGCTTCTTCATCGCCTCGGTCAGCAGTTCGATCCGCTGGCCCGAGCGCGAGCCGCCGTCCAAGGGCGGCCATCTGGTGCTGGTCATGTCGGCATCGGATGAAGGTTTTCGCTTTCACAATCCGTCCGGCCATACCGGCGCCACACAGGCGAACGCAGTGTTGTCGGCCGCCGATTTCGATCGCTTCTTTGCCAATCGCGGCATTGCCGTCAGCATTTGATCTTGTGGGATTTCGATGAAGGACAAGGCTTTTCAATGAAGAACAAGATTAGGGTCGCCGTCCTCTATGGCGGACGTTCGGCCGAGCATGACGTATCGCGCCTTTCGGCCGCCAATGTGCTGAAGGCCATCGACCGGACGCGCTACGAGGTGGTCCCGATCGCCATTTCCAGGGACGGAAGATGGCTGCTGCAACCATCCTCCGAGGCTGGCGACGACAGAGCCGGGGCACCGGTGTCTGAGGACGGCGTGGAGGTCGCATTGTTGCCCGGTGGTAGAGGCAGGCTGGTGGCCGCACGGGGCGGCGGAGCACAGCCCGACCTGCCGCCGGTCGACGTCGTCTTTCCCGTGCTGCACGGTCCTTTCGGCGAGGACGGCTCGGTGCAGGGCTATGCCGAGGTCGCCGACGTCGCCTATGTCGGCTGCGGCATTCTCGCCTCGGCCGCCGCCATGGACAAGGATGTCGCCAAGCGGCTGCTGCGCGAGGCCGGGCTGCCGGTTGCCCGTTCCGTCACCGTGCATCGAAACGATGTCGGGCCGTTCCAGGAGATCGCCGGCGCGCTCGGCCTGCCTTTCTTCGCCAAGCCGGCGCGCCAGGGCTCGTCGTTCGGCGTCAGCAAGGTGAACGACCGGGACGGCTTCGAACGGGCCGTCGAGACGGCTTTCCGCTACGACGGCAAGGTCCTGATCGAAGA
Source organism: Mesorhizobium sp. B2-1-3 (assembly GCF_006442495.1). Classification (NCBI taxonomy): domain Bacteria; kingdom Pseudomonadati; phylum Pseudomonadota; class Alphaproteobacteria; order Hyphomicrobiales; family Phyllobacteriaceae; genus Mesorhizobium; species Mesorhizobium sp. B2-1-3. The sequence continues at coordinate 36,392 of NZ_VFWL01000016.1, forward strand.
GTTCGTCGACGGCCGCGAGATCGAATGCTCGGTGCTGGAGCGGGCCGACGGAACGCTGACCGTATCGCTGCCCGGCGAAATCATCCCGGCCGGCAAGCACGGCTTCTACACCTATGAAGCCAAATATCTCGACGCCGACGGCGCCGTGGTGAACGTGCCCGCCGATGTCCCGGCCGCCGTCGCCGACAAGGCAAGGGAGATGGCCGCGCGGGCTTTCCAGGCGCTCGGCTGCGAGGCGATGGCCCGCGTCGACTTCTTCCTGCGGGCTGACGGCTCGCTGCTGGTCAACGAGGTCAACACGCTGCCCGGCTTCACCGACATCTCGATGTATGCCAAGGCGCTGGCGGCGATCGGCATCGGCTACAGCCAGGTCATCGACGTGCTGATCGAGCACGCACTGGCGCGGCATGCCGCGCGAAAGTCCTGACGTTCGGCGCGGCATTGACGGCGGATCACGCGAAGCTAGTTAGATTCGAGCCCTTGGCGAGAGGAGAGCTTGCATGGAAGAACTGCATCGCGGCCGGCTCATCGATCATATCCAGCTAGTGGTCAGGGACATCGCCGCCAGCCGCCGCTTTTACGAAGCAGTATTTCGAGTGCTCGATATTCCGATCGGCGGCAGCGCCGCCGATTATTTCTGGGCCGACGAGCTTTTCATTTCAACCGCCGACAGCCGGGCGGCTCGGGGAGAGTTGACCGGTCGCCATCACCTGGCATTCCAGGCGAAAGACCGCGCCATGGTCGATGCGTTCTATAAGGCCGGGCTGGACGGCGGCGGCAGGGACAATGGCGGGCCGGGTGAACGCCGGTACCACCCCGGCTACTACGCCGCTTTCCTTCTCGACCCGGACGGCAACAACATCGAAGCGGTGCATCACGGGGCGGCCAACCGCAGTGCCGCCTCGGTGAAGATCACGTTCTAGAATGCGCCGACAAGAGGCGGGTGGTTTTGCTTTGATGTGGCCGGTCTCGTTGATCCCGATCGGGTGGAGGGAGCTCGATCCACGCGGAGGCGACCCGTCCGTGGGGCAGGCCTTGAAGGCCATGTGAGGCATAGTTACATCAACCATTAAGCGTGCGTTTGCACGCGAATACAACGCTTTGGCCAAGCTTCATCTATGGAGGTTGTCATGGCAAATACACTCATGGAAGGAAAGAAAGGCCAGGACTGGCTCAATCTGGTCCTTGCCGTCTGCCTGTTCATCTCACCCTGGATAATCGGCTTCGCTGCTGAAACCGCTCCCGCATGGAACGCCTGGATTGTCGGCGTCGTGCTGGGCGCGGTGGCCGTGGCGGCGCTTGCCGCCTTCGCCGAGTGGGAGGAATGGGTAGGTGTCGTTCTCGGGCTCTGGCTGATCGTGTCGCCCTGGCTGCTCAAATTCATGGCGAACACGAATGCGATGGCCACCCACGTCATTCTCGGCGTGCTGGTGGTTGCCGTATCGGGTTGGGCCGTCTGGGACGTCCGTCACCCGCACGCACATGCGTGACCGCTGACCAAGGACGGGGCCGGCGCGCGAGCGGGGCCCCTTCCGGCTTTGAACGTCTGCCCATTGCGTTTGCCGCCGGCTGCGAAGGGCAGGGTCGCCGGCTTGCAATCTGAGGCCAGGCCATGGATTTCGACGGACCGAACGCCATATCCTGCACAGCATATCCCGCGTAATCCAGGGAGTTTTGAGCGTGACCCTCGCGCGGATGGCGGTTTTTGCAGTGGCTTTCATGGCCGCCGCGGCCGCCAGTCACTCTTCCGTGACCGCGGAGGCTACGGAGAAGGTCGCGTTGCGCGTCGTGATCGACGGCGCCATCGGCCCGGCGAGCGCCAGGCAGCTCAACGAAGCGCTGGCCAAAGCCGCCGAGCGGCACGCCGAAGCCGTTGTCCTCGAGATCGACACACCGGGCGGGCTGGTCACCTCGATGCGCGAAATGATCGCCGATATCCTTGCCTCGCCGGTTCCCGTCATCGGCTATGTCGCGCCGGCCGGCGCGCATGCGGCAAGTGCCGGAACCTATATCCTTTATGCCACCCATGTCGCGGCGATGGCGCCCGGCACCAATCTGGGCGCCGCCACGCCGGTCGAGCTTGGCGGGTTGCCGCCACTTCCCGGTGGCGACCAAAAGGACAAGGGCGACCAGAAGAATGCCACCGGGCCTCCGGCCGGCGACCCGATGATGACAAAGGTGACGAACGACGCGGTCGCCTTGATCCGTTCGCTCGCCGAACTGCGCGGCCGCAATGCCGACTGGGGCGAAAAGGCGGTGCGCGAGGCAGCCAGCCTTTCCGCCAATGCGGCACTTCAGGCACATGTAGTCGACCTCGTCGCCCGCGACACGGCCGAGCTGCTCCAGCTTGCCGACGGCCGCACGGTCGAGGTGGCCGGCAAGCAACAGGTGCTGGCGACCAAGGGCGTGGCGGTCGAGACGCTCGATCCCGGCTGGCTGATCCGGCTTCTCGCCGTCATCACCGATCCCAACATCGCCGTCGTCCTGATGCTTGCCGGCGTCTACGGCCTCGTCTTCGAGTTCACCAGCCCAGGCGCAGTGGCGCCCGGCGTGATCGGGACCATCTGCCTGCTGCTCGGGCTCTATGCCCTCAATCTGCTGCCGATCAGCTATACCGGCCTCGCCCTGATGCTGCTTGGCATCGCCTTCCTCGTCATTGAGGCCTTCAACCCGACCGTGGTGCTCGGGCTTGGAGGCGTGGCCGCCTTCCTGCTCGGCGCCGCCATGCTGCTCAAGGTCGAGGGCCCGGGCTTCGAGATGTCGTGGGCGCTCATCGGCACCGCCGCGGCGCTGACGCTTGGCCTGGCGCTGCTGGCCGGCAGCTATCTGTGGAGGACGCGCAAGAGCCTGCCGCGTGTCGGCGCGCAGGCCATGCACGGGCTGCCGGCCAGGATCCTCGACTGGTCGGGCAGCGAGGGCCATGTGCTCGCGCAGGGCGAGCGCTGGCGGGCGAAAGCCGATGAACCGCTCGCCCCCGGCGACAGCGTCGAGGTGGCCGACGTCAGGGATCTCGTGCTGACGGTCCGGCGCAGGAACAATGGAGCAAGGCAATGATCATCGGTTACGTCGCCTATCTGGTGCTCGCCCTCATCGTGCTGATCTTCCTGTCCGCCGCCATTCGCATCCTGCGGGAATATGAGCGCGGCGTGGTCTTCACGCTCGGCCGCTTCACCGGGGTGAAGGGCCCCGGCCTCATCCTCCTCGTCCCCTTCGTCCAGCAGATGGTGCGGGTCGACCTGCGCGTGGTGGTCCAGGACGTGCCGCCGCAGGACGTGATCTCGCGCGACAACGTCTCGGTGAAGGTGAACGCGGTGCTGTATTTCCGCATCGTCGACGCCGAGCGGGCCGTTATCCAGGTCGAGGACTTCATGGCCGCGACAAACCAGCTCGCGCAGACCACGTTGCGCTCGGTTCTCGGCAAGCACGAGCTCGACGAGATGCTGGCCGAGCGCGACAAGTTGAACAGCGACATCCAGGAGATCCTGGACCAGCGGACCGACGCATGGGGCATCAAGGTGTCCAATGTCGAGATCAAGCATGTCGACCTCAACGAGAACATGGTCCGCGCCATCGCCAAGCAGGCCGAGGCTGAAAGGCTGCGGCGCGCGAAGGTGATCAACGCCGATGGCGAGCAGCAGGCGGCGGCAAAGCTGGTCGAGGCCGGCAAGATGCTGGCGCAGGAGCCGCAGGCCATGCAACTGCGCTATTTCGAGGCGCTGCACGACATCGCCGGCGAGCGCTCGTCGACGGTGGTGTTTCCGCTGCCGATGGACCTGCTAGCGATCTTCAACAAGCAGCCGGGCGCCGGGAAATAAGTTGGGAGGGGTTTGGCAGCCCGGCCGCGGGCCGGCGAGCTCGGGACCGGCACGATCACCCGGCGATTCCCCGAAGTTGCGATCTCCACGCCAAGCGCTGCCGGTCCTTTGCTGTCAATTTTAGGAGTTTTATTCAGAATTCGGCAATATATAGCGGGCTTTTTAGCGGATTCATTGTTTTTAATTAGCTTAAGCTTTCGATATGGATTCTCGACTAGGGTGACGGCGAAATGATCGAGAGCCCTGACGGCGTGGCGGCTTGCCCTGCCTGTCAGGTAAATCGCCTCCTGCAAGTCAAGCTTCGGTTGCATAAATGAGTGGGCCCATGTCGATTGCCGGCATCATCGAAAGGATCCTGGACAAGTTGTCCGGCTCCAGCCTGCTTGCGGCCGGCCTTTTGCTGCTGACCGCGCTGGGCAGCGCCCTGATCGCCTATTGGCGGACGGCGGAGCGCAAGAGCTTCAGGGAATTCTTCGATTTCGTCTTTCCCAACGAGATCGTCACGCATCCCTCGGCGCGGGCGGACCTGCTTTTCTGGATCACCCGCAAGGCGATTATGCCCTTCCTGATGCTGCCCGCGGGCGTGACCTTCGTCGTCGCCGTCGGCTACGCGACGAATCGGACGCTGGCGGCACTCCTCCAGATCGAGCCGCCGCTGCTGCCGGGACCGCCGGGAGCGGTGACGATCGTCATCTTCACGGTGACGATGCTGATCGCCTACGACATATCCTACTACCTCTACCATGTGGCCCAGCACCGCTTCCCGTTCCTCTGGGAGCTGCACAAGGTGCATCACTCGGCGGAGGTGATGGTCGGGATCACCAAGGACAGGGTTCATCCGCTCGACGAGCTCATGAACCGCGCCTGGGACGGCGTCATACCCGGGATCTGCTTCGGCATCTGGACCCTTTTGTCGCTTAACCTCGTCGAAGTGACGATCTTCGGCGTCAACGTCTACGTCATGCGCAATATCCTGATGATGGATTTCGTCAGGCACACCCATTTCAAGATATCGTTCGGGCCGCTCAACAACATCGTGCTGTGCCCGCATTGGCACCAACTGCACCACAGCGTCGATCCAAGGCACTACGACAAGAATTTCGGCTTGCTGTTCTCGTTCTGGGACCGGCTGTTCGGAACATTGTGCGTGCCCAAGCCCGATGAGGATTTCAGGTTCGGATTGATGGAACGCGGCGCGCGCGACTATCAATCCCTGTCGGGGCTTTACGTGCTGCCGCTCAAGAAGATGTGGGGGCACATCGCCCGGCGGTTCCGCCGCCGCGCTTCGTCCGAGCCGACACGGAGCCCGCAGCCATGAACGCTCACGCCGCGATCGCGGGCCCGAAGGCCGGCGCTTTGGAGATCGTCACCTCCGAGGAGCGCCTCGCGTCGGTCGGGCCGGCCTGGGCGGAGCTGTGGCGCCGGGCGGAGGGGCTGATCTTTCAAAGCCACGCCTGGGTCACGGCGTGGTGGCAGACGGCCCCGGACCGGGAGCTGCGTGGTCTCAGGATCGGCCTCGTCTGGAACGGTGACCGGATCGACGCCGTCATCCCGCTGGCGACGGTGCGGCGCAAGGGCGTCAACGTCCTGGAATGGGCTGCCAAGGACCACAGCGACTATGGCGACGTGCTGGTCGCGCCGGACTGCGATCCGGCGGCGGTCGCGGCGCTATGGCAGGAAATTTCGGCCGCGGGCGGCTTCGATCTCGTCTATCTGAACCGCCTGCTGCCGGACGCCGCGATGCGCACGCTGCTTGCTCCCGCTTCGGCGCCCAAGATGGCGCTCCGCCCGAACCGCCGCAGCGAAACCAGCTTCCGGGTCGCGGGGCCATGGCGGACGGGCGCGGACTGGTTCGGGGAACAAACGAAGAAGATGCGCCAGAATTATCGCCGTGGCCGCAAATTCCTCGAGGAGGGCGGCGAAGTGCGATTCCGCCTCATGTCGCCGGACGAGCCGATGCAGCCCGTCCTCGACAGGCTCGCCGAGTTCAAGCGCAAATGGCTCGCCGCGCGCGGACACGAATCCAACCTGTTCGATGAGGGGTCGCCGGCCCTGGCCGCGCTGGTCGCGGTGCTGGCCAGGGAAGGGCTCCTGCATGTCTTCGTGCTGGAATGCGCCGGGATGGTGGTGGCGGTCTCGATCAATTTCGTCCAGCGCAACACGATGATGGCCTTCGTCACGACCTACGATCCGGATGTCGAACGGGCGTCTCCCGGCATGGTGCTGATGATGGACTACATCCAGTGGTCGATCGACAGGGGACTGACGATGGTCGACTTCCTGTGCGGCGGCGAGGATTTCAAGCGGCGCTTCGCGACCCAGTCGGTGACGCTGGATTCGGTGCTGGGAACAAGGACCTTGCGCGGAACACTCGCCGCGCTGGTGGACCGGACCCTGCACGCCGGCAGGGAACTGCACCAGCGGTTGCGGCCCGATCCTCGGCAAAAGCCGGCACCGGTGGAATAAGGCCCGATTCACCGGCGACGTGCGAACCTATCGGTCGATCATCACCATGGTGCGGTCGCCGTAGCGCGGGCCGGAGACCTTCCCCGGGGCCAGCGCGTCGTCGAGCGCCGCCATCTCGGCGGCCTCCAGTTTCAGCGACGCAGCGGCGACATTTTCTTCCAGATATTTGATCCGCTTGGTGCCGGGAATCGGCACGATGTCGACGCCGAAGACGTTGCCCTTCTCCAGGAGCCAGGCCAGCGCGATCTGCCCTGGCTTGACGCCTTTGGCGGCGGCGATGTCGCGAACCTTCGCGGCGGCCTCGACATTGGCGTCATAGTTCGCGCCCTGGTAACGCGGGTCGCCGCGGCGGTAATCGCCTTCCGGATAGTCCTCGGCGCGCTTGGCGCCGCCGGTCAGGAAGCCGCGGCCGAGCGGTGAGAACGGCACCAGGCCGATGCCGGTTTGCCGCAGCAGGGGAATGATTTCCGGCTCTAGATTGCGCTCCCACAGCGAGTATTCGCTCTGCAGCGCCGAGACCGGAAACACGGCGTGCGCCCGCTGGATGTTCGCGGCTCCCGCCTCCGACAGGCCGAAGAAGCGGACCTTGCCCTGTTTGACCAGTTCGCCGACCGTGCCGGCGACATCCTCGGCCGGCACGGCTGGATCGACACGGTGCTGGTAGAGAAGGTCGATATGGTCGGTGGCGAGCCGCTTCAACGACCCTTCAACCGCCGCCCTGATGGTTTGCGGCCTGCTGTCGCGTTCGGTGCCGACCTGCCGGCCATTTTCGATGCGAAAGCCGAATTTGGTGGCGATGGTCACCTGGTCGCGCTTGCCCTTCAAGGCGCGGCCGAGCAGCGCCTCATTGGCGTAAGGGCCATACACCTCGGCGGTGTCGAGGAAGGTGCAGCCGAGTTCGATCGCGCGGTGCAGTGTGGCGATGGATTCGGCTTCGTCGGCCGGGCCGTAGGACTGGCTCATGCCCATGCAGCCGAGGCCGATGGCCGAGACCCGCAGCCCCTGGCTGCCGAGCTTGCGTGTGTCGAGCGTCATGGCGTGTTCTCCAGAGGGGGGAATTCAAACACCATATAGCGCGCGCGCTCAATTTCCACAGGTAGGCGGCGTCCAGCGGGCTCGCCCGGCCACCGGAGCCCTGATGCAGGTCGCCCGAAATGACTTAGCGCGTCGCCTCAAATCTGTTCAGACGAGGCGCTTCAGGGCAGGGGCCGGTCCGCCGGGGCGGCCGTTGACATGAGCGTCCGGCAAGCGGTCGATCATGGTCAGGCCCTCGAATTCGATGGCGGCTCCAAGCAGTTGGGCGGCCGCCAGGACCAGGTGCTCGACGTCCTCGAGAGCAACGTTTTCGTCGAGGTTCCTGAGCCTGATCCGTTCGGCCACCGCGGTGATGTTGACGATGCCGTACGTCCTGAAAGCCGTCGTGACCGCGGATTGAACGTCATCGCGCAACCGCGTCGAGTAGTCATACCGCATCGAAACCTCCTGGACTGGTTTTGCCTTTGTAGCATGCGCCTCGCATCGGCGTCTGGCAAGCGAAAATATGAAAATAGTCGATATATATCAGTTAGTTAGCATGGTTACGCAAAGGCGCACCCGACGCTTTATAGTCATCATGAGCAGGATGGGGAGGTCGCGTATTTGCCGACCTTGACGTGTTAGGATTGCTATCCTAATTATTAGTGGAATGAGACAGATACTCATTCGCGTATTGGGTTTTGCGAGGAAGTGCCGTGACTGAACTGGAACGTCCTGAACGCTTGCAGGTCATGCTGACCGCCGATGAACTGGCGGCATTGGAGAACTGGCGCTTCGACAAGCGCATGCCGAGCCGCTCGGCCGCCGTCAGGGAGCTCTTGCGGCGTGGCCTCGCCTCGGACGGATTCCTAGCGGCGGAGCAGGGCGTCAAGTCCCAGGACTTCGGACTGCTGTCCACCCCAGGCGGCAACGGCAATGTGGGCGACGGCCACTCTGACTGAGGTGCGGTGACATTCAGGTGATGCCGGCCCGCAAGGACGGCTTCTGCGCTTCCGGTGCCCATAGACTTGAATGTCCGCCCTGTCCTGGTGCTCGAAAAGCATTTGTATGGTCGCTGGCGTCTTCGATGCCGGCTCCGCCTGATCTGCGGAACGACCTCCCCTCGATTATGTTAGCCGGCGAGGCGATTTCGATGAAGTTGAAGCAGCAGGCCGCTTCAAGGTGATTGCCTTGTCCGGCGCACGCGTTATCTAGTGGCTATAGGCTGACACCTGGCGGGGCAATGGCTGACATAGCAAGCGGTGAAAAACAGGACGCAACGGCCGATGCGCAGCTGGCGGCGATCGTCGATTCCTCCTTCGACGCCATCATCAGCAAGGACCTGAACAGCATCATCAAAAGCTGGAACCAGGCGGCCGAACGCATGTTCGGCTACAGCGCGCAGGAAGCGGTGGGCCAGTCGATCCTGATGCTCATCCCCGATCACCTCAAGAACGAGGAGACCGAGATCATCGCCAAGGTCCGCCGCGGCGAGCGCCTGGCGAGCTACGAGACGACGCGAAAGCGCAAGGACGGCACCTTCATTGCCGTCTCGCTGACGGTGTCGCCGATCAGGAACGCCAGCGGCGAGATCGTCGGCGCCTCGAAGATCGCCCGCGACATCAGTGCCAGCAGGGAGAACGAGCGCCGGATCAAGATGCTGATGCGCGAGGTCAACCATCGCGTCAAGAACCAGTTCGCGGTGATCCTGTCGATGGTCAGGGAAACCAGCAAGCGCTCGCAGGACCCGCGCGAGTTCGAGGAGATGATCCGCGCCCGCATCATGGCGCTGTCACGCTCGCACGATCTGCTGGTCACCTCGAACTGGGCGGGAGCCAGCCTGTTCGACCTGGTCCAGGAACATCTCAAACCGTTCGGCCGCGAGGAGCAGATACTGCTTTCGGGACCGCTGCTGACCTTGCAGTCGAATGCGGTGCAGAATCTCGGCATGGCTTTCCACGAGCTCGGCACCAATTCGTCCAAGTATGGAGCGCTCGCCAGCGATTCCGGCCGGGTCGAGGTGACCTGGAGCATGAGCGACGACGCTCTGGCCGAACGCGAATTCCAACTTGTCTGGGAGGAGCGGTCGCCCCCCTATAGCGGCGGCGACGAGCGCGACGACACCACGCGCAAGGGGTTTGGCACCGTTGTCCTGCAAAGGGTGGCGCCGCAGTCGCTCGGCGGGTCCGCCGTGATCGAGCGCTCGCCCGGCTATTTCAGATGGACGCTGAACGCGCCGCTGGCGTCGATCATCGTGCCGCAGCACCCTATGGAAGACGCCGGCCAGACGATCGGCTTAGGCATCTGAAAGCTGCCGCTGCCGATCCGCCGTGGCCAAGGCGCGCCGCATTTGCGGATTCAGGCGACTACAGGATGTTGCCCGTCACCTCGACGATGATCGCAGCCCCTTCGAGCGAACCGTCGGGCACATGCACGACGCGCGAAACGCGCAGGTCCTGGGCGTTTCCGTCGACGGACAGCGAAACGCTCTCGCCGATCCGGGGCACGGCCTGGAAAACGGCCTCGATCGATTGAGGCCGGTTGTCGATGGATACGCGGCAGTTGACGGTCATGGGCATCTCCTGTGGCGGCCACCCCACGCGTCAACGCGGCCCCCTCGGATTGGTTTCAGGCAGGGTGCGGCAGTCCCCGAAACAACAATTGCCCGCGCCAACCGACCCGTCAATTCGGGAAATTGTTGACCGGCTCCTCGCAGCGGTAGACCGGACAGTGCCCGTCGCGCGCCGGGATATAGGCCGACATCGGCACTTCGGGCCAATCGCATTCATTGCCGAACTGCCTGACATAGCGGTCATAGGTATTGGGGCCGGTGGTCAGCACGACGGCGCGGTGGCTGTGGATCATGGCGCGGATCTGCGCGCAGCTCATGGCGCGGCTGTCGGGCCGGGCTTCGGCCAGGCCGGTGGCGGCAAGCATGGCAGCCACGGTCGGCAACAGGATTCGAACGGACATGGCGGTCTCTCCAAGGCATGATCCGCAACGCCGGGCGATTAAGCTTGGTTGCGGCATGCCGGGGAGATTCGCACTTTGTCTGGCGGTTGCGCAACAGCCGGCGTGTTCGCTTGCGAGGGACGGCGCGGGCGCGCAACCAAATCGCGCCTCGCGCATTGCTGGGCATGCTCGGCAGGAAGCCTTACCAGACCCCGCGATGGCCGCCCGGGAACAGGGATCGCGAAGCCATGTGCTGTTCGTTCTGCGGCGGCCGCGACCACGGCTACGAGGACTGTCCGCAAAGACCGCCGTCCGACAATCCGGCCGAGCCGAACTTCGATGATCCGCCGGGCGACGATCTGATCAAGAGCGGCCCGGGCGAGGGCAGGCAAGGCGCATAAGAATTTCGCGATCCGGTCGCCCCGCGCATCAATGGGCGTGCGCTTCGTTGCGCTTGCGGGTCGCGGCTGCCTTCCTGGCTGATGCCGACCGGCTCCCCGCCGAACGCGAGGCGGAAGCCTTGCCGCCTTTTTCGCCGCCCTTGTGCGCGGCGGGATGGCCGGTGTGCTTGCCGCGGCCGGAGCCGCCCTCCTTCTTGCCGCCGCCATCATCCTTGTTGACGGTGGCCCAGGCGCGGCGCTCGGCTTCCTTCTCGGACACGCCGCGATGCTCGTAGCCCTCGGCGATGTGGTCTGCCTTGCGCTCCTGCTTGTCGGTGTATTTCGATTTTTCTCCGCGTGGCATGGATCTGCTCCCGGGTTCATCCGATGCCCCTGCAACTGCGCAGCCAAGGATGTGGTTCCAATTCCCCTGGTCGCGGCCGGCTGCGAAGGTTCCCGCTGAACCGCTCCAGGCGTGAGTTCGACGCGATTCCCCAGGGAAAGCGCCACGTCCCTTTCCCGGGAAAGCCCTACGTACTCTTCTGGGCATTCGCCGGACGGGCTGCGGTCTCGGGGCCGGCGAAGAAAGCGCTCAATTCGGCGGCCGTTTGCGCGGGTGCTTCTTCGGGAAAGAAATGCCCGCCCTGGACCGCATGGCCGCGCAGATCGCCGGCCCAGCCGCGCCACAAAGCCAGCGGTCCGCCTTCGCCGGCATACCATTCGGCGAGCGCGCCTTGCCCGCTCCACAGCGCCAGCACCGCGCAGGCTATGCGCCGGCCGCCGGCGCGATCGGCATGGTCGTGCTCGCGGTCGAGCATCGCGGCCGCCCGGTACTCCTCGCAGATCGCATGGGCATGGGCGGGATCGCGCAGGGCCTCGACATAGGCCTGGCGCACGCCGGCGGAAAATGTCTCTGGCGACGAGCCCCAGCCGCCCAGGGCATCATCGACGATCGCGTCGGCCGCACTGGCCAGGAGCTTTTCCGGCAGCGGCTCCGGCTGCGCCAGCAACGACCACGGCCAATAGCCGAGCGCCAGCCTGGCGTCGGCCCGGTCCCAGGCGTCGGCGGTGGGCACGATGTCGAGCACGGCAAGCCTTTCGACGCGGTCGGGATGGTCGAGCGCGAGGCGGTAGGCGACACGCCCGCCGCGATCATGGCCGGCGACCATGAAGCTGGAAAAGCCGAGCTCGGCCATCAGCGCCACCATGTCGCGGGCCATGGCGCGCTTGGCGTAAGGGGCGTGATCGGCGCTCGACGCCGGGCATGAGCTGGCGCCATAGCCGCGCAGGTCGGCGCATATGACGGTGAACCGGTCCGCCAGGCGTGGCGCCACGTCGCGCCACATCAGATGCGTCTGCGGAAAGCCGTGCAGCAGAAGGACGGCGGGCCCGTCGCCGGCGCGCCGGGCGAAGATGCGGGCGTCGCCGCAGTCGACCTCGAGGGTCTGAAAACCTTCGAACATGATTGCCTCCGGCAGGCGAAACGGCGGCAGGACGCGAGCGGTTGCAATGCGCGCCTGCGAAAGCCGCCAACTTTTTCCGCCGACATGCGTTGTCCCTGCGAGCAGAGCGTTTGGACCGAAGACATCGCGAACAGTTCCGCGCGTTGCGCGAGGAGGTTCGGGATGTCTCCGGTCCAAACACAGAGGAGATGACCATGCCGACCAACACCCAGAGCGACAGTTCGAAAGCAACCAGCAAGCAGCGCAGCATCCAGCGCAAGGTCGACGCCAAGGACCGCGCCAAGGCCAAACCCAAGGGCGACGGCGCCATGCAGGCCGGCGCGCGAAAATATCCCGCCCCGCCTTTTCCCGCCCAGCATCATCCCAAACCCGGCGAGGAATGGGCCATCGAGCCGGCGCCGCTCTATGACGCGCCGTTCTGGCGCGGTTCGGGAAAGCTGGAAGGCAAGGCGGCGTTGATCACCGGCGGCGATTCTGGGATCGGCCGTGCGGTGGCCGTGCTGTTCGCGCGCGAGGGTGCCGATATCGCCATCGTCTATCTCAGCGAGGACCGTGACGCGGAGGCGACCAAGCAAGCGGTCGAAGCGGAGGGCCGCCGCTGCCTCGCCTTGCGCGGCGATGTCGGCAATCGCGCCTTCTGCGCCAAGGCCGTGGCAAGGGTCGTCAAGGAACTGGGGCGGCTCGACGTGCTGGTCAACAATGCCGCCTTCCAGATCCATTCCACCGATTTCGCCGACCTGACCGAGGAGCATTTCGACACCACGCTGAAGACCAACCTCTACGGCTACTTCCATATGGCGCAGGAGGCGGTGGCGCATATGAAGCCGGGTTCGGCCATCATCAACACCGGTTCGGTCACCGGCATCGAGGGATCGAAGGACCTGGTCGACTACTCCATGACCAAGGGCGGCATCCATGCCTTCACCCGGGCGCTGTCGGGCAACCTCGTCGGCAAGGGCATCCGCGTCAACGCGGTGGCGCCGGGGCCGGTGTGGACGCCGCTCAATCCGTCGGAGAAGGAGGCGCAGGACGTGTCGCAGTTCGGCGCCAAGACGCCGATGAAGCGGCCCGCCCAGCCGGAGGAAATCGCGCCGGCCTATGTGTTCCTGGCTTCGCCGCAATGCTCCAGCTACATCACCGGCGAAATCCTGCCGATCGTCGGCGGTTATTGAGGCAAGCCTGTCGAAGGCAAGCCATCGACCATTGGGCGGCCGGTGAGGGCGGCCCAACCCGGAAAGGAGGCCGAGATGAGACTTCTCGCCATCATGTCCGTCAGCCTGATGCTCGCCGCGCCCGCCGCGGCGCTGGCGCAGGCCGAGCAGCAGAACCCCGACAAGCAGGCGCCCAGCGAAAAATGCCGGGCCAAGCCCGACGGCAACCAGCAGCCGACCGACAACACGCTGACCGAGACGCTGAACGATTGCGGCGGCGTGCTGAAGCCGCCGCCGACAGGCGACCAGGGCATGGCCGCGCCGGCGCCCAACGAAGGCAAGACGCCGGTGATCAAACCGGGTGAAGTGCCGCCGCAGCCGCCGAAACAGTAGCCGGCGGCTTGCCGCGATGCAGCTATCGGGTTCCGGACCGCCCCTTGAGGCGGCAGGCTTTCAGGATTTGCCGTTGCCGGGCAGAAATTCCGCCTCGCGCCCGGCATCGATCATGGCCCGCATCGCCTTCTCGGCCGGGGTCCAGCCATCGAGGGCATCGCGGCAGCTGCGCCATGCGGCGCGGTAGCGCCGGCCGTGCTTGCCGGGCCAGTCGCGCAGGCATTCCAGGCCTTCCCAGGCGCTGCGCACCACGCGCTCGCGGGCCGGTCCGACCTTCAGCCTGACCGGACGGGGAAAGAACTTGTCGTTCACGGCGATCTCCATTGAAACTGAGGCGCCCGATAACGCCGGCCGCCGTTCCGGGGTTCCGTCGCGGCCGCTAAACTTTTCGACTAATTTTCAGCCGCCGGGAGCCGCGTCCGACAGCGGCCTCGACGGCGGCGGGCCGGGAGCCTGCGCGGCGGGCCGGTCGTGCTCGAACTGCCGCGTATCGGGCAAGGCATGCAGCCAGGATTCGCGCCGGCCGATCCACAATTCGTACTCCGGCATGAGATCGGTCGGCGCCACGTCCAGGCTGCCGATCATCACCTCGGCTTCGTCGTCGCTGAGCGAGGCGACACGGCTGCCGCAGGTCGGGCAGAAGCCGCGGCCGGCATAGGTGCCGAGAATGCCCGATGTCTCGAACGCCTGGCGCGGCCAGATGGCGAAGGCGGCAAAGGCGGAGCCGCTGGTCTTGCGGCAATCCTTGCAATGGCAGAGACCCACCCGCAGGGGCGGACCGCTGACGGTGAACTGCACGCCGCCGCAAAGGCAACTGCCGGTTCTGCGCGTGGTGTCGGGCATGGCCGTGGCCTCCAACCATTCGGTGCCGCAATGCGCCCGGGATCTTGCCCGGGGCAACGCTTCCAAAGCCGGTCGCGCCGAGCTATCCGCGCGCGGCCATGTGGTTGTCGAGCTTCTTCCTCGAGGGCCCGTAGCGCTTGATGATGGTCTGGGCCTCGCTCTGCGGGATGCCGTATTTGCGGGCGAAAGCGGCAACCTCATAGGTTTCCTCGCTCGAAACCAGCTTGCGATCCTGCTTGATCTTCGATTTGTCGTCCGCCATGCCGAGCCTCACTTTCCACCCCCGGCGCGCCGCCGTCGCGGCGCGACCCTGCGGTCATACATAACAGCATTTGACGCCGCTGGTTCCATAGCGGCTTTTGCGCGCTTTGGCGATCACGGACCGGAATATCGGGTCCGCTGCCTCAGGCCGGCTCCAGGCGCATGGCGGAGAGATACATCAGGGCCGATGCGGCCCGCTTTATCAAGGATCGAGGAGCCGGCAAACCGGACTCGGGTTTTTGCGGCAGCGGCCCGATCATGTGGCGCCGATCACGACATCCGGAAAAAACTTCGGCGGACATGTCGGATGCGCGGTGCGTGGCGCGTCCTAGGAGCAATTCCAGGAAGGTTCGGTTTCCATCCGGAATTGGGTAAGACAAGCAAACGAAACGGGAGAACAACCATGCCGTCGCCAACCGTCCAATCGCCGTGGCAGACCGCCGCCTTGCTCATCGCCCGCCTGATCTTCGCGGCCGTCTTCCTGATGGCGGTGACGTTCAAGTTCATGGGCATGGGCGCCACCGCCGGCTATATCGCGGCCGCCGGCTTTCCGTTTCCGCTGTTCCTGGCCTGGTGCGCGGCGATACTGGAGGTGCTGCTGGTGATCGCTTTCCTCACCGGCGCCTTCTTCACGCCGGCCGCACTGGTCGCGGCGGTTTACGTGCTGTTCCTCGGCTTCGCCTTCCACGGACCGAGCCACTGGGCCGGCAACCAGGCGGAATTCGGCTTCTTCGTCGACCATTTTTCCTTCCTGGCCGGGCTGCTGTTCGCCGCCGTGCACGGGCCGGGCCGCGTGCTTTCGCTCAATCCGGGATGGCCGGGCAGGGCGTAGCTACATCTGGTCGTTGTAGGGTTCCTTCATCTGGCCGACCATGCGCGCCAGTTTCGAAAAGGACGGCATGTCAGCTTCGGGCTGGCACTGGTTGGCGAGCTCCAGCAGCCGGATCGGGAAATTGACGGCGTCGCGGCTCGACGCCGACATGCCCTCGGACCGCTCCTCGCTGGTTTCGCCGGCTTCGGCCTTGCGCAGGGCGATGTCGATCTCCTCTGATGTCAGCACGCCCTTCCTGACCAGGACGTGGTTGATCGATGCGACGGCCATCAGCAGGCCCTCGAGTTGCAGGTTGGCGACGTTCATGGCGGTTGCTCCCATCGGTGAGGCGCGTCACGCTGAACAGGGCCCGTGCGACGCACTTGCAGGTATCGGCCTACGCATGTCGCCCAAAACCGAGGTCACTTTGAGGCGGCGTGCATAGGCGTTCAGAACGCGCGGACATCCATTCGCGATCCGCGCCCGGCAAGGAAAATAGTTCAAGACCGATGTCGGGCTGCAGCGCAGGCTTGTTCGTCATCGCCAGGAAGCCCAGGAAACAGGCAAGGAAGCGGATGCAATGACAATCACCATTACGGCATTCAAACGGTCGCCCGACGGCGGCAAGGGACTGGCGCGCGACACGCGCGTTCGCTGGGCGCTCGAGGAAGTGGGCCAGCCCTATGAGGTTCGTCTTGTTTCCCATGCCGAGATGAAGGCGCCCGACCATCTGGCCATTCAGCCCTTCGGCCAGATCCCCACCTACGAGGACGGTTCGCTCTGCCTGTTCGAGACCGGCTCGATCGTCTTCCACCTTGCCGAGCGGTATCCGGGGCTGCTGCCGGAGGATCGCGATGCCCGCGCCCGCGCCATCACCTGGATGTTTGCCGCGCTCAACACCGTCGAGCTGCCGATCCTCGAACTGACGACGGCAAAAATATTCGAGGCCGACAAGCCCTGGAGCGAGGAGCGCCTGCCATTGGTGAAGGACCGCGTTCGCGCCCGGCTGGACAGGCTCTCGGCCCATCTGGGCGGCGCCGACTGGCTCGACGGCGCGTTCAGCGCGGGCGATCTGTTGATGGTATCTGTGCTGCTGCGGCTCAGAATGTCGGGCATTCTGGACGAATATCAAAACCTGGCTGCCTATGTGGCCCGCGGCGAAGCCCGGCCCGCCTATGGCAGGGCGTTCGCCGCGCAATTCGCGGTCAATGCTCCAGCACCCAACTGACAAAGCGGATAGGCCGGGGGAGGATCACGCTGGGACGGGCAAGATAGGATTTTTTTCTTAAAGACTGTTGACGGGGTGAAGGCAACTATGCTATGTTTTCATCTATGGTGCTGAGTTGCGCCGATGACCCGCCCCCGAGGCGGGTTTTTGATTCTGGCGCGCCGAAACAAGAGCGCCGGTCGTGCTGGGTATTGGCGCGATATTCGAGCGGATCTTCATTCAACGCGCTTAGCGACCTTCACAGCGAGATTGTGACGAAGCCCCGGTTCATTAGTTGGGCTGATCCTGTTCGCCCATGCCGTGTAGGCGTGCATTCGCTGCGCGGGGATGCCTAAAGCCGATAAGGAATTTTTTCCTAAAACCTGTTGACGGGGTGAAGGCAACTATGCTATGTTTTTATCTATGGTGCTGAGTTGCGCCGATGACCCGCCGCCGAGGCGGGTTTTGTGTTTCTGGTTTTGCTTTCCTCTTCGAACGATGGCGCTCTACGGCGCCCCCCTCTGGCCTGCCGGCCATCTCCCCCACGGGTGGGGAGATCGGCTGTTGTCCCGGCTTTCGCCAATCGCCAACGTTGTAGAAAAAAGCGAGGCGCCGAAGCTGCGATCTTCCCCCTCGTGGGGGAGATGTCCGGCAGGACAGAGGGGACGCGAAGGAATGCGACGTTTCGAACCTGACGATTATCCGCGAGAAATCCCATGCCACGCTATGCCACCATCATCACCGGGGATGACGGCCTTGAGGTCGTCAGCGCCATTGGCGAATTCGAGGGTGCGGCACCGCAGACGCGGCTCGGCCGGATCGAGCAGGTCGCAACCGGCGTGCTGATCGGCATGGTTCGAGACGCGGCCGGCGGCTTCGCTTTCCCGCAGGCGACAATTCATAGCGGCGCCATCGGCCTCGCCATGGCGGGCCTGAAGGATCTGCCGGGCGTCGCAAAACCTGCCCGGCAGCCGAAGGGCGCCAGGAACGTCAGGAGGAAATCCACCCGCTCGAAGAAGAAGCGGGTCCGGTCGGTCAAGTCCGTGCCGTCGAAGGCCAAGGCCGGCGATGCCGAGGCGGTGACGGGCCATGGCTGACGAAACCGCCGCAGTGCCGGCGCGCGGCAAAGGGCGCAAGCCGGCCGCCAGCCGGAGCGCAAGCCCGGAAACCGCGCCGGAGACCCGCCGCAAACGCCCGAAGAAAACGCTGGGCGACGACTTTCTCGCCGCCGTGCGCGCCGATTTCCGCGCCCATGGCGCCGGCGTCATCGCCGAAGTGCGGGCCGACAAGCCTGACCAGTATCTGAAGATCGTGCTTTCGGTGCTGCCCAAGGATTTCGATGTCGCCGTCAACCATCTGGATGCCCTGAGCGATGAAGAGATCCGCAGCCGCATCCGCGCGCTCGAAGCCGCGGTCAAACCGTTCCTCGAAGACATCGCCGGTGGCGGCGAGGACGGAATATCTGGCGCTGCTGGCGGAGCTTGACCGCAGGCGTCGTACCAACCAGCTTGCCGCCTACCGGCCCTATGCCAGGCAGGCGGCGTTTCACGCGGCAGGCGCCGCCAACCGCGAGCGGCTGTTCATGGCCGGCAACCAGCTCGGCAAGACCCGCGCCGGCGGCGCCGAATGGGCCATGCACCTGACGGGCCGCTATCCCGCGTGGTGGCAAGGCAAGATTTTCGATGCGCCGGTGCGGCTGTGGGCCGCCGGCGTCACCGGCGAGGGCACGCGCGACAATCCGCAGCGCGTGCTGGTCGGCCCGCCGCAGCAGCAGGCGCAATGGGGCACCGGCATGATCCCGGCCGATGCCATCGTCGACACCATGATGGGCCGTGGCGCGCCGGGCGCGCTCGACAGCGTCGTGGTGCGCCATGGCGGCGGCGGCGATGTTCAGGCCGGCGAGAGCGTGCTGTCGTTCAAGAGTTTCGAGAAAGGCCGCGAGAAATGGCAGGGCGAAACGCTGCACGGCGTCTGGTTCGACGAGGAACCGCCGCTCGACATCTATTCCGAGGGCCTGACCCGCACCAACGCCACCGGCGGCATCACCATCGTCACCTTCACGCCGCTGCTCGGCATGTCCGATGTGGTGCTGCTGTTTTTGTCGGCGGCGGAGGTGGAGGGGATGGGGAAGGGGTGATGGAGAAGAAACTGATTGGGGACGAGCGGCATCGCACTTGGCGCTTGCTCGCCTTCGTCGGCGCTGCCCCTCATCCGGCTGCCGCCACCTTCTCCCCGTAATGACGGGGAGAAGGGAGCTGGCCGCAATCTCGGCGCCGATTCTTGAACGTTCGCGATTGGCGAAACCGTCGACAACAGCACCCCTCTCCCCGTCACTATACGGGGAGAGGATGCCGGCAGGCAGGTGAGGGGCGGCGCGACGTTGGTCCGAAAAACGTAGCCTTCACAAGACGCTACATCGATTATCTCGAAAGTGATTCAGGATCCCCCATGTCCCGTCACGTCACCTTCATGACCATAGACGACGCCGAGCATTATTCGCCCGAGGAGCGCGCGGCGATCGTTGCCGCCTATCCCGCGCATGAGCGCGAGGCCCGCGCCCGGGGCATTCCGGTGCTGGGGTCCGGCCGCATCTTTCCGGTGGCGGAGGAGCTGATTGCCTGCGCGCCGTTCCGGCTGCCGCGCTACTGGCCGCGCATCGGGGCGCTCGATTTCGGCTGGGACCACCCTTCCGCCGCGGTCGAGCTCGCCTGGGATACAGAGGCCGACGTCGTCTATGTCGCCAAGGCCGCGCGCGCCTCGCAGCAGACTCCCGCCATGCAGGCGCTGACCCTGAAGCCTTGGGGCGAATGGCTGCCCTGGGCGTGGCCGCGCGACGGCCGCCGCGAGACGCTGGAAGGGGCGGGCACGGCGCTCGCCAAGCAATATGCCGCGCATGGGCTCAACATGCTGACCCGCCACGCGCAATTCCCCGACGGCTCTGTCTCGGTCGAGGCCGGGCTGATGGAGATGCTCGACCGCATGCAATCCGGCCGCTTCAAGGTGTTTTCGACGCTTGTCCCCTGGTTCGAGGAGTTCCGGCTCTACCATCGCAAGGACGGCCAGGTGGTGAAACTGCGCGACGATTTGATGGCGGCGACGCGCTACGGCGTGATGATGCTGCGCGAGGCGATGGTGGATCCGGCGGAGTTCAGGGCGGCGAGGCGGGCGAAGGGGCAGAGCGATCCGCTGGGGGCGTTCAGGTGAGGGCGGAGGGCTCTTCGGAGCGTCGCGGCAGCGCAATTCCCGCTGGAGGAAACGGGCGCTCCGGCGCCGGCCCATGACCCTCGCTGCGATGTCCCTGCGCCTACTCCAGGATTTTCCAATATGAATCCTTGCGGATCACCTTGCCGTCGCGAAACGTGTAGAAGTCGCAACCCCGGACCTCCTTTTTCTCCCCCTCGCGTGTGGTGCCGGTGAGCGTCCATTTCGAGATGCCGGTATCGGCGGTCGAATCCACAAAATGTTCGGCGTTGCCGTAGTGGACATCGGGCAAGCCTTCAAAGCGTGTCGCCAGTGCTTTCCGTACGTTTGCCTTGCCCTCGAAACGAGAACCCCAGGGCTTGCCTCCCCTCGGCATCTCCAGAATGCAGTCGTCGGAAAAGAACGCCATGATCCGATCGAGATCGTGCGCGTTGAAGGCCTCGCATAGCTGCGTCAGCGTCGATCGAATGTCCATTCGCCCGTCTCCCTTCAATTGGATGACCGATGTCTTTGCTCCCGCATTCGATGGTCGAAGTAGGTCACCGGCGAGGAGACCGGTCAAGGGCGTGGGCCTTTCACAGGCTCCGCTGCACTCACAAAGATGAACCGCATTCCCGCGGCTCTGGCATCCGCATGACCTTCCGCATCGTCCCCGCCACCCTGCGCGACCTCTCCTACATCGCCGCCAATTTGCGGCCCGAGGACCGCGCCGAGATCGATTGCCAGCTCGACCACTGGTCGCCGGCGCTGCTGGCGCTTACCGCGCTGCAAGGACTTGCCTATGTGGCCGAGCTCGACGGCAATCCGGAGGCGGGCTTCGGTGCGGCCGAGCAGCGGAGCGGGCTTTGGATCGCCTGGAGCTGGGGCACGCGCCGCATGAAGCGTTGCGTGCCCGGCATCACCGGATTTTTTCACACTGTGCTCGGGCCGCAGATTTCCGCCCGCGGCGCCTGGCGGGTCGAGGCGCGGGCGCTGGCCGGCAATGAACTGGCGCTGCGCTGGCTTGGGCGGCTCGGCGCCACGCAGCGCTGCCTGCTGCCTGGATATGGCAGGAACGGCGAAGATTTTTTCCTTTACGACTGGACAAGAGAAGGCTGGAACCATGTGTCTGTTTCAAAAACCACCGGAACTGAAGCCGCTGCCGGCAGTGCCGACGGCCGGGGATAAGGACGTGCAGGCGCGCGAAGCAGCACTTCGGGCTGAGCTCGAACAGCGCCAGGGCACGGCCAGCACCATCAAGACCGATCTGGCGCCCGGCAGCCTCGCCGGCCAGCGCCGCGTGCTTTTGGGGATGTGACCATGACCGCGATGAAGCGCAGTTTTCGCCGGCGCGTGCTGGACTGGTGGTATTGGAGACGGCATGCAAGGTTGGTGAAGCGGCGTGGCGGGTGAACGCTGCCAATCTCCCCCACGAGGGGGGAGATTGGCAGCTTCCACCGCTCACCCCTTCTTCGCGAATGCCCAGACCATCATCGGGTATTCCTCGTCGTTGCTGAGGTCCCGCCACAGGCCGTAGGCGCGGACCGGGCCGCCTATGTGGGCGCGGGCGCAGGCCTTGTTGCCCCAGCCGAACGCCTGGACGTTGTCCTCGGCGAAGCCGCCATCGACCATCAGCTGCTTCAGGCCGGCCGGCGTCCACCTGTTGTAGTCGTGCGGCCTGGCGTGTACGCGAAACAGGAAGGGCGTCGCCACCATCGCCCAGCCGCCCTCGCGGGTCATGGCGTGGATGTTCCGCGCCGCCGCCTGCGGCCGCTGTACATGCTCCAGCACCTGATCGGCGATGACGATGGAATATTGCTCGTCGGTGCGATCCTTGCAGATGTCGAAATCGGGGAAGTCGACCGAGCGATAGTTGGGGCACATCGCCTTCCAGTAGCGATTCCAGCCGGGCGAGATCTCGATCACGTCGCGCGATTTGCGGTTGGCGGCCGTCAGGAAGGTGGTGAAGGCCTCGATCTGGCGGATGCGCAGCCAGTTGCGGGAATCGTAGCCGATGAGCCGTTTAACGGTACGTTTGCTCTGGTTCTTCAGGGCGGCAAGGCTTGTCGTCGTCACATCGACCTCCTGCAAAACCCCGCCGCGAGACGTTCCTAGACCAAGAACCGCGCAAAAGAATGACATCGTCGGCTGAAGCTGCCGATCTCCCCCCTTGAGGGGGAGATGTCGCCGGAGGCGACAGAGGGGGTCGCTGTCCCGCAGGCCTTCGAACGATCGCGCAGCCACCAATTTCATTCCTGGAAAGCAGCTTAAGGCAAAAGTTGGCGCTCTACGGCGCCCCCCTCTGGCCTGCCGGCCATCTCCCCCTCAAGTGGGGAGATTGGCAGTTTCAGCGCCCCGATCTCCCTTCATAATTCTTCCTCAGCCAGCGAGCACCCCCATGACCGATTCCCGCGCCCGCGATATTCTTTCCCGCCAGTCCGAACTCGAGAGCGAGCGCGCCGCCTACGAGCCCGTCTGGGAGGCGGTGGCGGAGTTCTGCGATCCCGATGCGCCCGATATCCTGTCCGGGCGCGGCGCCCGCCGCGGCGACAGCCAGACCGAGCGGCAGGAGCGGCGCGGCGCCCGTGTCTACGCCAACACCATCAACTCGGCCGCCAACCGGCTGGCCGCCGGGCTGGAAAGCCTGATCATCCCGCAGTCGGAGAAATGGCACGGGCTGACCACCGCCGAGATGGACGACGAGGAGACCGACGAGGAAAAGGAATGGGCGGAAAACCTGCGCGACTTCCTGTTTTCGCTGCGCTACTCCGCCAATTCCAATTTCGTGCCGGCGACGCAAGCCTGCCTGCGCAATGTCGTGCGCTACGGTCCGGCCTATCTCTATGCCGAGGAAGGGTTCGGTTCGACGCTGATCCGCTACGCCTCGATCCCGGTGGTGGAAGGCTATCTCTCGCGCAACCGCTGGGGCCAGGTCGACATCTTCCACCGCCGCTACGAACGCACCGCGCGCCAGGCGGCGCAGCTGCTCGGCTACGAAAAACTGCCGGCGCGCATCAGGACGCTGGTCGACGATCCCGCCAAATGCGAGGAGAAGATCGCGCTCATCCAGTGCATCCAGCCGCGTGACGAGCGCCGCATGTACCGCTCGGGCGGAAGCTACCGCTATCTCGACGCCGCCTTTGCCTCCTACCACGTCATCGAGGACGAGGAGGAGATCGTG
Source organism: Mesorhizobium sp. B2-1-3 (assembly GCF_006442495.1). Taxonomy (NCBI): domain Bacteria; kingdom Pseudomonadati; phylum Pseudomonadota; class Alphaproteobacteria; order Hyphomicrobiales; family Phyllobacteriaceae; genus Mesorhizobium; species Mesorhizobium sp. B2-1-3. Next base: position 59,509 of record NZ_VFWL01000016.1, read on the forward strand.
CGCGAGAGCGGGTTTCGCACCTTCCCGGTGTCGGCCTTCAACTGGCGCCGCTACGAGGGCGACGCCTATGGCATCTCGCCGACCATCGAAGCCTTGACGACCGTGCGCGAGGAAAACGCGGTCCGCCGCTCGGGCCTGCGCGCGCTGCAACAAATCACCGATCCGCCGACGGCGTCGAAGGCCAGGCTCGACTACGTGCCGGTGCTCGATCCGGGCGAGAATTATCCGGGCCTCATCGACGACAATGGCAGGCCGCTGATCGCGCCGATCACCACCGGGCAGAACCCGAGCTACGCCTTCGATTATGCGGCGAGCCGGGCGGAGGAGATCCGCGACATGATGTTCGTCAACCTGTTCCAGACCCTGGTGCAGAACCCGCAGATGACCGCCACCGAGGCGCTGATCCGCCAGGAGGAGAAGGGCGCGCTGCTGGGGCCGTCGGGCTCGATCATCCAGGCGGGTTTTGCCACCAATCTCGACCGCGAGCTCGGCATATTGGAGGACAAGGGTCTCTATGACGAGGACAGCCGCTTCCTGCCGCCGGCGAGCCTGGCGGGCAAGGCGGTGCGGCCGACCTTCACCGGTCCGCTCGATGTCTTGCGCCGCTCGGCGGAAGCGCGCGACACCATCCAGCTGGTGACCACGGCCATGCAGATGGCGCAGTTCGACCCTGATGTGATGGACAATATCGACAGCGACGAGGCGCTCAAGATCGTGCAGAGCGCCGGCCGCAGCCCGCAGCGCATCTTCCGCCGCAAGGATGAGGTGGCGGGCCTGCGCGACGCGAGGGCCAAGGCCAGCCAGGCGCAGGCCGGCATGGCGGCGATCGCCACCGCCGGCAAGGTGGCCAAGGACGCGGTGCCGGCGGCCGTGCAGGCGCGCGACAGCGGCCTGCTCGAGGGCTTGCAAGGCATGCTGCAGGGCGGCACCGCCGATGGGCCGACACCTGATGCCGGCGCCCAGGGCGCGATGCCGGCCGGACAGCGCGCATGAGCCGCAAACGCTTCGCCCACGCGTCGCAAAGCGGCGGCCCCGCCAAAGCACGCGAGGCGCTGGTCAAGGCGTATCTGCGCGTGTTCTCCGGCGAGGACGGCGAAATGGTGCTGGCCGATCTCGCGGCGACGGTCGGCTATTTCAGGCGCCCGTCATACGGCGAGTGGATGGCGCGGACCAGAACCCCCAATGGCTTCGAGCTGCACAGCGCGCTCAGCAACGCGCGCGCCGAAGTGGTGCAGCACATTATGGGGTTCCTGACGCTGGACGAGGCGCAGCTCGTGGCGCTGGAAAAGGCGGCACGGGAGGAGGAGAGGTGAGGCGCTGAAGCGCCGATCTCCCCCCTTGTGGGGGAGATGCCCGGCAGGGCAGAGGGGGGCGCTGTCCCGCCGGCCTTGCCGTGTTCATCGCACGGCGATCAAATCACGAGCGGTCGCTCAAGCCGGGCCCTAGACGACAAACATATGGCCATGTTCAAAGTTCGGCAGCGACCGAGGTCGGCGCTCTACGGCGCCCCCCTCTGTCCTGCCGGACATCTCCCCCACGAGGGGGGAGATCGGCGGTCTGGCCGCCGGTGATTCAATAATTGCCGTTGTAGTACCGGTCGTCGCAAGGCGCGGTGTAGATGCGGCCGTAGCGGTCCTGGTAGCGGCAGAGCTGGTCGCCGCGGCGCTGCGGGGTGGTGGCCGAGCCGACGACGGCGCCGAGCAAGGCGCCGCTGGCCGCGCCGATGACCGTGCTCTTGGTGTTGCCGCCGATGGCCTGGCCGACGAGGGCGCCGCCGGCGCCGCCGATCAGCGCACCGGTTCCGGCCCGCTGCTGGCCTTCCGTCTGCGCGCAGCCCGCCAGCGCGGCGATCATCAAAACGGCGGCAGTTGTTTTGTGAAGGTTCATGTGACGTCTCCCTTAAAGATTTGAAATCCCTATCGATCGTCCCGTGCGGCCGCATTGCGGCGGAACGGCGGCACAGGCTGTCACGATATAAGACATGGTTTCTCGGGCGTTGATGAACCGGGAGGCGAAACACCTCTTTCGAACAAGGCGCTAGCGCCGATGCCTGTCAAAATGATTCAGCCTGAGCGGTCCCGGCCGTGTCTGGCCGCCCTTCCTGCCGCGTAGACCGCTCCTCTCCCTCACACAAGGACGATTGGCGGCGCCACCAGTTCACTTCCAACCTAACCCTCAAAAGGAACATCACATGACAGATCTGGCAGATGCCGGGTCCGTGGCTGCCTCGTCGCAGCCGGCGGGCAACCCGGAACGGCCTCCGGCAGGCGCGGATAACGGGTCCGCCGTGCTTGCCGGCAAAAGTTGGTTTGACGGTCTTTCCGAAGGCAACCGCAAGCTTGCTGAAGCCAAGGGCTGGACCAAGCCTGAAAGCCTCGATCGGGTTTTCACATCCTATGCGGAGCTGGAGCGGCGGCAGGGCGAAAGCCTGCGCGTTCCAGCCAGGGACGCGCCTAAGGAAGACTGGGACAAATTCCATGCCCGGCTGCCCGAGGCGATGCGTCCGCTGACATCGCCCGAAAAGGTCGAATACCGGCGGCCCGACGGCCTGCCGGAAACCTTCGCCTATTCGGACGAACTCGCCCAGGCGTCCAAGGCCTGGGCGGTCGAAGCCGGCGCCACGCCGAAGATCGCCCAGGCCTATCATGACAGGTTCGTCGGCTACATGGCCGAGCAGGCGGCGGCCCAGCAGGCAGCGCTCGCCCGCTCGGTCGAAGCCACCCATGACGACCTCGTCAAGGATTGGGGCCCGGCCGACAGCGATGGCTTTCGCCAGAAGCTGGAGGTGGCCAACCGGGCGATGAAGAAGCTCGGCCTGGTCGATGCCTACAAGCAGAAGGGCATCCTTCTGCCCGACGGCGCCCTGACCGATCCGCAGATCGCCAGGGCCTTCCAGGCGATCGGCGAGGCGATGTTCCGCGAAGACACGATCGACGCCGACGCGGCGCCGCGGGGGCAAAACCCCTTCCGGCGCAACGCCGCCGGCGAGCGCAACGTTTCGGCCATTTCAGCCCTTGTCAAAAGCGACCCTCAACGCGCCCGGCGGCTGGCCAGGGAAGCGGGCGAAAACCCGGATCTCTGGATGCCGAACAACCCGCTCTGATCCCGACGCATCAGCCGCCGATCAATCTCTCAAAGGAAGACAAAATGGCAGACGCCTATACCCGTATCGCGGACGCGATCGTTCCGTCCGTTTATGCCCAATACGCTTTCGAGGAGCACGTCCAGTCGCTCGAAATCTACCAGGCCGGCATCCTGTTTTCCGATCCGGCCATCTCCTCGAAACTGTCGATGGGCGGCCGTTCCGTCGACATGCCCGGCTGGAAGGACCTCGGCAACGATCCGTCCGAGCCGGTCAATGACGACCCGGCCGATTCCATCGAGATGAAGAAGATCGGCTCGCGCCGCGAGGTCGCCGCCCGCAATGTCCGCGCCCAGGCGTGGGGCGTTCCCGACCTGACCTCCATCCTGGCGGGCGACGATCCGCAGAAGCTGATCGTCAAGCGGCAGACCGAGTACTGGCAGCGCGCCAACAAGCTGACCCTCATCGGCATGCTCAAGGGCGTCGTCGCCGACAATCTGGCCAATGACGGCGGCGACCTGGTGCGCGCCACCGGCGCCTCCATCGTCGACACCGACATCATCGAGGCGGCCTACCTGATGGGCGACCGCGCCGACAAGTTCCGCACCCTCTGGATCCATTCCAAGCAGATGAAAGCGCTGAAGCTCGCCGACCTCATCGACTATGTGCCGTCCTCGCAGCAGGGCGGGCCGCTCATCCCCTATTACATGGGGCTGCGCTGCGTGGTCGACGACGACATCCCGCAGGCGGCGGGCGTCTACACCGCGTTCATGTTCAAGGACAAGGCGATCCTGTGGAACGAGCTGCCCGTGAACACCGAAGGCGGGCCGCTCGAGTTCGACCGCAAGCCGCGCCAGGGCCATGGCGGCGGGGTGACGGAAATGGTCGGCCGCCGGCATTTCGTGCCGCATGTGCCGGGCACCCGCTTCCTCGACGCCTCCACCGCCGGCGAATTCGCCACCGACGCGGAGCTGGCGCTGGCGGCGAACTGGGACCGCACCGCGTCGAGCGTCAAGACCATGACGTTCATCGCTCTGAAGACGACCGAGGCATAGGGTTTCGTCTCCCGGGAGGTGGGCCAGGCCCACCTCCTTCCTGCGAGCGCCGGCGCTTGAACATTGACGCCAACCGTCGATGCCGGCGCTGCCCCTCATTGCCCTGCCGGGCATTTCTCCCCGTGAACGGGGAGAAAGACGCACTTCCCCCAATCACAACCCACGGAGGCCTTACCCATGGCCATAACCCCGACCGACATCGCCAATATGGCGCTGGCAGCCCTCGACGAGGCGCCGATCGACAGCCTTGACGAGGACATCAAGGCCGCGCGCTTGCTCAACATGCATTTCGACCTGACCCGCGAGGCCGAGTTGACGAAATACGCCTGGGTGTTCGCCATCCTTTCGGCATCCCTGGCCGGCAGCGATACCGGTTTCGGCGATTGCACGCTGAACTGGGTCTATGAACTCCCCGTCGATTGCCTTCGCCCGCTGCCGCTGACCCACAATGGCGAGCCGGACGGCATCGCGATCTCGTGGCGGCAGGAGGCGGGGCTGGTCTACAGCGACCGGGCGGGACCACTCACCATCCGCTATGTCGCGAACCTCACCGACCCCAACGACTGGGACGCGCCGTTCACCGAAGTGCTGGTGGCGGCACTCGCCATCAAGATCGCGCATCCGCTGACGCACAAGGCCGGCATGATCGACATTGCCCGTTCGGCCTACGACCGCGCGCTGGACGCCGCCTTCACCGCGCAGGCCATCCAGCGCGGCGGACGGCTTTCGACATCGAGTTGGGCGCGGCAGCGCGGCGACAGCCGGTTTTATGCGGGGGCCATGCGCTGATGGCGACGCTCTATCCGGTCCAGGACGTCTTCACCCGCGGCGAGATCTCGCCACGCCTGCACGCGCGCGCCTCGCTTGATCTCTACCGCGCGGCGCTGTCGAAATGCGAAAACTTCGTCACCCTGCCGCATGGCGGCATCCGCAAGCGCGGCGGCACCTGTTTCGTCGGCGAAGTCAAGACGTCCGCCAAGGCGACGCGGGCGATCCCGTTCATCTTCTCGGCCGACCAGGCCTACATGCTGGAGTTCGGCAATCTTTACATCCGCGTCTACGCCTATGGCGCGCGTGTCGGCACGGTCGAGGTGGCCTCGCCCTATCTTGAAGCCGACCTGTTCGATCTCGACTATGTGCAGTCCGCGGACCAGATGTGGATTTCCCACAGGGATTATCCGCTCAAGGTGCTGACGCGCACCGCCCATACGGCATGGGCGCTCGACGACTACGCGATCGACGACGGGCCCTATGACGACATCAACGATACGCCGACCACGCTGACGCCCGCGGACTATGGGGCGCTGACGCCGAAGATGACGTCGAACACCGCGCCTTCCGGCACGGTCTCAGGCATGGGCGGGGCAGGGGACGCCTTCCAGCTTTTCGACAAGGCGACAGAGACGGACAGCGGCATCGCCGGTGCCACCAACGGCTCGGTCACCTACCAGCTTGCCGGTGGCGCGCAGGCCATCGTCGAAAACTACTATCTGACCGCACGCACCGGCGGAACGGTCGACCGCACGCCGACTATCTGGGTGCTTGAAGGATCGAATGACGGCGCGACATGGGTGACGCTCGACAGCCGCACCGGCGAGACCGGCTGGTCGGGCGGCGAAACCCGCTACTACGAATTTCTGAACAAGCTGGCGTTCGAATATCACCGCTTTACTTGGAAGGCGATCAACGGCGCCTCGGACAGCGCGTTTTCCGAACTGAACCTCAACCGGGCGGCGGCCAGCCAGACGCCGTTCGACCTCACGGCGTCATCGACCGCCGGCATCAATGGCGGTGCCGGCTTCCAGGCTTCGGACGTCGGCCGGGCCATTCGCCTGCTTGCGTCCGATGGCCGCTGGCGCTGGGCCAAGATCACCAGCCGCACCAGCGCCACGGCGGTGAAAGTCCAACTGCATGGATTTGCCCTGCCGGACCTCAGCCCGATATCCCGCTGGCGCCTGGGCACGCTTGTGCCGGGGAAATATGTCGAAAGCGGATCGCTCTACGAGGAGCGCCTGGCCTTCAGCCGCAAGTTTTCGGTCTACGCCTCGGCAACGGGGGATTTCAACAATTTCGCATTGGGCGAGAAGGATGACGACGCGCTGGAATTCCTCCAGGCCGGCGGCGGCCAGGCGAACGACATCACGTGGATCGCGGAATCGGACGGCGCGCTGCTGATCGGGACGCTCGGCGGCGTCCGCGCGCTCTCCGGCTCCGGCATCGACGAGGCATTGACGCCGTCCTCGTTCAAGAACCGGCGCTCGCGCACGTCGGGCTGTGCCCGCATCCGCCCCGTCGATGCAGGCCAGTCGTTCCTCTATGTCACGCGCTCGCGCCGCTCGATCGCCGAGCTGACGCAGGCTTCGACCGGCCGCTTCACCTCCGACGATATCGGCCAGATCTCCGAGCATATCGCAAAGCGTGGCGTGGTCGAGCTGGCGTTCCAGACCGACCCCGACCCGATGCTCTGGTTTCCGCTCGACAATGGCGAGCTCGGCGGCTACACCCACCAGCCCTCGCAGGAGGTGCGCGGCATGCACCGCCACCGCCTCGGCGGTACCGTCGCCGGTTCCGGCTGGGCGGCCGTCGAAAGCGCTGTGGTGACGCCCGGCCAGGATGGTGTCGACGACATCTGGCTGATCGTCAGGCGGACCATCGGCGGCGTGACCAGGCGCTATATCGAGATCATGACGGCGCCGTTCGAATATGGGGCGCTGGAGGACGCCTTCCAGGTCGATTGCGGCCTGACCTATTCGGGCGCCGCCGTCAACACCGTGTCCGGGCTTGCCCATCTCAACGGCGAAAAGGTCGACGTGCTGGCCGGCGGCAAGGTCTATCGCGGGCTGCCGGTCGCCTCCGGCCAGGTGACGCTGCCCGGCGGCGCCGTCGCGGCCAGATGGCAGGCCGGGCTTGCGTTCCAGTCGCAGGCCGACACGCTGGAGCTCGACGTCGCCGGCCGGGACGGCTCGATCCTCGGGCGGCGCAAGAAGGTGGCGGGTGTCATCCTGTCGCTGCTCGAGACCGACACGACAGGGCTTCAGGTGCAGTCGCTGATCCGCGGCCGCTGGGAAAGCGTGCGCATGCCCTCCCTCGTCGCGCCCGACGGCAAGGCGAGCCTGTTCACCGGCAATGTCGAGGTGCCCATCGACGACAGCTGGGAAGGGCAGGGCCGGGTGCGGATCCGCCACGTCAACCCGACGCCCTGCACGATAAGGGCATTTACGCCAGTGTTCGACGCCGAGCCGTAGGGCGAGCTGGCGTTCCTCGCCCCCGCGAGGCGGGGGAGAGGTGGCCGCGAAGCGGTCGGAGAGGGGGCCTTCGTAAGGCGCAGGCGCTTCTGCCGGAGGGTCTCCGGCACAGGTCGGCGCCGTCCCTCTCCGTCTCGGCTTCGCCGAGCCACCTCTCCCCACTGAGTGGGGCGAAGAACCCAGGCTGAATCAACGCCGCGATCCTTCGCGCCTCCCTCTGCCCTGCCAATCTCCTCCACAAGGGGGGAGATCGGCGCTCCACCGCCTCCAGCCCACCACAAGGAACCCATCCCGTGACCACATCCCCCCATGCCGAACAGCTCGGCAGGGCGCGGACGGCTGCCGAATATGCTGCCGTCATCGCCTTGCTCGATGCCGACCTCAACGATGCGATCGCCCGCCGGCGCGGCTGCGAACAGGCCGAGGACCGCGCCGTTTTCGGCGACGGCGATCTCTCCGCCGCGCGCATCGCGCTGGACGACTGCAACGACGTCGTCGCGCTGCTGGAGAAGATCATCGCGGCAGCGGACAAATGCCGTGCCGCGGCCGCCGTGGGAGAGGCGCGCGCCGCCGTCGAGGCGCTGGGCGGGCAAGCGAAAGCCAAGGCGGAGGTGCTGACCGAGCGCTGGCGCGCCGTGCGCCGCCTGGTCGAGCTGTTGCGCCAGGAACTGTTCGAGGCCGATGCGCTCGCCCGCGCGCTCGCCACCGCCAACGGCCTCTTCGACGCCGCCGGCATGCCTGACCTGAAGGTGAACCTGGCCGTTGCCCGCCGCGCCGCCATGGCCGGGCCGCGCGCAGCGGCGCCGGCGCGCCTCAGCCGCCCGGCAATCCAGGCCGACAGGCTGCTTCTGTCGTTCACCAACCCCGGCGGCGCGCTCGACCCGCGACCGGCGCTCGGTGCGCGGGCGGCCAGGAAAACCCCCATTGCCGCATCCCAGCGAGGCTGACCATGTGCACATTAGCCCTTCTCGGCACGGCCATCTCGGTGGGTGGCGCATTGATCGAAGGCCGGCAGCAAAACCAGGCGGCCGGTTACCAGGCCAAGGCCTACGGGCAGCAGGCGCAGGCCGATGCGCAGAGTGCCGCCTTCGAACAGAGCCAGGAGCGCCACAGGCAGGATCTGCTGCTTTCGGAGGCGCGGGCCCGGGCGGGCGCCTCCGGCGTCGGCCTATCGGGCTCGCCGGCCGAGGTGCTGGCGGCCAATGCCAGGCAAGGCCAGCTCGACCTGAAGGCGATCCAGTACGGCTCGGCGCTGCGCCGGAACACTCTCGACAGCCAGGCGGCGCTCGCGCGCTACTCCGGCAGGCAGGCCGCGGCGGCGTCGATCTTCAAGGCCGGCGGCAGCCTCGTGTCCGGTCTCTCCCGTCTCTACGACCCGACCAAGGCCGTGACCTTCGGCAAGGGCGCCTTCCCGCAGGCGCCGGGCGGCGCCTTCAAGGGGGGCCTCTACTGATGGCGACGATTCCTCTCCAGCTTGCCCAGCGCCGGCTCGAGGCCGGCAATGGCGTTTCCTATCCCGAGGGGTCGCCGGCCGGCAGGGCGATGCAGGATCTTGGCGACGAGCTCTCGGCCGTCGCCGAGCGCTACCGGCAGATGAAGGAGCGGCAGGAAGCGTTCGACGCGGAGCTGGCGCGCCGCCGGTTCGCCGAGCGGGTCGCGCAGGCGGAAGACGAGGTGGCGGCGAATGCGCCGGCCGACGGCGGCGGCCTGCACGATGCGATGTATGGCGAGGTCGACCCGCGCAGCGGGCAGGTGGTCAAGCCCGGCCTGTTCGACAGGCTGTTCGATGAGGCTCTGCCTGACATACCGGAGAGCCAGCGCGCCGCTTTCGCCAGGCAGAAGGAGCCGATGCGCGCGGCCGGCTCGCCGCGCATGGCACAGCGGCAGCAGGAGCAGCGCGATGAGTATGAGCTGGCGGAGTGGGCGAAGGTCGACACCATGTCCACCAGCTCCATCGCAAAAGGCGACCCGGACGACATCGGAGCTTTCGAGGCGATCCGTCAGAACGGGTCCGATCTGATCGCCAAGATCGGAAACCCGGTTATCAGGCAAGCGGCGGAAGTGGCCTGGCGCAGCAACACGGCCAAGGCGCTGGTTCAGGCGATGATCGCGAAGGATCCGACGCGGGTCGCCGAGATGTTGGGCGGGGCGCGAGCGTCGATGCAGGTGAGTACGACGGATAATGCCGTGAATAGTTCGGCTGCCGCGACCAAACTCGCTGCGAACTCCAATGTCTCAATAGACGAGCCGGCGGGCTACCCTGAGACGCCTCACGCGAATGCCGCAACGTGGGCTGCGGGTTCATGGATTGCCGACCTGTCGCCGGACGACCTTCAGGAACTTGGCCAAAACGTCCAGGTCGCGATGACTGAGCAGCTGTTTGATGCGCACACCAATATCCGACTCGCTCGCCAGAACGCACCGGATGCCCTCATGTACACTGGCGGCTACGCTGGAAAGAAGCCGGACGACGGTGATTTCGCCGCAGTTTACGGCGTCGAGGAAGGCGGCAAACAGTCTCTGGTCCTCGAACGGACCTTCGAGGTCGGCCTTCAGGCATTCGACATGGTCAGAATGCCGAAGGCTGCCATTGACGCCAAGCTGTTTGCAGCCAAGCCAAAACCGGGCAGTACCACCTCGGAGCAGGATCAGGCGCAGTTTGAGATAGCATCAGCCGCCGCCAGGCAGGTTTTGCAGACTCGTGCCGCCGCTCCTGCCGACTTTGTCCGCAAGATCGACCCGACAGCGGACGCATACTGGAACGCGGTATCGAGCGAGGACAGCTACGATCCGGCTGCCTACCAGAAGGCGGTCGCCCGCTCTGTCGCCGTGCAGCTGCAGCTTGGAATCAAAAAAGTCCAGCCGCTGCCGCCGTCTGTCGTTAAGTACCTGGTCGACACGTTGAACGATGAGAGCGTGCCGCAACGCGAGCGGGATGCGGTGCTGCGCGATCTGTTCACGGGCACATCCGATCCAGGTGTTCTGGCAGCCATGGCGCTGCAACTGAGCGACGAAAACCAGTCTCGGATTGCACGAAGCATTGCGAACAACTCAGTTCCCGTATCCGCGGAGGAGCGTGTCAGCCGAAATCTGGCGGCTTTCGACGCCTTGCCTGGCTACCTGAAGCCGCTCGTGGCGCTCAATGACACCGTACGCCTGATGGCAGACGGCGCGACCCTTGGGTATTCCGACAAATTTGCTGCCCGCATGAATTCATTGATCTCGGGGAGCAACTACGAGGAGGAGCTCGCCGCTGAGCGTGCCAGGACACAAGATGCACTGGATCGAGCTGGCCCCGCAGGGACGGCTGCGGAGGCACTTGGTGCGTATCTGAGCGGCCGCGGTCTTGGAGAGGCCGGCATCACGCTCAGTGGCAGGTTCGGCACAGCCACCATGGAAGGACTGTCCGGCCTTCTTGCTCGTACCGGCCTAATGGGCGCTGAGGGCGCTGCTTATGGTGGGGTCGAAGCCGCCGGCCGTGATGAATCGATAGTGAGCGGCGTAGCCTCCGGTGCGTTATGGGGCGCTGGCAATCAGTTCTTGAAAGAAGGGTCAATTGTAGTTCACGACCAGCTGCCAGGTTGGCTTGGTGGGCGTTCCAAGTCTCTTCGGAGGAAATGGGAAAAGGAGTACAATTTGGACTGGCCCAGAGATCCCGACACGGGTTGGTACATGGATCTTCATCACAAACAGCCAAAGTCTTTGGGCGGAACAGATGATGTGTGGAATTACGGGCCACTCAGCAAAGCCGACCACATCAAGCATCACAAAGAACAAGGCCATTTTAAAATGTGGGGCAGTTGGAGTAGAGGCAAGAGAGGGTTAAAGCCGTGAACACAAGCTTGGGTGATGCCGGTCCTGATCTGAGCAGCGTAAAACCTCTGCCCCCGGGCAATCGGTCTGGCAGCGTCGACTTCCAGGGCGCTCGCCACTATGCACGAATATATCTGGAATCGCATAGCTGGGTATCGGCTATCAAAGGTGAATACCTTGGATATCGACTCGACGGAATTATATATGTCTTTCTCTTCGAGTTCGTGCCGGCCGAGTCGAATGTACCGCCATGGACATGGGTGATCGTTGGCGACGTGCCCCCGGCCTATATAAGCTGCCACCACGCCAAGACGCCCTATGTGGCACTGGACGGCTATATAGGCGCTATGGAAGAATGGGTCGAAGCCGCGCGAGAAGGAAAGTCGGTCGAGGACATTATACCGGTGAACGTGCCGGCTATTCCTGAAAATGCGAAAATGTTGGGTGGGCGCCTCAAGTTCCTTGATGATAATGTTCTTCCGTTACTTCGAAAGTGAAGTGCTGGCGTCTCGCAATAAGCGCCAATGTTGGACGATCGGATCTGGACGTCTATTGGCATATATGGGCCAAATTATCGCGAAGGTGCGAGGCCTGCCACCAGGAACACCAGTGCGCATATAACGCTTGCGCAGATGGCTATATGGCCCCCACTGAGGCGATGGTTGCCGCCTCGGACCGGGAGTGAATGATGGCCGCCATCACAGTCGATCGACAATTCCGTGAGACAATATTTCTATGAAGTCGTTTTTGTGTATAAAAGTCATTCGATCAGAATTGACGAATAGGACGCACGCAACCGCCTCCCGGCAGCAAGTTCTTGACTACGCGACAGATTTAGACAAAGTATATGGGCATTTGTTTGATCCGCCGGTAGGTGATTGATGAGATATTATGAAGTTAGGCCTGACGTGGCTGGCGGGCTGGGTGAGAACACTGTTATGGACCCCAGCGTCCATCCGCCTGCCGTGAGCAAGCTCCACTATCAGGTTGAGGGATGGTTCGGCGACGCGCTTGTCACCACTTTTCCTTGTTTCCTGGTGACGGAAGAAGCCAAGCGCGGATTGCTCGATATTGGCATCTCCGGCGCTACATTCGCTCCTGCCGAAGTCACCAAATCCGAAAATTTTCTGGAGCTGCAGCCCGATGTCGAGCTCCCTCCGTTTGTTTGGCTCAAGGTGGACGGTAGAGCAGGTCACGACGACTTCGGCGTCAATCAGAAACTGAACCTCGTGATATCGGAGCGCGCCTTCGATGTGCTTGATGAACTGGGACTTCCTTCCGCATCCATCCAACCGTTCGACGTCGGCAATAAGTAGTGGGGTCGCCCGCGTTGTTGCCGACGAACGTTAAAGCGCCTCGGATAAGTGTCGAGTTAATCATGACGATCAATGCCAAATCCAATTTTGAGCAGCGTCACACATCTGCCTTCGGTTTAATGTCAGCCGGGCTCGACGAAAAGATCTTATCGTCGCCAATGGTGGGCTAAATCACGTATCAAATATTAAGCCTCGTACCAGGGAAGAGCACATAAGGCTCCACATGGAAGCCGGCGATTTTCAGCGCTGGGCTAGGAGACGATGGCGGCGGACTAAGATAAGTAGTGGAGAGAAATTGTGAGCAAAATTACCCCGGATCTCGGTAAAGTAAGCCGTCTTCCTCTACCAGCAGACGACCCAGGTGCAGATGATGACCTTGACAGCGCCCTTCTGGAAGCTCGTGAATATATCAAATCATACGACTGGGTAAGGAGAATCGAAGGCGAGTATTTCGGATATGGTGCCGAAGGGATAATATACATTTTTCTCTTTGAGATTTCACCCGGGAAACCAGATGTGCCACGATGGATATGGGTGCTCGTCGGTGATGTACCCCCAGCGTACATGCCCGGTGACGATTTGGAGACCCCGTACGAGGCGCTGGACGGATATATCGGTGCAATGGATGAGTGGGTTGAAGCTGCGCGGCAAGGGAAGTCCGTGGCGAAGCTGATTCCCGTTAATGTCCCGGCGAATCCCGCCAACGCCGAGATGTTGAGTGGACGGCTTAAATTCCTCGACGAAAAGATTCTGCCGCTGCTTCAAGAATGATGTCTCGGCAAGCAGAAGAGCCTAAGATATGGATAAATGGAAGTTCGAAGATCCAGAAAATTTGGCCGTCATATCGACCGGAAAAATATTTGGTGGTGGCGGCTGGGTTGCCTAGGCCTCACATGATGCCGATGATGAGTCGTGGCAATTCTACGCAGATGAAGCTGAAGTTGATCAAGGCGACCTAATTTTGGTAGCCACAATATATGGTGCTGCGTCTGTCCCCTTCTCCCGGTCGACTAGCGTAGGCTGGGGCTAAGTTGGCACGATTCGAGTGTTGTCAGTATCTCGCCAATTCGGAGATCGGTCAGGCCTTGACGCTCGCCAGCACCGGACATATTTTCTATAAGCAAGTTGCGTAGGGATCGCGTTTGCAGCCCGATGACGTGGAACTCATTCTGGACGCCGACATCTCGGAGGACCCATGCCTCCTCTTTGATGTCGTCACGCCGGATGGCGTGCTTCAGCTATTGGGAGAAGTGGAAATGGGCGGCAACCATCTGGTCGTCCGTGACCTCCATATTGGGGGCGATGCCCAGGTCCAATGGGGTTGGTCCAACTTGCGCAGGCTCGGTCGAGTGATCGCGGAGAAGCTTAATGTCGACTACATCGAAGTTCATGGAGCGGTTCGGACAACGGGTGCGAACCCGGGACGTCGTCCGGGTGTCGTCAGGCTCTCCCGTCCGGCTGAGCCTCAGCTTTCTACACGGCGCGAATACTCCTGAAGCTGCTCGGGTTCTCGTCAGGAGGCATCTGCCGCTGAGGACGGCCCATGCGGTCCTCACTGAGATGGTCGATCACGGCAAGGCGTTCGTGACCGTTCCTTGCGTCGACGACCTGCGAGCACTGAAGGACGAACTCTCGTCCGCAGGAGTGATCGCGAAGGTTCATGCGCCGCGGCCGATAAGCGTTCGCGAAGTTCGGGATAGCACGAAGCTGTCCCAGGAGGCGTTCTCCGTGAGGTATGGCCTTGATCTGGCAACGCTTCGAAACTGGGAGCAAGGCCGTTCGGAACCGGATGCAGCTGCGAATACTCTCCTTTGGACCATCGCCCGGAATCCGGAGGCAGTCGAAAAATCGCTCGACATGGAGGACGAAGTGGCGGCGCCGTCTCCCTAGTAGTCTAAACCACGGTTGCCGACCGTCTCGACCGCTCCGGCGATCCATATCTGGTTGGCTTTGCTGCTGCTGCCATCCATCTCCAGCGCGTCCTCCTTGCGCCGATATGGGATGGCGGACTCGTCCACGTCGACAGTTCCGAAAAGCGGTGTCCGGTTTACCATTACCCGCCGGAGCTTGCGGAGCACCAGCCGGCGGTTTTATAGAGACACCCAGTTCAGGTTGGAGCTGCAGCGCTGAAATGGAGTTGGAGTGCGTCGCCCTCAGGTACGCCGCCAGGAACCATTTGCGCAGCAGCGGGTGCGTGCCCTGCATGACGGTCCCAGCGATCATGGAGGCTGTTTCCAGCACCCAGGCCCCCTTTGCCTGCGCATCCGAAGCCACGGCCGGCCCTCGAGGCGCCATGCTTTTCTGGAATCGCAGCATGGGCATGTGAAGCCGCCCGGCCAGCGCTTGTTGACAGGTAGTCGGCGCTCCACGAACTCCTCGACCGACGATGGCGGCACCGATGGCCAAAGAATACAATTTTAAGCAAATGTTTCCGGATTGGTCTATTCTGTTACCTGGGGGCAGTTCAGGTGCAATACAGCGGAAACACCCACGGAACACCTTGGCTTTAGGGCTGCCAGTTCACTTCGATGGCGCAGCTGGCAGCTCTGCGATGTATAATATTAGCTAGGCGTAAACTTTGGCATGTTCGTTGCACCTTACCCCTTGAGGGGGCCACAGGGGTTGGAACCGATGTATCGAAATGACACAGAACTGTTCGCGCGGGCGAGCGAGCGGGGCATTACGATCTATCAACGCTCGAAAACGGTGTGGATTGCGGCCGGAAGCTACCGGGACCGCGACTATGCGGTGAAGGGGCGGACACCCGCCCTTGCGCTCGCATTGTGGAAGGAGGCCACCAGATACAGCGGGTCGGGACTTTAGAGCCTGTCCTTGCCGTCTGGATGAAGCCTCAAAGGCGATCTAGACGCCCGCTACGCGACAGAACATCTGCAAAGCCGTCAGGGCGCGGGCCTCGGTCGGCTCTTCGCCTGCTGCCTGTGAATCCGCCGGCGCCGCTACCGCTCCAACGGATTTGTACCGGGAAGCGAACGGCCTTTCTTCTGCCGTGCGGTTGTCGTTTGCAGCGACGACAATCGCGGATTTTTTCATCGGAAATCACACCTTGTGGAAGCGCTGCGACATTGACGCTCCCATAGCGCAAGCCACCGCAGTGCGCGGGTGTTAACACGGCAGCCAGTCCGGGAGCAAGCCGGCATTGCTGCTTGTTCAGGAAGTGCGTGCCCAAGGACAGAAAACCGACCGCTGAATCGTCTCTCGCCTAGCCGAGCGATCGTGACCAAACTTCTCAAGGAAGAACCTGAATGACCGTGGCGCCGTGGCCGCACGGGCCAGCGCTTATCCCATCCGAACCCGTCGCCACGCCGCCAACCAACCCGAATTCCAAGCCTTGCTTTCGCGAGGCTTTTTTATGGAGCAAGCCTCATGGCCCGACCCGCAACTGCCGCCGTTCGTCTTCTGACTGGCGAGCGCGAACCCGTGCGCCTGGCGACGACGGCAAACCTGGAGACGGTCATCGTCGACGGCGTTGCCTGGATCCTGGGCCTGAAGACGATCGACGGGGTTTTGACCGCCGTCGGCGACCGGGTGCTGGTCAAGAACCAGTCGGACGCCCGGCTGAACGGCATCTATACGGCGAGCGAGGGCTACTGGTACCGCGCGGCCGACGCCCGCACCGCGCGCACGATGCAGAAGGGAACGACCGTTCACGTGCAGGAGGGGGTTGTTTCGGGTGGCTTGGTCTACGCTTTCCAGACCCTCAACCCGGTGATCGGCACGAGCGACATCGTAATCTCCTACTATCTGTCGGATGATCCGCTCGGGGATATCGGCGGAGCGCTGGCGGCAGTCATCCACATCGCGGAACTCGCGCGCGACCTGGCCCAGCAATATGCCGCGGACGCCGCGCAGGTTTCGGGCGTCAACGTGCCGATCTACGCATCCGTGGCGACAGCATCGGGCTCGACGATCGCTGCCGGCGTCAAGAGCATCAGGACCCAATTCTACGCCCCGGTCTTCACGACCCCGGCAACCCTGGTGGGCGGCGCCAACTATGCCCGCATGTCGCGCGCGGCGATCACAGCCGGCGGCTACCCGGCGCTGGCCTATTTCCGCTCCGCCGACCGCTTCATGCCGGACGGGACGACCGATGCGGTCAATGGCGGGTTTTGGGTGTTGAATGAAAGCGTCGCCACCGCCACGATGTTTGGCGCCCGTGAAGGCCTTGCCGACAACGCGCTTGCGTTAAACGCGCTCGGCTCCTATTGCCGGATTACCAAGGCCGTGCTCGTCCTGCCTGCCGTAGCAACATACTACGCCGTTGGCTCTTCTATCGACTGGCGCGACATCAGCGAGATCAATGGCAAGGGGGCGCTGATACGCGGTGCTTTCGACGGCCTTTCGGCGGTCCGCATCGGTGGGACCGGAACCAATGTTTTGCGCGGCGCAAAGATCTGGTTGGAAGTCCAGAATACACCAGACAAATCTGTTGTCGCCAACACGCGAGGCATTCACTTCGGCGGCATGGCTGAGAGCAAGCTCTGGCTTGCTGCCCGTGGTTATGACGAAGGGCTCTATTTCGACGGCCTGGCGGCAAATACAAATTGGGTAAGCAACGAATTCAACATCATCACTCTCTACAACAACGGCTCCCATGTGCATTGCGATCTGGCTGGCGCGAGCTATTTCGTAAACAACCAGTTCCGCGGTGGAACCTGGTACGTCGGCACCAACCAGAAAGCGGCGGGTCGCGGGACCTTCAAGCTGACGCTCGCCGAGACCGCTGCCGTTGAAGAGGTGTTGATCGACAGCCCTCAAATCGGCATTGATGGCGGCTCGGCCGGCGTCGGCCATGCAGCTTTCATCTGCGCCGCGCTCGGCAGCACCAGCAACCTGACCACCGTGTTTTTCAAGAATGCGCGCATCGAAACTTACAGCGCCTTCACCAACACACTTGCCCTCGTCAACGTGCCATCCGCGACTGGCTTCGCCTCCTTCAACATTGATCTTTTGAGCGCGTCAGGCATCGATGACGCGAACATCCTTTCGCCTGATCTGAAGCGCCTGTTTGTCTCGCTGCGAGATATGTCGAATAGGCCGACTGGCGGGGCCAACTTGGTGAGGCGCTTTCAGGGCGAGCGGTTCTTTCCGGTGCAGGCCGAGGGCCGCATCACGGTACCTGGCGTCGTTTTGTACGACAGCGCGACCGGCGGTTATGCAGCTCCATCGCCCTTCCTGACCAATGGTGTCACGGCGCGCACGTCGCGGGCCAACGGCGACGGCCAACTTGTGGTGTCAAGCTCGGGCCAGGCTGTCGGCCACATCTACAAAAAAGCCAACACCACACAGCACGCGTTCCTCAACTTCCTTAACGGTTCGCGCGCCATTACGGTCATCTGTTTCGACGCCTCTGGCACCGTGATGTCAGGCAATGCCCCGTACTATGCAAAAGGCAGCAACGGCCAGTCAATCGCTCGGACCGGTGCATCGGTTTATGAATTTTCGACCAACTGGCTGTGGATACACCCATCTGTCGCCTCATTCTTCGTTGGGGCGTCCGGATGGATTGGCGCAACGATCATTGAAAGTATCGATTTTGAACAAGGCTTCGCTGCGCCCATCCTGCGATTGCGTGATCAAGAGACCGACATCAGCCGGCTTTGCTATAGCTTCCTTATGGAAAGCTATCTTCCCGTTGGAGCGACCATCGAGCGGGCACAATTTGGTGGATATCGAAATACATTCCTATTGAAGACCACCATCTCCACCGCCGCCATTTCCGGTGCCACCACGATTGGCCTAGCAAGCGTCGCGGGAATCACGGCTGGCGACCGTATTGGAATCGAACTTGACACTGTGATTACCGGAGCAGAGCTCCAATGGCACCACACAACTGTGAACGGCGCACCTTCGGGTAACACGGTGACACTGACCAATGCCTTGCCGGCAGCAGCCGCTGCCGGCCGCGCGGTCAGGCTCAATCGCTGGGTGGTGCGCTAGTTCGGTTTCTTGCAGGATCAGCAATGCTTCGTCGCCATCGGGAAGTACGGCACCTTCAGGTAGTCATCGGCCGCCATGGGGCGGGGTGTCGATGTTCCGGCGCATGCCGAGATAAAGCCTGCGGGCGATATTTCTGAGCAAGGTCTCGCCTCCGATGGTTTATCCGGGCTCTCGTCTCGTCACCGCCTGACGCCCCAGGCATAGGTTCTTTGCTTGGACGCGTTCAGACGGCGCACCTCGTACCGGCCCTGCCGCTCGATCTCGGCGACCGCTTCGACCACGCCATCGAAGGACCCCGGCGTGACGTCGTCGAATACGACCATGTCGCCCTCGCGCTGAACGCCCGAAACGCAGCGATGCTCGGCCAGCACGTTCTTCCTGGTGTGCTGCGCGTCGATGAAGGCGAAGTGGATCCGGTTCACGCCGACCCTGGGCAATTGAAGGAGTGAATCGCCTTGCAGGAAAATGATCCGGTCGGCCAGCGGCTGCCACGGCCGAAGCAGTTCGGCGCGCGACTTCCTGCCGTCATGGTCGTCGATGCAATTCCAGTAGAAGCGATGATGGTGCGGCAGGACGTCGAGCGTGACGACATGCCCGCAGGCGCCGGCATCGGCGAGTGCCTTGGCCATGCAGATCGCGGAGAAACCACGCGCGGTGCCGGTCTCGACGACGGTGGTGAACGGCCTTGGGCTGTCGGCCAGCTGGCGGCGAAGAAGACTGTAGAGCACCCGCCCGTGCGGGTAGGCGAGCGCGCTGGTCTTGATGGTGATCTGGGTGTGGAGGGCCAGTTCGTCGAGCCAGTCGCGATCGACGGCAAAGCCGGTTTCGGCCTCGAGCCTGTCGATCTCAGGGAATGAGACGCGCCGGGTGGCTTCGAACAGCCTCAGATATTCCTCTTTCGGGGCACGCGGCCCCGAGCCCAGCGGGTCGACGTTCCAGCGGCGATCGATGGCGGCCGACAGGCTGTTGAAGGCCAGGCGCCGCGCGGCGCCAACAAAGTCTCTCATCCCAGACCTGTTCGTCCTAAAATTGTATTTTTTCTAACCATGCGTCGGCCGGCGCGCAAGGCGACCTTCGGTTTTGATGCACTGCAAGTAGGCACCGAGGCGCGCGCAACGGCGACTATCCGCACCCCTGTGCTGCCGGCGATCACCCACTCACCCCATCCACCAGAAATCGAAAGGGATATCATGGACCGCAATTTTACGCGGGCGCTTGCGCTCATCCTCAAATCCGAAGGCGGCTGGTCGGACAATCCGGCCGATCCGGGCGGCGCCACCATGAAGGGCGTCACTCTCGCCAATTTCCGCCGCTACGTGAAGGCGGATGCCGCCAAGGCGGATCTCAGGAAGATCAGCGATGCCCAACTCGCCACGGTGTACCGCCGCTTCTACTGGGATGCGGTGGCTGGCGCCGAGTTGCCCGATGGCGTGGACTACGCAGTGTTCGATTTTGCCGTGAACAGCGGGCCGGGCAGGGCGGCGAAATATCTTCAAGCAGTGGTCGGCGCCGCCCCGGACGGCCGCATCGGGCCCGAGACGCTCGCTGCCGTCAGTTCCAGACCGGCCGCCGTCGTCATCGACAATCTCTGCGATGCCCGCCTGGCTTTCCTGAAGCGGCTTCCGACCTGGTCGACTTTCGGCAAAGGCTGGTCGAGCCGGGTCGGATCCGTCCGCGCACAGGCGCTGCTGCTGACGGCTGTCGGGGCAGGCGAGGCATCGGCCACGCGGCCATATCCTGCACCGGCCGCTGCTGCGGCGGCGCCGGGCGGCGCTGCTGCCGTAGATGCCGTCGAACCGGTCGCGGCGGCGCCTGCCGGCGCCAACATCCCAGCTGCCACCAAGGCGGGCGGGATCATTGTCGCGTGCCTGCTCGTCGCCTACGCCGCCTGGCACCACATCGCCGCCGCCTTGCAAGGAATGTTCTGATCATGGCCACCACAACCCAGCCGACCATCCGCCCGACCAACAAACTGACGGCCGCGACCATCGCCGCCGCCGCCGTTTCGATTTCCGGCGTCTTCGTGCGCAATGTCTGGCCATCCTGGTACGATGCCGAGACATGGGCCACACTGCTGCCGCTTGCCGTGTTTGCCGTCGGCTATCTCGTCAAGGACGCGCCAAACCAATGAGCGCGCTCCTCTCCTTCCTGCTCAGCAATTCGACCGTTCTCGGCATCGGCGCAGCCATCGTCGCCGCGTTTGGCTGGGGTGTTCGCCAGCGGCTTGCCGGCGAGCGCGCCGAACGCAGCCGGCAGGCCGCGGCCGAGGCGGCGGCGCGCGACGTCGCCGATCAGGTTGACAACGATATCGGCGCGCTGCCCGCCGCCACTGCCCGAAAGGAGCTCAGGTCATGGGCAAGGAATTGATTGCCGCAGCGGCCGCAGCACTTGTCGCGGTAGCCGGCTGCACCACCGTCACCGGCGGATTTTGCGCGGTCTCGAGCCCGCTGCGCTTGTCCGCATCCGCCGTCGCAGCGCTGTCGGATGTGGAAGTCCGGACGCTGCTGGCGCACAACCGCAAGGGCGAGAAACTGTGCGGGTGGAAACCATGACGATCGTGTTGCCGCTCGATTCGGGCCCCGCTGCTGGGGGACTGCTCATCTTCGGTGCCGGATCGGTCATTCTGTTCCCTGATCGCGAGACAATGAAATGATGCATGATATTTTCGACCTGCTCGGCATCAAGGTGCCGGTGGTGGTCGCCGGCCTGTCCGGCGGCATATTGCGCGCGCTGTCGCGCCACCGCTACAAGCCGCGCGAGATGGTGGCCTCGCCGATCTGCGGCGCGCTAGCCGCCGCCTATCTGACGCTGCCCGTGGTCCAGTATTCCCGCGCCATGGGCCTGCCGATGGCCAATGACGACACCACGACCCTGGCGGCCGCATTCCTCATCGGCGTCTGCGCGATGTGGATATCGGATATCGTATTCGAGGTCGTGGTGCGCAGGTTCAGGCCTGGGGAGTGACGCCGCGCGTCCGTGGTGATCGGCAGCAGGACGCCCCCGTCGACTGGACGAAGCCGACGACAATGCCCATCTATGGGAAATCCTGGAGCGGCTGTCATAGCGTCGGGCCTCCAGTTTTATCGTGCGCAATTCCGGACGGAAACGGCTACAACCTTTCCCCGGAGTTGCTTTGGGGAGATTTGATATGGCGACTTCAAGCGAACGCGCGGTGCTTGCCGGCGGCTGTTTCTGGGGCATGCAGGATCTGATCCGACGCATCGCGGGCGTCCTGTCCACGCGCGTCGGCTACAGCGGCGGCGACGTGCCTGATGCCACCTACCGAAACCACGGCACCCATGCCGAAGCCATCGAGATCAATTTCGATCCCGCCAGGGTGAGCTACCGTACGCTGCTGGAGTTCTTCTTCCAGATTCATGATCCGACGACACGCAACCGCCAGGGCAACGATGTGGGGATGAGCTACCGTTCGGCGATCTACTACACCAGCGATGAGCAGAAGCGCGTCGCCGAAGACACCATCGCCGACGTCGACGCCTCGGGCCTGTGGCCCGGCAAGGTGGTCACCGAGGTGGCTCCGGCCGGCGCGTTCTGGGAAGCCGAACCCGAGCATCAGGACTATCTGGAGAAATACCCGAACGGCTACACCTGTCATTTCGTCAGGCCGGGCTGGAAGCTGCCGGTTCGCGAAAAGGCTGTTTCGTAGACGCCCCCCGAACCGAGACGAAGGCCGATGGCGGTTTACGTCTCAGGCGCCTGCCTGTTCGGCGAGGGTGAAACATCCAGAGACGGAAACGCCACGGAACAGGCGCCCCGTGGCGTTCTCCAGCAGTTTCGGCGAATGGCTACTTGCCGCAATGCTTGTCATTGACGGTCGGCGAAGCCGTGCCCGGAGCGGTGTGGCTGGCATCCGGCTGAGCACCTTGTGGGCTGGCCGGACAGTTCCGGTCCGCGCTCGAATTCATGCCGTCGGGCATGGCGGTCGTGCTGCCGGTCGTGCCAGGATCCACCGTGTTCGGCGGTGCCGGCGTGTTCGGGTCGACCGTGACCGACTGGCCGCTGCCGGGCCCATTATTATTGGCGCCGTTTCCGCCAGCACTTTGCGCCATCGCCGAAGTCGCGAGACCAATTGTAAGAGCCGAAGCTGCGAGGATTTTCATGAACATGGTTTGTCTCCATTTCTGTGAAGTCTTCGCTCGTTTCCACGAAGTTCGTCGCGTTTGCGACTATAGGGACAACCACTCGTCGTGGCTAAGGTTCCGGACAAATTTCCCTCAGACCGGGCCCGACGGAACCGCCCATAAATCAGGCCTGCCGCAATGCATTTCTAGCGATGGTCCTGAAAAAACAGCTTTCATAGCCGCCCGATTGGTGCTTTAACGCGCCCATCCACAGGGGTGCTCCGTACGGTCGGGGCTGAGACGGGGGCGGCAAGCCCACAGACCCTAGAAGCTGATCTGGGTAATACCAGCGGAGCGAGGCGGGCGATGTTTTCAGGCGCACAGATTTCCCTATATCCGATGTCCGGCGATTTTGTCGGCGTCATCCTTGGCGCGCTCGGGGCACTGGACCCCTATCGTGATCGACTGCGGATCGAGACCGACGATATCTCGACCTTGCTGGTCGGGCCGCCCGAGGTGCTGTTTCCTGCCATGCGCGACCTGTTCGTGGCGGCAGCGCGCAGCGGCAAGCATTGCGTGCTTTCGGCCGCCATCTCGCGCGGCTGCCCGGGCGAGCCGGACGATCCGATCTGCCGCTCCGACGCGTTTGGCGGACCTGCCGGGCCGCTCGGCCCGCGCAAGGAAGCCGCTATCGCCGCCGTGCGCGGCGTAGCCGCCACCGGCCAGCCGGCGGCGGCGCAGTTCTCGCTTTATGTCATGGGCACCGACGACCACATGGACGAGATCTATGGCTGCATCGACTTCCTGAAGCAGTCGGGCGTATATGAGCGCTCCAAGCATTTCTGCACAACGTTGCGCGGCGACACAGGCGCCATTTTTACCGCACTCAACGAGGCCTTTTGTCGCTTCGGGCCGGGTGCCGGTCACGTAACGCTCGACGTCACCGTCTCGGCCAACAGCCCCACCGCCGTCTGACGGCGCGCCCCGCGCCATCCGCTCCGGGTACGTGCGTGTCCTCCCCGTCCGCCCCTTCGCCTCCGATCGTGGACCTCATCGCCAGAACCGCTCCGGCGATGCTTTCGGTGGGGCTGCTGCTAGCCGCGTGGGAACTCTATGCGCGCTTTGGTGACATCAAGCCGACAATCCTCCCGGCGCCATCGCGCGTCTTCGCTCAGGCAATGCTCAACCGGCACGCGCTGGCCGATAACGCCGTGCCAACCCTCCGTGCCACGCTCGCAGGCTTTGCCTGTTCGCTCGGCGGTGCCTTTGCGCTGTCGATGTTGATCGACTTCTTCCAGCCATTGCGGCGCGCCCTTTTTCCGGTCTTCGTGGTCAGCCAGACCTTGCCGCTGGTGGCGATTGCACCGCTGGTGGTGCTGTGGTTCGGCTTTGGGCTGATGCCCAAGATCATGCTGGTGGCGCTGGTCACCTTCTTTCCGATGTTGGTGGCTTTGGCTGAAGGCTATGAGGCGACGGAGGCTGAGATCGGCCAAATGCTGCGCGCCATGGGAGCAGGGCGCTGGCGTGTCTTCGTCCTGGCGCGGTTGCCCTCGGCGCTGCCCTACTTCTTCGCCGGTGTCAGGATCTCCATCACTTATGCCGTCGTTGGCGCCATCTTCGCCGAATATGCGGGCGCGGCGAAGGGCCTCGGCATCTACATGCTCAACGCCAAGAACAACTTCCGCCCGGACCTGGTGCTGGCCGCCGTCGCCGTCAGCGCCGTGCTGACGCTCGTCCTGTTCGGGCTGACGATGCTGGTCCAGCGCCTTGCCATGCCATGGGAACGGACCGCCGGCGGGCGGGCCGCAGGAAAGGGGCCGTGGCGATGAACCGGCTCGAACTGCGACATGTGCGCAAGGCCTTCGAAGGACTCGACGTGCTTGCCGACATTTCGCTCAGCGTCGGCGCCGGCGAATTCGTCTCCATTCTGGGCCCCTCCGGCGCCGGCAAGTCGACGCTGTTCCAGCTTCTGACCGGCGCGCTTCACGGCGAGGGCGAGATATTCTTCGACGGCAAGCCGCTCGATGACCACGGCCGGCATTTCGCTTTCATGCCGCAGCGCGACGCGTTGATGCCTTGGCGGCGCATTCTCGACAACGCCACGCTCGGGCTTGAGGTGCAAGGCGTCAGGCGCAAGGCTGCCCGCGCTCGCGTTGCTCCGCTGTTCGAGGAATTCGGGCTTGCCGGTTTCGAACGGCATTTTCCGGCGCAGCTTTCCGGCGGCATGCGCCAGCGCGCGGCCTTGCTGCGCACCGTGGTGCAGGAACGCGATATGCTGCTGCTCGACGAGCCGTTCGGCGCGCTCGATGCGCTGACCCGCGCCGCCATGCAACGCTGGTTGGAACAGATGTGGCGGCGCCACTGCTGGACGGCGCTGCTGATCACCCACGACGTGCGCGAAGCTGTGTTCCTGTCCGACCGCATCTATGTGCTTTCGGCGCGGCCGGCGCGCATCGTCGCTGAGATCACCGTGCCGCTGCCGCGTCCACGCGAACTGGCCGGCGGCGCTGCACGGCAGGCCGGCACCCTCGAAGCCGAGATCCTCGACATCCTCCTCAACCCGAGCCACCAGAAGGACATGGACCATGACTGACCTGACGCGCCGGCAAGCCTTGCTGCTCACTGCCGCTGCTGGCCTTCCCTTTGTAGCCCGGCCAGGCCGATCTCTTGCCCAGGCGGCCGCCCGGAAAGTAACGGTGGCGCTGGACTGGACGGTCAACACCAACCATATCGGCCTGTTCGTCGCTCGCGACAAAGGGTTTTACAGCGAGGCCGGCCTCGAGGTCGACATCCTGCCCTACAGCGATACCGGTGCAGGCACGCTGGTTGCCAACCGCGTTGCCGATTTCGGCATCAACGGCTCCATCGGCCTCTTCACCCAGAAAACCGCCGGCGCCGATCTCAAGGCGGTCTATGCCGTGGTGCAGTCCGAAACCGGACGGCTGGTGTTCAATGCAGCGCGTGACGAGATCAAAACCCCCAGGGATCTTGACGGCCTGACCTATGGCGGTTTCGGCAGTGCCTGGGAGAACGCGCTGATCTCGACCATCATCCGTCACGACGGCGGCAAGGGGGCTTTCGAAACGGTGACGCTTGGTACCTCCGCCTACGAGGCGCTGGCCAACGGTTCGATCGACTTCACGTTGGAGGTCTCGACCTGGGAAGGCGTCGAGGCAGAACTGAAAGGCGTCAAACAGCGAAGCTTCGTCTATGCCGACTACGGCGTCCCCGACGAGCACACCACGCTGATCTCCTCTAGCGATGCGTATCTGCGTGCAAATCCGGAATTGGCGTCGGGCTTCATACGGGCAACGCGGCGCGGCTACCAGTTCACCGTCGATCATCCCGAAGAAGCGGCCACACTGCTGATCGCCGCCAACAAGGGTGCCCTGACCAATCCGGCATTGATCCACGCCTCGCTGAAGACGCTGATCGACGGGCACTATCTGCGCCGGCAAAACGGCGCCATAGGCAGCATGGATCCGGCCAAGATGGAAGCGATCGGTTCCTATCTCTTCGCCGCCGGCATCCTCCGGAACGGGGACGGCGAGCCCGTTGCCCGGCAACCGGATTTTGGCAACTATTTCAGTAACTTCTATCTGGGGTAGGGATCAAACCGCATCGGGCGCCAGCGCTGCTCAAGCTGATTGCCTTTCGTCAGTCTCGTCAGAGCTGCGCCCAAGGCAAACCTTTAAGGCAATAAAGCACAGAGCGGCGACTGCCATTATGCCCAAACCACTCCAACGCAAAATCCGCACCCTCCCGAAAAGCCCGTCTAATCTACCCCAAGGCTCAGTGCCTTCTTGCGATCGGCCTGAGCACGCTTGCGGTTGCCCTTGGCTTCCCACGCCCGGCTCCGCGCCTCGTAGGCGGTTGCGAAATCCGGCTTGAGCCTTATCGCCTGGCTGAAATCCGCGATGGCCCCTTCATAGTCCGCTCTGCTGGTTCGGATCACGCCTCGACCGAAATAGCCAAAGGGGTTCTTGTGATCGAGGCTGATGGCCTTTTCGAAATCGCGCAGCGCGGCGACGTCCTCGTGCCCTCCCATCCACAGGAGGCCTCGATCGGCATAGACCCTTGCGTCCGCGGGGTTGAGATTGATGGCCTTTTCGAAGTCGGCAAACGCCCCGTCGTAGTTCTCCTGGAAACTGAGGTTCTGGCCGCGACTGTAGTAGGTCTCGGCTATATTCGGATTGATCGCGATCGCCTGCGTGTAATCGGCAACAGCATGAGCATAATCGTTCTTGGCCTCCCAAGCCATGGCCCGGGCCAGATAGGCGTCATGAAATGCCGGGACCAGTGCGATCGCCTTGCCATACAGGGCTATGGCGCCGTCATAGTCATTTTTCTCATGCAGCCTCCGACCCTTGGCGAAAAGCGCCTTGGCGGCCGAATCAGTATCGCTCGGTGCGGCCGAACCGGCGGCTGAACTGGCGGTGGCCGCCGCCGAGCTGACGGCGCCGAGCGTGGCGGCCGCCATATCGCCCTGTCCCTTCGCAGCCACAGCCGCCTTGCGGGCGACCGCGTAATCGCGATTGTCGGGATCGAGCTTGATCGCCTGGCCGAAGTCGGCGATTGCCTCGTCATAGTCCTTCCTGTCAGCACGCGCCATGCCGCGCCCGTAATGGCTGGCGTCGTCTTTCGGATCGATCTCGATGGCTACCGAATAGGCGGCAATCGCGCGCCCCGCGTCGCCCTTGGCGTGCCAGGCCATGCCCATGCAGAAGTAGGCGTCGCGCGCTTTTGGATCGAGTGTTGAAGCCCGGCTGCAATCGGCAAGAGCGCCTTCGGCATCGCCTGACGTGATCTTGGCGAGGCCCCGGCGAGAATGAGCCGCAGCAAAATTGGGGGCGAGCTGGATGACCGTGTCGTAATCGGCGATCGCTTGCTCGTAAACGCGTTTGGCGGCCTGGGCCTTGCCGCGGCCGTAATAGGCGAACCGGTTGTTCGGATCGAGCGCAATCGCTTTGTTGTAGGCGCCGATCGCCTGATCGTACTTGCCCATGTCCAGGAAGGCATCGCCGCCAAGGATCGCTTCGAGGGCGCGCGGATCGGTCGCCTCCAGAACCCTTGCGGCCAGCGTGTCTTGGGTAGCAGTGATATCCGGAACGACGGCTCGCTGCTTTTGCTGTTGGGTGTCCGGCAACGGTGCCGGCTTGCTTTGGTCGGCGGCGAGCTGAGCGCCGCAGCTTCCTGCCCGCGTCGGATCAAGCTCGATGGCGCGCAGGCAATCCGCCGCCGCTCCGGCGCTGTCTCCCTTGAGTGTCCTTGCGCGGCTGCGCCCGAGATAGGCGTCCGCATTGTCGGGATCGAGGCTGATCGCCTTGTCGAAATCGAGAAGCGCGCCTTCGAGGCCATATTTCGACAGCCGCATCCCCGCACGCTCGATCAAGGTCTTTGCGGCTGCGCGATTGCTGGTCGTATCCTTGGCGGCGGATAAGTCCTCGCCGGGCGCCTGTTCAGCATCGTCATCGGTGACAGTGGGATCGAACTCACTCTCGGCGGCGCGGGCGATACCGCGTTTGACATTGGCCAATATGTTGTTGGGATCGATACGGACCGCCTCGTCATACTCGGCCAGGGCCTGTTTCGGGTCGCCCATCCTGTCCCAGGCGATGCCCAGGCCCGCATGCGCCTTGCCATTCTGAGGGTCCGCCTCGATTGCCTGTTGGAAATCGATGATGGCCGCGTCGATCTTGCCCTTGTGCAGGAAGGCGAGGCCACGGTTGCTGTAGGCATCGCTGGAAGACGGCTCCAGGCTGATGGCGATGTTGAAGTCCGCGATCGCACGGTCGTCGTCTCCATTGCTGAACCAGTCGGCGCCGCGGTTGAGATACGCGGAAGCGTCGTTCGGATCGAGCGCGATCGCCTCGCTGTAGTCGGCGATCGATCGGTCGTATTGCTTCTGGTCGCCGAGAGCGACGCCCCGTTGGAAATAGGCTGTGGCGCGGCTGCGCGCCGGCTCTGCGGCGTCCTCCGCAATCGCGGAGCAGGCAACAATGCGCTTGTCCGGCTCGATGTCCTCGCCGAAGCAGGTTGCATAATCCTTCTCGGCTGCGAGCGCAGGCGTGTTCCGGGCGAGAGCGGCGCCAAGCCCGGCTGAGGGCCACCGGTCGGGCGCAAGGCTTGTCATCGCGATCGCGGCGGCGAGGAGCCGCGCATCCTTCCACCTCATCAAATCGCTGGTCCCCCCAAAACTTTAATCCGCCTTGGCAGCTAGGTTCCCTACTGTTCCTTATTTGTTCCAGAAATGCAAGCATGAATTGCAAATCCGCTCTCACAGATCTGACGATGCAAGATCGAGATAAGTCGAAGTGGATCCGATCTTGACGCTCAACTGCCTGTTTTTGCTGTCGGCTTTATCCTTCTACAATCTCGCCGTCCACGTCGTGATCACGTACCTTCAGCTGTATCGTATCCTGCGCGGTGGCCGGTCGGAAAGCCCGCCGTTGCGGCAAGACTGCTGCACGAATTGCGCCGTCGCCTTCTCGACGTCCTGCATTAGGTGGAACGCGAACGCGTTCAAAGCGTTGTCTGTGAGCAACATTCTCAACCCAGAAGTGCCGGAACCGGCGCACAAGTGCCTGCGGGAGTGGAAGCCATGAGTCTTGGAACCATCCTTATCATCATCCTTATCCTCGCCCTGCTCGGCGGCTTCAGCGGCCTCGGCGGCGGTCCGTTCTACGGAACCGGTTATTATGGCGGCGGCGGGCTAGGGCTTGTGTTGCTGATCGTCATTATTCTGGTCGTGCTCGGACGCATTTAAGCGCGTCGTGCACGTCGTTCTCACAAGTCGAGAACCGCTTTGGGGCGACATGCGTTGGCCGCTGATCGCGATCCTGTGACCATGTCGATGCCGGCGCGCACCGGATCGTGATGCGGGCAAACAGGCTTGTGATCCGGCGTCTGGCGAAACTCCCGTAAGGTGATTTTGGTCCACACCCCCCGTGGAAAGCAAGAGGAGAGGTCCCACCCTTGTCCTCCTCCAAGGCCCGCCCCGGTTCCCGGAGCGGGCTTTCCTTCTTCTGCCGGTAGGGTCACCGCAGCAGGATCGCGACACGGTGCGACGCGTCCAGCAATGGGGAAATTCCTTCTTCGTTGCCGCCTGCGGCCGGCTGATCGTCGAAAGCAGTGCATCGGGGCACATGACCCGTCCCATTGACAAGCCCGCTATACGAGGAGAGATTAAACAAGACTAGACAGGTTCACTATACAGGTACTTATATGAAGCGGAGCGCGATCAAACTGTCTCCCGGCACGGGCAAGCCCGAGCAGATCGCCACCGTTCTCGAACACGAGATCCGTTCCGGCGTGCTGGGTTTCGGCGACCGTCTGCAAAGCGAAAATGAACTCGTCCAACGCTTTTCCGTCAGCCGCAACACGGTGCGCAAGGGGCTGGAGGAACTGTCCAGCCGCGGGCTGATCACCACAAAGGTCGGCATCGGATCCTTCGTCACCTTTGACGGCAAGCCTGTCGATGATGCGATCGGATGGTCGCGCGCGCTGGCCAATGCCGGCGCCAACGCCGAAACGCGGACGCTGCGGCTGGAGGTGATCGAAGACCACGACCTTGCCGTGCTGTTAGGCGTCGAAAGTCCGCTCTTCATCGCCGTCGACCGGGTCCGCACCAATGCCAGCGACGGCCATGCCATCTCCATCGAACGCAGCCGCCTGCCGCTGTCGCCAGAGCTGGAGGACGTGCCTCTGCGGGGCTTGCGCGAAGGCTCGCTGCACCAGACGCTACGCGAAGCGGGGCTTGTACCCGACCATGGCGAGGAGTGGGTCGACATCGAGATGTTGAACGCCCATGACGCCGCTATCCTCGGGTGCCCGCAAGGCACACCCTTCCTGCGCGGCCGTCGCCTGACGCGTGCGGCCGATGAGCGGCCGGTCGAATATGTCACCAGCCTGCTCAATCCCGCCCATTTCGCGCTGCATATGAGGTTCTGAGCGATGCCGGAGAACGAGCTTGAGATGGACCGCGCCATGGGTGCGCTCGTCGGCGGGGCGCTGGGCGACGCGCTCGGCATGCCGACGCAGCTTCTGTCGCCTCAGCGCATCGCCGAACTCTACGGCCATGTCGAGGATTTCGTCTCGCCCTTTGCCGATCATCCGGTGTCGAAAGGGCTGCCGGCCGGGACTATCACCGACGATACCGAGCAGGCGCTGCTGCTCGGCCGCATCCTGGTTGCCTCAGGCGACCGCTTCGACCATGCGCGCTGGGTCAACGCGCTGCTCGATTGGGAGCGCGAGGTCAAGGCGCGCGGCAGCTACGACCTTTTGGGACCGTCGACCAAGCGCGCCATCGACGCCATCAACAAGGGCGTGCCAGCCGAGGAGGCTGGGCGCGGCGGCGACACCAATGGCGCGGCCATGCGCATCGCGCCGGTCGGCATCATGATGCAGCCGGAGCCGCTGGATGCGCTCGTCGACAAGGTGGCCGAAACCTGCCGGGCGACACACAACACCTCGATCGCCATTGCCTCCGCCGCGGCGGTCGCGGCCGCCGTCAGCCGCGGCATCGCCGGCGGCGACTGGCGCGCCGCGTCCGACAGCGCTGTCGCGGCGGCGAGGCGGGGGGCTACACACGGCCACTGGGTGACCGGCGGTGACATCGCCGCGCGCGTCGCCTGGGCGCAGGATCTGGTTCGCGGCAAGGCGCCGCAAGATGCGGTCCGGCTGATCACCGATCTGGTCGGCACCGGCGTTGCCAGCCAGGAGTCCGTTCCGGCCGCCTTTGCGGTGCTGGAGGTCGCCGGCGGCGATGCTTGGCAAGCGGCGGTCATCAGCGCCAATCTCGGCGGCGACACCGACACGATCGGCGCCATCGCCGCAGGCATGGCCGGCGCCTGCACCGGCCTTTCACGATTGCCGCAGGACCGCATCGCCCGCCTCAAAGGCTTTGACATGGCGGCCGTTCGTGCGCTCGCCGTCGATCTCGTCGCGGCGCGGACTTCGAACAGCCGCCTGGAGCAGGCTGGCCCCGGCAAGGACGCGGCGGCATGAGCGCGCGTCTCGTCCATATCGGCAGCGCGGTGGTCGATTATGTCTACCGCATCGATGCCTTGCCGGCGCCGGGCACGGAGAAGACGGCGTCGAGCTACGCCCAGGTCGCCGGCGGCGGTTTCAACATGATGGTCGCGGCAATCCGCACCGGCATGAAGGTGGTATTCGCAGGCCAGCTCGGCAGCGGACCCAATGGCGACTTCCTGCGCGCCGCCTTCAGTGCCGAAGGCATCGAGACGCTGATCCAGCCATCGCCACTGATGGACAGCGGCAATTGCGTCGCCATGATCTCCAGCGATGCCGAACGCACTTTCGTGTCGTGGCCGGGGGCGGAGAGCGTGCTCAGCCTCGATCTGATGGCGCCGGTTCTGGTGGCACCCGAGGATTGGGTGTTCACGTCAGGCTACACGCTGAGCTATCCCGGCAGCCGCGACGCGCTCACCGACTGGATCGAGACGCTGCCGGCGGACATTCCACTTGTCCTCGACCCGACGCCGGTCGTTTCGGACATTTCGCGCGCCACCCTGTCGCGGGTGCTCGCCCGCACGACATGGCTGAGCTGCAACGCGACGGAAGCCGCCGACATTGCCGGCCCGGGCGATGCCGACGCCCTTGCGGCGCGATTGCTTGCCGATCATTGTCCCAATGCCGACGGCGTCGTCATCCGCTGCGGCGCCAAGGGCTGCCATATCCGACTGGCGGGCGGCTCCGCCCGAACCATTCCCGGTTTCAAGGTGGCGGCGGTCGACACCAACGGCGCCGGCGACACTCATATTGGCGCCTTCGTAAGTGCGCTCGCGCGTGGCATGCCGCCTTTCGAGGCGGCGCGCTACGCCAATGCGGCGGCGGCCATTTCGGTCACCCGCCATGGCGGTTCATCCGCGCCCGCCGACGCGGAAATCCAGACTTTCCTGAGTTATGCCGACGGTCCCTCGACCGGCGCGCGAGGCCAGAACCGGAAGGCCCATCAGACAGCCTGATTAAGCCCGGGAAGCGGGCAAACAAAAGAGAGGAACGAACATGCGCATGCCTGACTTTACTGCCCTGCTGACGGCGACGGCCGTCTTCACCTCCGCACTTACTTTTGCCGCCAAGGCCGATGAAGTGCACGTGCTCAACTGGAAGGGCTACGGCGCCGACGAGCCATGGGCGATCGCCGCCTTCGAGAAGGCGACCGGCCATAAGGTGGTCAACGACTTCTTCAATTCCGAACAGGAAATGCTGACCAAGATCCGCACCAATCCCGGCCTCTATGACGTCGTCATGATCAACGCCGCCTTCAACGACCAGGCGATGGCTGAAAAGCTGATCCAGCCGATCGACACCTCCAAGCTGCCCAACTATGCCGATATCAGCAAGGACAAGGCGAACTCGCCGATGCTCGACCATGACGGCAAGGTCTATGGCGTGCCGTGGGTGTGGGGCCTGACCGCCCTTGCCATCAACGAAAAGTCCTTCGACAAGCCGCCGACGTCGATCGCCGAAATGTGGAATCCCGCCCACAAGGGCCGCGTCGTCATCCGCGACGACGCCGTCGAGGCGGTGCAGTTCGGCGCCATCGCGACGGGCCAGAACATCAACGACATCAAGGATATGGACGCGGTCAAGACGAAGCTCACCTCGCTGATGCCGCAGATCAAGACCTTCTGGAGCTCGGAGAACGACTGGAACCAGATGGTGGCTTCCAACCAGATCGACATCGGCACCTATTGGAGCGGTTCGGCCGACCGCGCCAAGACGCATTTCAAGCTGCCGGTCTCGCTCGTGATCCCGCAGGAAGGCGCCGTCGCCTGGCTGGACGCCTTCTCCATCCCGGTCGGCTCCAAGAATGTCGCGGGCGCCGAAGCCTTCATCAATTACATGATCGATCCGAAATTCTATGTCGAATGGGTCACCAAGGTCGGTGCACCGGTGTCGGCCAACACCAAGGCGGTGGAAGCGTTGCCCGAGGATTCGTTCAACCGCAAGGTGATGGGTGATCCCACAGTCGCCAAGCGCATCCAGTTCCAGGCTCCGA
The DNA here is from genome assembly GCF_006442495.1 of Mesorhizobium sp. B2-1-3. Taxonomy (NCBI): domain Bacteria; kingdom Pseudomonadati; phylum Pseudomonadota; class Alphaproteobacteria; order Hyphomicrobiales; family Phyllobacteriaceae; genus Mesorhizobium; species Mesorhizobium sp. B2-1-3. Next base: position 93,083 of record NZ_VFWL01000016.1, read on the forward strand.
TCACCGATGCGCAGCGCGAAGCTTATCTTACGCTCTGGCAGCAGCTCAAGGTCGACGTGAAGTAAAACCCGCGCCAGGGCCAGCCGGCGTTCGCGCCGGTTGGTCCTTCCAATCCGGGGAGGAGGATAGCATGGCAGCAGAGGGTGCGGTCGCAGTGCGCGGCGGGCTGAGGTCGGCACTGCCGCTGCTGGCGCCCGCCTATCTCTGGCTGACGGTGGCGATCTTCCTGCCGTTGTCGGCCATGGTGTTCTTCTCGTTCATGACCGACCTGCCGCTGACGGGAAAGCCGTGGGCGTTCACGCTTGGCAACTACGCCGCCTTCTTCTCGCAGAACCTTTACCTGACGCTGCTGCTCGCCTCGCTGCGCCTCGGCCTCGAGGTGACCTTGTGGTGCATCGTCATCGGCTATCCCGCGGCTTATGTACTGGCCAAGGTGCTGAAGGGGCGCAGCCGCGAGGCGATCTTCCTGCTCGTCATCCTGCCGTTCTGGTCGAACGGGCTGGTGCGCATCTTCTCCTGGGCGATGGTTCTGCGCGAAGGTGGCATTCTCGACACCGCGCTCAACGCTGTGCTGCCGTTCAAGATCAACATCGACCTCATGTATTCCTATCCGGCGATCATCATCGGACTGGTGCACTCCTATGTGCCCTACATGGTGCTGACCTGTTATCTCACTTTGCAGGCGATCGACGATTCATTGCTCGAGGCCGGACGCTCGCTCGGCGCCTCGCGGCTGCAGGTGCTGAAGCGGGTCATCATCCCGCTGTCGATGCCGGGCCTGGTGGCGGGCGCGGCCCTCATATTCGTGCCCGTCGTCGGCTCCTTCATGGAGCCGCGGATCCTCGGCGGCCGCAGCGGCACCTTTTACGGCACGGTGATCGAGGACCAGTTCGTCGCCGTGTTCAACTGGCCGCTGGGGGCCGCACTCTCCTTCATTCTGCTGGCCGTCGTGCTGATCATTCTGGCGCTGGCCGCACCGGTGCTGCGGAGGGTGGCGTGATGGCGACGACGCGTATCCTGGAGTGGCTCGGCCGCTTCTATATCGCGGTGCTGCTCGCCTTCCTGTATTTGCCCATCATTATCATGGCGCTGATGTCGTTCAACGTCTCGCCATTCTACCAGCTGCCGTTCGAGTGGACGACGGAATGGTACGCCTCGCTGTGGCAGAACGACCAGCTCATCGCCGCCACCTGGAACAGCATCGAGATCGCCGTTATCACCACGGTCATCTCGACCGTGCTCGGCTCGGCGGCGTCCCTGGCGCTCTACCGCAATGAATTCCGCGGCAAGAAATTCCTGCAGGCGCTGTTGTTCCCACCGATCGCCATTCCCTGGCTGATCACCGGCACGGCGATGCTGATCTTCTTCTTCGGCATCGGCATTGGACGCGGCCTGTTCGCCATCCTGCTCGGCCATGTCGCGCTGGCGCTGCCCTATGTCATCGTCGTCGTCTCGGCCCGGCTGCAAACCTTCGCGCCGGAGTTGGAAGAGGCGGCACGCTCGCTCGGGGCCAATCAGTGGCAGGTGACGAACCGGGTTACGCTGCCGTGGATCATGCCGGGTGTGATCGCGGGCGGCTTGTTTGCGTTCGCCGTGTCGTTCGACCAGTTCGTGGTGTCCTACTTCCTGGCGACGCCGGGGCAGACGACGCTGCCGGTCGAGATCTACGCCGCGATCCGCAAGGGTTTCACGCCCGAGATCAACGCGGTCTCCACCATCATAATCGTGGTGTCAATGGCGCTGATGCTGCTCACAGCGCGCTTCTTCAAATTCGGCGGAGAGAAATAATGGCGGGCGTCCAGGTATCAAACGTCTCGCGCAGCTTCGGCGCGCACAAGGCGTTGGACGACGTCTCGATCGATTTCGTCGATGGCGGCTTCTACGCGCTGCTTGGGCCATCAGGCAGCGGCAAGACCACGCTGCTCAGGCAAATCGCCGGCTTCGATTTTCCCGACAGCGGCCGCATCGCCATCGGCGGCGAGAGCGTCGAGCGGGTACCGGTCGAGAAGCGGCGCATCGGCATGGTGTTCCAGAACTACGCGCTGTTCCCCAATATGAGCGTCGCCGACAATGTCGCCTTCGGCCTGTCGGTGCGCGGCGAGGCCAAGGCGGCGATTGCCACCGAGGTGCAACGCGCGCTCGACCTCGTTCAGCTCGGCTCGCTCGGCGGTCGCAAGCCGCATCAGCTCTCCGGCGGCCAGCGCCAGCGGGTCGCGCTGGCGCGCGCCATCGTCACCAAGCCACGCGTGCTTTTGCTCGACGAGCCGCTCGGCGCCCTCGACAAGGCGCTGCGCGTCGACATGCAAATCGAGCTCAAGCGCATCCAGCGCGAGATCGGCATCACAACCATTTTCGTCACCCACGACCAGGAAGAGGCGCTGACGATGAGCGACCGCATCGGTATCTTGCGCGATGGCCGGCTGGTGCAGGAAGGGCCGCCGGAGGAGATCTACGACAGGCCGAAAAGCGAATTCGCCGCCATCTTCCTCGGGGATGCCAACATCTTTCGCGGCGATACCACCGGCAACGGCATCCGCTTAGCGGACGGCACGACGATCGCCGCCGGGGCCGGCGCCAGGCTTGCCGCCGGCGCAAAGGCAAGCTGCGCCGTGCGTCCGGAGCGTATTCGGATTGCCCTTGATGCCGGAACTTCGGAGGGCGATGCCAACATACTGAAGGGCCAGGTTTCCAAACGCATCTTCGCCGGCAACAACAGCACCTACTTTGTCGAGCGTGCCGGCCAGACGCTGAAGGTCATCGTCCAGAACACCGGCGCTGACAGGCTGGCGGAAGGTCAGCATGTCGTACTACGCTGGTCGCCGCAGAGCACGGTGTTGATCCCTGCGGGGTAGTTCACTGAACTGCTGGCGTTCCTTCGCGCCATAAGATCGAGTAGGGGCCAGAGCGGCAATGACGTTGGAATTGACTGCCGAGGACCAATCCATGCTCGACGGCGAGCAAGGGCCGTCGGCGGCCGCGGCCATGAAGATCCTCGTCGCCTTCTCCAAAGCCGTCGGAGCGGACAGCCTCCTCGACATTGCCGGCGCCCATATCGATGGCTGCCTCTACCATGGCACGGCAGGGCTCGATTTCGTCGAACGGCTGGTCGAGGGCGGCGGCCGCGTGCAGGTGCCGACGACGCTCAATGTCGGCTCATTCGATCTCATCCATCCCGGCATGGTGAAGATGCCGGCGGCGGAGGAAGCGCCGGCGCGGCGGCTGATGAAGGCGCATATCGAGCTCGGCTGCCAGGCGACCTTCACCTGCGCGCCCTACCAGACGCGGTTCCGGCCAGGTTTCGGGCAGCAGATCGCCTGGGGCGAATCCAATGCCATCGTGTTTGCAAATTCGGTGATCGGCGCGCGCACCAACCGCTATGGCGATTTCATCGACCTGTGCTGCGCCATGACGGGCCGCGCGCCGGCCTGGGGCCTGCATCTGAGCGAGAACCGGCGCGGCCGCATCCTGTTCGAGCTGAACTTTGCTGAGCCAGAGCCGAGCGACGCCCTGTTCGTCGGCGTCGGACTGATCATCGGGCAAGCCAGCGGCGATCGCGTTCCGGTTGTCACAGGTCTGCCACGGCCGCGCGACGAGGACCAGCTGAAGGCGCTGGGCGCGGCAGCAGCGACTACCGGCGCCGTGGCGCTGTTCCATGCGGTCGGCATCACGCCGGAAGCGGGAACGCTCGACGAGGCGTTCCATGGTCAAGCGCCGGAAGGGACGATCCGCATCACGCGCGCCGATATCGATCATGCACTGGCCAGGCTGTCGCGCGTACCCGACGGGGCGCCGCTGGCGGCCGTGTCGCTGGGCACTCCGCATTTCTCGCATGCGGAATGGATGCGCCTGCTGCCCTTGCTGCGTGCCATCGCGCCGGGCAGGGGCATCCCGATCTATGTCAACACCGGTCGCGCGACGCTGACGCGATTGCAGGAGGAGGGCGCGCTTGATGGCACACAGGCGTTCGGCCTGATCCCCGTCGCCGACACCTGCACCTATGTCACTGCGATTCTGGAACGGCTCGACGGCGTGGTGATGACCAATTCCGGCAAATGGGCGCATTACGCTCCGGGCAATATCGGCGTGACGGTTGCGTTCGCGGATATGGCGGATTGCATCCGCTCCGCCGCGGTGGGGCATGTCGTGCGGGGCGCGTCATGACCGCGCCGGTGGAACCGGGCGTCGTCCAGCGATCCGGCACCTTCCAACTGGCCGGGAGTGCCGAGGGCCGGGCGTTGGTATTCTCGAAACCGCTGAGCTTCTGGGGCGGCGTTGATGCCACGACAGGCGACATAATGGATCACTCGCATCCTGGCCTCGGCCAGAACGTCGCCGGGAAAATCCTGATCATGCCGAGCGGGCGCGGCTCCTCGTCCTCATCCTCGGTGCTGGCCGAGGCAATCCGCAGGGGCACGGCGCCGGCCGGCATCCTCCTGGAACGGCCTGACCCGATCCTGGCAGTGGGCGCCATCGTCGCGGAATTTCTCTACGGGATCAGCATGCCGCTGGTGGTCTGCGAGATTGACGGCATTGTTTCCGGCGAGCGGATCGCGATACGCGTCGGCGGGGATGACAGGGCAATTGTCCGCAAGGAAACCGTTTCCTGACCAAGCTCGACGCGGACGACGAAGGCAGTTGGCGCTTCGCTCCCCGCCAAATCTCATTTCTTTCAAAACGGCCTTCCGTTCGAACAAACTTTTCGCCCGGCCCGAAACATTGGCACGATATTCCAAGCGGCGCGGTTGACCGGAGGCGGGTTGTCTAGCCTATAATTCTACTAAATTCATAGACTAACTTCGTCCGGCGCTGCACGGCATGGTCCGTCTGAGCGGCAGCAAGAAGGGAGCGCATCGATGCCGAAGACAGAATCCAACTCGATCGAGCTTGGCACCAAAGCGGCCGATTTCCTGCTGCCCGACGCACAAGGCGTGCTGCACCGGCTCGGCGATTTCGATGCAAAGCCTGCCTTGCTCGTCGCCTTCATCTCCAACCGCTGCCCTTTCGTCGTGCTGATCCGCGAGCAGCTTGCCGCTTTCGCCAGGGAATATGCGGGCAAGGGGCTGCAAGTGGTGGCCATCAATGCCAACGACCATGAGGCGCATCCCGAAGAGACGCTGGCCCGCATCGGCGAGGAAGTGGAGAAATTCGGCTATTCCTTCCCCTATCTCAAGGATGCCTCGCAGCAGACGGCGAAAGCCTATGGCGCGGCCTGTACACCCGACTTCTTCCTGTTCGGCGCCGACCGGCGGCTTGCCTATCATGGCCAGTTCGACGATGCGCGGCCGGGCAATGGCAAGGCGGTGACGGGTAACGACCTGCGCGCGGCGGTCGACGCGGTGCTGGAGGGCGGCAGGCCCGCCGCCGGCCAGGTGCCGTCGATCGGCTGCAACATCAAATGGAGCGCCGGCAATGAGCCGGCGTGGTTCTCGGGCGCTGCGCGCGCTGCTTAGCGCCTCGCACTCCTTCGCAGAGCATCCATGTCCATGCCTCAAAGATCCGCGTCCGACAGGCTGCAACTCCAGACCGACGTGCTCGTGCTGGGCGGAGGCCCGTCCGCAGCCTGGGCGGCGGTCGCCGCTGCCGAAAGCGGCGCGCAGGTGGTGCTGGCCGACAAGGGCTATCTCGGCACCAGCGGCGCCACCGCGCCGTCCAATACGGGTACCTGGTGCGTACCGCCGGGCGACAACAGGCATGCGGTGGTCGAGCGACGCTGGCAGCGCACTGGCGAGCTTGCGGACCAGCGCTGGATGCTGCGCTGCGTCGACACGGCCTATCGCAACCTGCTCAGGCTTTCCGAGTGGGGCTATCCGTTCCCAAGCGAGGATGACGGCCGGCTCTACATCGCGAATCTGCGCGGGCCCGACTACATGCGCTTCATGCGCCGCCGTGTGCTTCTGGCTGGCGTTACCGTGCTCGACCATCATCCGGCGCTGGAACTCCTGTCGGATGGCGATGCCGTCGTAGGCGCGGCCGGTATCGGCCGGCAGGCCGGCCAGGACTGGCGCGTCGACGCCAACGCAGTGGTGCTGGCGACCGGCGGCTGCGCTTTCCGTGAGCGCATCCTCGGCGGGACTGGACTGACCGGCGACGGCTATCTGATGGCGGCGGAGGCCGGTGCCAGCCTGTCGGGCATGGAGTTTACCGGCAAATACACGTTGGGGCCCTTTGGGTCTTCGCTGAACAAGGGGCTGCCGTTCCGCTGGGCCTCATTCCATCGCGAGGATGGATCGCCGATCCTGGGCCCTGCCGGTGAGCCGCTGCGCAACGGCATCGGCGACCGCGAGGACGAGGTGGCGCGCGCATTGATCGGGGGACCGGTCTATGCGCGGCTCGATCAGGCGGAGCCGGCGCTGCAAGGCTGGTTGCGCCAAGGGCAGCCGAACTGCTTCGTGCCTTATGACCGCGCCGGTGTCGATCCATTCACCGAGCTGTTCCGCATCACCCTGCGCGCCGAAGGCACGGTACGCGGTACCGGCGGCATCGACATCGTCTCCGACGACTGCGCCACCGGCGTGCCCGGCCTCTATGTCGCAGGCGACGCCGCCAGCCGCGAGATCATGACCGGAGCGGTATCGGGCGGCGGCGCCGTCAATTCCTCCTGGGCGCTGGCCAGCGGCTGGTGGGCGGGCAAGGGCGCCTCGACCCATTCGAAGCGTCGCGGCGGCAGGGCGTTCCGCGACACCGTCGAACCACTCGGTCAGGCCGGCCTGCGCCCGGCGGCCTCGCCGCGTGCCGACATCGCTGCAGGCGAGGTCATCGAGGCGGTGCGCAACGAGGTGACGCCGCTCGACAAAAATTTCTTCCGCAACGGCGAGAGCTTGGAGAAAAGCCGGGGGCGGCTGGAGAGTGTCTGGCGCGACGTGCGCGACCATCTGCGGGGCGAAGGGGTGGACCGGGTCCGCGCGCGCGAGGCGGCGTCGATCGCCGCCGCGGGGCGCTGGTCGGTGGCGGCCGCGCTGCATCGGACAGAAAGCCGCGGCATGCATCGGCGCACCGATCTGCAGGGCAAGAACCCGGCCCTCGCGCATCGGCTGGTCATCACCGGCGTCGACGACTTCCGCATTGCCGGGGCGCCGGAGCGCCTGGCGGAGCTGGCGTCATGATCGAGATCGTCTCGGCCGCGCGCTGCGTCGAATGCGACATCTGCGTCAAGGTGTGCCCGACCAATGTGTTCGACGCTACCAAGGACGGCGCGCCTGTGATCGCCCGTCAGGACGACTGCCAGACCTGCTTTCTCTGTGAAATCTACTGCCCGACCGACGCGCTTTACGTGGCCGAGTTCGCCGAGGGGCCGACCGGCATCACGGAAGCGCAGGTCGAGGCACGTCAACTGTTCGGCGGCTACGCCCGCGCGCTCGGCTGGAAGCGCGGCAAGGCCGGCGGCTCTGAATTCGACCCGACGCACCGCATCCGCGTGGCGCAATAGGAAGCGACAGGACATGGACCGCATCGTCGTCAGCGATATCAAGAAGACCTTTCTGCTCAAGCCGGGGCAGTTCGTCACCGTCGACGGCGAGGAGACCGACCGCGTCACCGTGCTCGACGGCGTCGATCTTTCGATCCGCAAAGGCGAGTTCATCACTTTGGTCGGCCCGAGCGGCTCGGGCAAATCTGTGCTGCTCGACATCATCGGCGGGCTGACGCAGGCGAGCGGCGGCGATGTCCAGCTCGACGGCCGGCGCATCACCAGGCCGGATCCTAAGACCGGCTATGTCTTCCAACAATATGCGCTGTTTCCCTGGCGCACGGCGCTGGCCAACATCGAATACGCGCTGGAGGTGCGTGGCGTCGCCAAGGCCGAGCGCACGGTGACGGCGCGCCATTTGTTGTCGTTGTTCGGTCTTGCCGGTTTCGAGGACCGTTTCCCCAACCAGCTCTCCGGGGGCATGCAGCAGCGCGTGGCGATCGCCCGCGCCTTGGCGAGCAACCCGGAAGTGCTTTTGATGGATGAACCCTTCGCCGCACTCGACCAGCAGACGCGCGAGCTCCTGCAGGGCGAGTTGCTGCGGATCTGGGGCAAGATCAAGACAACAGTGATCTTCGTTACCCATTCGATCGACGAGGCAATCTTCCTCGCTGACCGCGTGGTGGTGATGACGGCGCGGCCGGGCGCGGTGAAGGAGATCATAGACATCGACCTGCCACGGCCGCGCGACGGGGACATCCGCGCCAGCGCCGGATTCAACGGATATCGCGGCCGCGTCTGGGACGCGCTGCGCGATGAGGTCAACAAGGCGCAAAAGGACTGGACGCTGTCGCCAGCCTTCAGTCATTGAGGAGGTAGAGCCATGGCTTATCTTACCGAAAAGTTCGGCCCTGCCGGCGCTCTTCATCTGTTTGCCGGCGCCGGCGAGACGGCGGCCGCCGCAAGAGTCCCGGCCATCACCGCCCACAGTGCCAAGGTCCGGCGCAAAGGGACGAGCCACGGGACTTTCCTTTACAGCTTGCCGCTGCTCGGCCTGTTCTTTCTCGTGTGGGAAATCGCGCCACGGCTCGGCTGGCTGAACCGCATCTTCTTTCCGCCGCTGAGCGAGGTGCTGGTCGCTTGGTGGAACCTGCTCGCCTCGGGCGTTCTGGTCGAACATATCGGCATCAGCCTGCAGCGCGCTGCGATCGGCTTCGCTCTCGGCGTGGTGGTGGCCATTCCGCTCGGCCTGCTGATGGGGCGCTACTCGCTGTTCGAGAAGGTCTCTGACCTGCTTGTGCAGACGCTGCGCAACACCTCGCAATTCGCGCTGCTTCCGGTGTTCATCCTTTTGCTCGGCATCGGCGAGGAATCGAAGGTGGCGATCACCTTCTACTCCTCGGTCTTCTTTCTGCTGGTCAACACGATCAGCGGCGTCAAGTCGGTCGATCCGCTGCTGATCAAGGCGGCGCGCTCGATGGGTACGTCCGACTTCGACCTGTTCCGGAAGGTTATCCTGCCGGCCAGCATCCCCTCTGTTGTCGCCGGCGCAAGGCTGGCGGTGAAGTCGTCGCTGTTCGCGGTGATCGGCGCCGAGATGCTGGCGGCCAAATCCGGCCTCGGTTTCCTTATTCAGAACTCGCAGTTGATGATGGAAACGGCGGACATGTATGCCGGCATCCTGACGCTGACCGTCATCGGGCTCACCGTCAACTATTTGCTCGTCTGGTTCGAGCGCTGGGCGACCGCCTGGAAAGGCCAGTCCGAGTCCTCGCTCATCTGAGCCGTTCACTCATTCCAATCAGCAAGGATTTTCCTCATGTCCAACATTGCATTCGACGGATTTCGCCGGCTGTTCCTGAAGGGCGCCATTGCCGTCGTCATCGGCCTTGGCGGCATGCCCGCCTTCGCGCAGGACAAGCCCGAATTCATCCGCATCGGCAGCACCGCGCCGGGGCACCTCAAATTCGTCCTCGCACAGAAGGACGGCTGGTGGGAAAAGGAGTTCGCCAAAGACGGCATCAAGGTCGAACTTGTCACCTTCAATGGCGGCTCCGAGGCGACGACGGCGCTTGCGACAGGCGCCATCGAATTCACCTATACCGGCAACAATCCCGCGTTGCGCGTCGCCGCCTCCGGCGCCGATGTCAAGCTGATTGGCCTGTCGAGCTATGTGCGGTCGGGCGGCTCGTATATCGTGGTCAAATCCGACTCTCCACTGAAGACGCTGCAGGACCTCAAAGGCAAGAAGGTCGCCTATCTCACCGGTACGGTGCGGCACTCGAATTTCAGCAAGGCGCTGAACAGCGTCGGCCTGACGACCGGTGATGTCGAGGGATTGAACCTGCCTTTCGGGGCATCCGGCCCGGCACTGCTGCGCGGCGACATCGACGCCCTCGTCGAAACGGATTCGACCGCGGCCAAGCTGGTCGACACCGGCGAGGCACGGGTGCTCTTCGACACCAGCACCCATCCGGAATGGAACGTGCCGAACGTCATTTCGGTCAACGGCGCCTTCGCGGCGAAATATCCCGACCTGGTCAAGCGGCTGCTGAAGGTCGACATCGAGATTTCGCGCTGGGCCGATGCCCATCCCGACGAGACGATCAAGACATTCGTCGAGGCGACCAAGTCGTCGGAGAAATCGGTACGCAAGACCTATGCGGACGGCGTCTTTCACCAGGATCCGAGGCTGACCGACGATGCGATCGAGGCGCTCAAGGGCGAAGAGAAATTCATGGCCGGTGCCGGGCTTTTGAAGGGCTCGATCGACTACGGCAAATGGATCGACAAGAGCTTTGTCGACGCGGCCGGCGCGGAAGTCGCGGCCGTCCAGTAGTGGGCGTGCTGAACGGGCAGGGGTTCCGGCGCCGCTCCATTTCAGAGAGTGTCAGATTTCCGGGATGTTCTCCTTGAAGATCACCTGGAGCCTCGGCTGGTGCAATTCGTAAGGCAGTCTCCGGACCGCATGGGTCAAGGTGTTGAGCGCTTCGCGCGCTTCGACGCGCGGGTTCTGGTCGATGACCGCGTCGAGCGTGCCGTCGAGCAGAAGCTCCTTGGTGCCTTCGGTTACCTCATGGCCGAGGAAAACCATCGATATCGCACGGCCGCGCTCCTTGAGCGCGCGGGCAATGCCGGTGTTGCCCGCGCCGACATTGTAGATCGCGGCCAGGTCGGGGTGCCGCTCCAGAAGGGCTGATGCCTCCGAATAGGCCTTTTCGCGGTCGTCAAGCATCTCGCGCATTTCGACAATCTCCAGATTGGGCGATTCCTCGGCCAATATGTGCCGGAATCCCATCTCGCGTTCCTCATGGCCGCGATAGGAGAGCGAGCCGGCGAACAGCGCCACCTTGCCAGGACGTTCCGACCCCATGAAACGGTTGAGCAGATAGCCGGCCAGGCGCCCGGCGGCGCGGTTGTCGATGCCGATATACGCGACCCTTGGCACATGCAGGATGTCGGAGGCGATTGTCACCACCTTGACGTCGTTGGCCGACAGCGAGCGGATCGCCTCGCGCACCGTTGGATGGTCGAGCGCGATGACCCCAACGCCCTGCGTCTGGCCGCGCAGATCCTGCAAAAGGCGTGCGAGCCGGTCGGGATTGAAACCCTCAATGGTGGCGATATGGACATCGAGATCCGGCCGCGCCAAGGCTTGGGCTTCGATGTGGCGATGCAGCATCTTGATGAAGGAATTGGTGCCGGCCGGCAGCGCGAAGTCGAGCCGGATGACATCGCCGGACAAGGGCTTGAGAGGTGCCCCGTTCGCGCCTTCGGCGATGTAGCCAAGACGCTGCGCCATTTCGAGCACGATTTCGCGCGTGCGCGCCCGCACCCCCGGACGGTTGTTGAGAACACGGTCGACGGTGGCGGCGGAAACGCCGGCTTCCCGGGCTATGTCAGTCAGGGTGGAACGCACCGTCTTTCATCTCCTCAATGCATCAGGATCACGCAATGCCGACCGCCGGCCGGGTGGCGACTGCTCTTCGCCATCCGCGATTCTGATGGGAAATGATGTATCCGGCCTTGGCCGATGCGCAAGCCGCCGGGCTAAATCAGATCGCCCGGCAGGATCGCATCGCCGTGGGAAGATAGATTTCCCATCAAATCGAGGCATCAGGAGCGGTGTATGGATTCCGGTATGACGCATTCCTTCGCCTTTCTGCTAGATTGTGAGGTGTTTTGATTATTCATGATGTTGACAGCCTTCCGTGACTGCCGTCAATATCCCTCATGGGCTCGTGGAGGAAACATTGGCCCCGAGGGAGGGAATTCCAATGCCTGATCCGATCCGCATGCCGCGGCTCCGGTTGCCAGCATCTGGAGGCGCGTTGGCGAGATGACGACGGCCGCGAAGACAGAATTCTGGGAGGAAGACATGGCAGGCAAAGGCTTCGAGCCGGACGTGAAGGTTCGCACCAGGGAATTCAAGATCGGCTGCGTCGGCGCCGGCATGATCATGGCCGAATGCCATCTCGCGGCCTATAAGGAAGCAGGCTTTCCTGTCGTGGCGATCGCTTCGCGTACAAGGGCGAATGCGCAGAAGGTCGCCACGCGCTGGGGCATTCCGACCGTCCACGACACGCCGGAACGACTAATCGAGGATCCGCAAGTCGAGATCATCGACCTGGCTTTCCCGCCGGACCAGCAGCCGGCGCTGATCCGCCACGCGCTGGAGCAGAAGCACATCAAGGCGATCCTGGCGCAGAAGCCGCTGGCGCTGTCGGTCGAGGAAGCGGTGAAGCTGCGCGACGAGGCGGCGAAGGCGGGCAAGATCCTCTCGGTCAACCAGAACATGCGCTACGACCAGTCGATGCGCGTGCTGAAGCAGATCATCGACAGCGGCGCGCTCGGCGACGTCGTCTTCGCGCAGATCGACATGCATGCGATCCCGCACTGGCAAGGCTTCCTCGAGGAGTACGACCGGCTGACGCTTGCCAATATGAGCGTGCATCATCTCGACGTGCTGCGTTTCCTGTTCGGCGATCCCGATGAGATCACCACTCTGACGCGCAAGGATCCGCGCACGACTTTCGAACACACCGACGGCATCACCGTCTCGACGCTGCGCTTCCCGTCCGGCGTGCTCGCCGTGTCGCTGGAGGATGTCTGGTCCGGTCCGCGGCAAGAAGGCTACAAGGACGACCAGCACATCAACTGGCGCGTCGACGGCACCAAGGGCGTCGCCAAGGGCACGATCGGCTGGCCGACCGGTGCGGCCTCGACGCTCACCTATGCCTCGGCCGAGACGACGGATGGCGAGTGGGTCAGCCCAAGCTGGGACACGATGTGGTTCCCGCATGCTTTCATCGGCGTGATGGAACAACTCCAGCACGCCGTGAAGACAGGCACGCCACCGGCGCTTTCCGTCGCCGACAACGTCAAGACCATGGCGCTGGTAGAGGCGGGCTATCGCTCGATCGCTTCGGGCCGCACGGTCAAGCTTTCCGAAATCTCGACAACCCGATCAATTGAAATCACTGGTAACTGAATCGCTTACAGGGAGGAATTCACACCATGATGCAGGCAGGCATTTTCACGGGCTATTTCCCGTACGGCCTCGAAGAGACGGCGAAGAAGATCCGCGGGCTCGGTTTCAACACGGTGCAGCTCGACCTGCATTTCAGGGATATCGACCTGTCCGCCGGGCAGATCACCAAGGACAAGGCCAAGACCGTGCGCGATGTCTTCCGCGACCACAACCTGCCGGTCTGCTGCGTGTCGGGCTACACCAACATCATCCATCCCGACAAGGCAGAGCGCGACAAGCGCGTCGGCTACCTCAAGGAGATCATCCGCAACGCCCGCCATTTCGGCTCGCCCTACGTGATCTCGGAAACCGGCACCTACAACACCGAATCCGACTGGGTGCACCACCCCAAGAACAAGACCGAGGAGGGGTTCGAGGAATGCCGCAAGGTGATATCAGATCTTGCCCAGACGGCCTATGACCATGGCGCGGTCTTCCTGCTCGAAACCTATGTCAACAACGTCGTCGGCTCGGTCGAGGAGACGGTCAAGATGTTCGCGCAGGTCGATCACCCGGGCCTTGGCCTGCTGATGGACCCGACCAACTATTTCGAGACGCACAACATCGACCGGATGGACCAGATCCTGAACCAGGTGTTCGACACGTTGACGGACAAGATCAGGATAGCGCATGCCAAGGACGTCAAGCGCTCGGGCAGCGACAAGTCGGAAAAGCACGCCGACATCGGCGATGAGGATGCCATGGAAAGCCACACCTTCCGCGGCGTCGGCGAGATCGAACTGCCGGCGCCCGGCCTCGGCTCGCTCAACTACGACCTTTATCTTCAGCGGCTTGCCGAGAAGCACCCGAACATTCCGGTCATCATCGAGCACCTGTCGGAAGACGACGTGCCGCGCGCCAAGACATTCCTCGACGGGAAGTTCCGCGCCAACGGCCTGTGACGGCCGGCCGCGCCGCCTGTGCATGGCGGCACGGCTCCAAACAAGGAGGAAAGCAATGTTGAAATTTGCATTGAAATTGGCGGCCGCCGCGACTGTGCTTGCCGGCATCGCGTTCGGGTCGGCCGCGCAGGCACAGGACGGCCAGAAGACCTTTTATCTACTGTCGCATGGCGGCCCGTCGGATGCGTTCTGGATCGACTGGAACGCCGGCGCTACCAAGGCCTGCGACCAGCTCAAGGTGACCTGCAAGATCTCCTTCAGCGGCGGCGACATGGCGGCGCAGAAGGAAGCCTTCAATTCCGCGCTTGCCGCCAAGCCCGACGGCATTGCCACCACCTCGGCGCAGCCCGGCCTGTGGACCGAGGAGGTCAAGGCCGCGAAGGCCGCCGGCATCCCGATCGTGTTCTTCAACACCGACGACCCGGCGACGGGGCGGCAGGCCTATGTCGGCGCCGACCTGAAGGAGGCAGGGGCGATCTGGGCAAAGTATCTTGTCGACCACAAGATGGTGAAGCAGGGGGATAAGGTCTTCCTGCCGGTCGAAGTCCCCGGCGCCAGCTATCAGCAGCTCGAGACCGAAGGCATCGCCAGCGTCTTTGATCCGCTCGGCATCAAGTACGACGTGGTTGATTGCGGCACCGATCCGGCCGGCATCATCGCCAAGATGACCGACTATATGGTTGCCAACAATCCGCCGGCGATCATCGCGCTCGGCGATTCCGTGGCGGCCAGCGTCAAGCGGGTCTTCGACGGCGCCGGCGTGCCGGCAGGCAAAATCCCGGTCGTCGGCTGGGGCAATTCGAAGGAGACGGCGCAAGCCGTCCAGGACGGTTTCGTCAACGCTGCGGCCTGGCAGTACCCATCGGCGCAGGGCTTCATGCCGGTAGCACTGCTCGGGCTTGCCGCCTCGGGCGAGCCAATCGGCTACGACATCCACACTTTCGGTCTCTACGACGCGTCGAGCGTCGAGCCGATCCTCAAACTCTACGACAAGAAGTGAAAATGGACGCCCGCCGCGCCGGCGGCGGGCGCCTGCAAACAGCATGGTTCAGAACGTCATGGCAGTCACCGCGGAAGAGGGCGCAGCAAGCGCCAGGAGCAGGTCGAGGCTGATGCGCTCGCCGCAATTTTCCTCGTTCATCATCCTCGTCGTCCTTCTCGTGGTATTCGCGATCGCGGACGGCAATTTCCTGTCGCCGCTCAACATCTCCAACATGATGGCGTTCCTGCCCGAGCTCGGCATCATCGCGCTCGGCATGACGCTGCTTCTGACGGCCGGCGAGTTCGACCTGTCGGTCGGTGCCGTATTCGGCCTGGCGCCAGTGGTCGTGATGCTTCTGGTGCAGAACGGCGGGGTGGATATCGGCGTCGCCCTTCTGGCTGGACTTTTACTGTGCATCGCGATTGGGGCGATCAATGGGGTGATCGTCACCAAGATCGGCATCTCGTCATTCCTGGTGACCCTGTCCATGCTGCTGATCGTGCGCGGCGCGGCCCTCTACATCACCCAGGGTTTCCCGCTGAAGTCGTGGGACCAGCCTGGCTTCTTCGTGACGCTGCTTGCCGGCAGCTTCAATATCGGCTCGTTCCGCTTCTACACCTCGCTGTGGTGGTTCATCGGCCTGTCGTTGCTGGCAATCTACGTCCTGCGCTATGCCAAGCTCGGCAACTGGATCAGCGCCATCGGTTCCAACCGCAACGCGGCAGTGGCCCGCGGCGTGCCGGCGGACGCCGTCAAGATATGGCTGTTCATCGCCACCTCGGTGCTGGCCGGGCTTGCCGGCATGATCAGCGCCTTTCGTATTTCGGCCGCTTCGCCGGTGGCCGGCACAGGCTATGAGCTCGAAGTGATCGCCATGGTGGTGGTTGGCGGCACGGCGCTGACCGGCGGACGCGGCACCATCCTGGGCACCATCGTCGGCGCGCTGATGCTGCGCGCCATCCGTAACGGCATCGTGCTCGTCGGCGTGCCCGGCCTCGCCTACAACATCTTCGTCGGCGTGATCATCCTCGCCATGCTCATCCTCCATGCTTTGCTGCAGAAAAACGCGGCAAGGAGCTGACTATGATGCAAGAAGTGCTTCGGCTGCAGAACCTGCAAAAATCCTTCGGCAGCGTGCGCGCGCTGAAGAATGCCTCGCTGACGCTGAGAGAAGGCGAGATAGTGGCCCTGCTCGGCGACAATGGCGCCGGCAAATCGACGCTGATCAAGGCGATCTCCGGCGTCTTCCCGGTCGATCGCGGTGACATCTATGTGCGCGGGCAGAAGGTTTCGATCCGCTCGACGCGCGACGCGATGGATCTCGGCATCGAGACCATCCACCAGGATACGTCGCTGGCGCCGGATCTCAGTATCGCGCGCAACCTCTTCCTCGGCCGCGAACCGGTCAATTTCAAATGGTTGGGCGTGTTTGCGCCGCTCGATCTCGCCAAGCTGCGCGATGCTGCCTCCTCCCTGCTGAAGCGCGTCGGCATCTCGAAGAAACTCGACGCCGACGCGCTGGTCTCAACGCTGTCGGGCGGCGAGCGCCAGTCGATCGCCATTTCGCGGGCCATGCAGTTCGCCGCCAAGGTGATCATCCTCGACGAGCCGACCAACAATCTCGGCGTCGAGGAAACCCATGGCGTGCTGCGCTTCGTCAAGGAGATGCGTCAGGCCGGCCATTCGGTGCTGCTCATCACCCACAACATCCATCACGTGTTCGAGGTTGCCGACCGCATCATCGTCATGCGCCGCGGCGAGATCGTTGCCGAGCAGACGGTCGCCGATACCGATCTGCTGACCGTGGAAAGCATCATCACCGGCGCCGACCTGTCGGCTCTGATGAAGAGGGCGCAGTGACGGCATGGTAGAGCTTTACGGCAAGACGCTCTCGCGCCGGCAGGTCTCGGAACGCTCCGGCATGCTGTCGCAGTTCGCCGGCGTGCGGCTGATGACGCTCGGCGACGGGGTGGAGCGCGGTGTCCGCATGCTGGAGTTCCGCACCGGCTCCGGCCTGCGCTTCACCGCACTCGTCGACCGCGCGCTCGACATCGCCGATTGCGACTTCAAGGGCCAGGCGATCGGCTGGCACTCGCCGGGCGGTTTTCGCAACCCCGGTCTTCACGACTATGAGGGGGAAGGGGGGCTGGCCTGGGCGCGCTCCTTTTCCGGTTTGCTGGTCACCTGCGGCCTCGACCATATACTGGGTCGGGAAGAGGTGCCGGCCGAGAACTACAACTATCCCGGCAAGAAGACCGTGATCCATTCGCTGCATGGCCGTGTCGGCACCATCCCGGCGCGGCTGACCGGCTACGGTGAGGCGTGGGACGGCGACCGCTGCGTGCTGTGGGCCGAAGGCATCGTCCAGCAATCGGCGGTATTCGGCGAGGATCTGCATCTGATCCGGCGGATCGAGGCGGATGTCGGCGGCAACGAGATCCGGCTGTCCGACCGCGTCGTGAACCATGGCTTCAATCGCACGCCGCATATGTATTTCTACCATGTGAATGTCAGTCATCCCCTGCTTGACGAGGGCTCACGCTACCTTGCGCCAATCCGCGACGTGGTGTGGGCCGGCCATGCCGGCGAGCGCTATGAGGCGCAGAAGGTCGGCTACCGCACCGTGCCGGAACCGCGAATGGGGTTCAGCGAACAGGTCTGGCAGCATGAAATGGACGCCGATGGAAAGGGCGAGGTACCAGTGGCGGTGGTCAACGACCGGCTCGGCCTCGGCTTCGAAATGGTGACGCGGAAAGACCAGCTGCCTTGCGCCTATCAATGGCAGAATTTCCAGGCCGGACACTATGCGCTGGGCATCGAGCCATCGACGCATCATGTGCTCGGCGATCTCGCCGCGCGCGAACGCGGCGAGATGATCTGGCTGGAGCATGACGAAGGCCGCGCCTACGATGCCGTGTTCCGGGTCCTGGACGGCAGGGAAGCTATCGCCGGCGCCGAAGCCAGGATTGCGGCAATCGCCCGCCAGCCCGAACAGGATTATCCTCGGCCCTCCGGCAATTTCCGGAGACTGGCGGGCCCGGCATGAGCGCGACATGTATTCAAAGCAAGCCCTCCGGCCGGCGGGCCGGATTGCGAGCGGTGCGAGAAGTTTGGAGGCCCGTGTGAAGACGATGGCAAAAAAGCGGGATTACAGCCTGGTCGGTGAAAGCACCAGGGCCGCGATTGAGACCGGCCTGGCCTCCGCCGAATGGTACCACACCGATGTCCCCCGCAAGGTGATGAAGGAGCTGATGCAGCGTTCCGACGGGCCGGCGATCCGCGACACCATCATCTGGATTGTTGCGATCCTGGCCTCGGCCGCCGGCATCATATGGTTCTGGGGCTCATGGTGGGTGGTGCCGTTCCTATTCATCTACGGCGTGCTCTACGGCTCGTCTAGCGACTCGCGCTGGCACGAATGCGGCCATGGCACGGCCTTCCGCACGCGCTGGATGAACGATGTCGTGTACCACATCGCCTCCTTCATGCTGATGCGCAATCCAGTGCAGTGGCGCTGGAGCCATGCCCGCCACCACACCGACACCATCATCGTCGGCCGCGATGCCGAGATCGCCGTCATGCGGCCGCCGGACCTGTTGAAGGCGGCGCTGGCCTTCACCGGCATTCTCGATTTCCGCTATTCGCTGCCGACGCTCGTGCGCCAGGCTTTCGGCAAGCTGTCCGACGAGGAAAAGAGCTATGTTCCGGAAATGGAATGGGCAAAGGCCGTGACGGCCGCGCGGTGGCATGTTGCCGTGTACATTGCGACGATCGCTGTCGCGGTCGTCCTCAGGTCATGGATACCGGTGGTGCTGATTGGTTTGCCGCGCCTCTACGGCACCTGGCACATGGTGACGACCGGCCTGCTGCAGCATATCGGGCTGGCCGACAATGTCGTCGACCACCGGCTCAACACGCGCACCGTCTACATGAACCCGATCAGCCGGTTCATCTACTGGAACATGAACTATCATGTGGAGCACCACATGTTCCCGATGGTGCCCTATCATGCGCTGCCCAGGCTGCATGAGCTGATCAAGCACGACCTGCCCGTGCCGAACCCGTCGATGTGGCATGCCTATCGCGAGGTCTGGCCGGTCCTGCTCAGGCAGCTGAAATACGAGGACTACTACCTCAAGCGCGAGCTGCCGCCGACGGCCAGGCCCTATCGCGGCGAATTCCATGAGTTCGACATGTCGGCGGCGGCTGAATAAGGGGCGCGAATGCTTGCGGGAGACAGAGATGGCCGATTGGATTGAAGCGTGTGCGGTGGACGATGTCGAGGAAGAGGATGTCATCCGATTCGACCACGGTGGCCGAACCTTCGCGATCTATCGCTCCCCGGACAATGAATTCTTCGCCACCGACGGTTTCTGCACGCATGAGAAGGCACATCTCGCCGACGGGCTGGTGATGGACGACATCATCGAATGTCCAAAGCACAATGGCCGCTTCAACTATAAGACCGGCCAGGCCAAGGGCGCGCCGGTCTGCGTCAATCTTGCGACCTATCCGGTGAAGATCGAAGCTGGCAAGGTGATGATCGAGATCTGAAGCGCGGCAAACCGATCCGGCACCGCGGCAAGCAAAAGAGGGACGTTTATGAGCCGAAAGAGACCGACCGTTGCCGACCTGCGCGCCATGAAGGGCAAGCGTCAGCTGACGATGCTGCGCGTGCTGACCCTGGACGAAGCGGAAGCTGCCGAGCGGGCAGGGGTCGATATCGTCTCCGTGCCGCCGGAACTCGTGCTCAACCCGCAATACCGCGATGCGGCACCGAGCCTGTTCACCATGCCGGGAGACAATTTCTACGAAATCGGCACATCGGATGATTTCCTGCGTTGGGCTTTCCGGCTCTACAAGGCCGGCGCCGACGCGGTCTATTGCAGCGCGGGCTACGCCACCATCAAGCGCATGGCGGACGATGCCATCCCCGTCATCGGCCATGTCGGCCTCATTCCATCCCGCGCGACGTGGACCGGCGGCTTCAAGGCGGTAGGCAAGACCGCCGGCGCCGCCATGCAGGTGTTCGAAGCGGTGAAACAGCTCGAGGCCGCCGGCGCCATCGGCGCCGAAATCGAAGTGGTGCCGGTCGAGGTCGCCAAGGCGATCTCCGAGCGTACCTCGCTGATCATGCTGTCGATGGGCGCGGGCACCGGTTGCGACGCGCAATATCTGTTCGCCGAAGATATCCTCGGGCAGAATCGGGGCCACATGCCACGACACTCCAAGGTCTATCGCAACTTCGCCGCTGAATATGATCGGTTGCAGGCGGAGCGGGTGGCTGCATTCTCCGAATATGTCGCCGACGTCAACAGCGGCGTCTATCCCGAGGACAGGCATGTGGTGCACATGGACCCGGCCGAGCTACGCCTGTTCCTGGACAAGGTCGGTCGGGGCTAAGGTCGGCTGCCATCTGTCGCTGGCAAGCGCTGTATGCAGCGCTTCGGCTTCGATGCCGAGCGGCCGATCCTCCTTCAGCGCCGGCACCAGCGCGCGTATCACCGTATGGATAGCGGCTGTGCGCGGCGCCAGCGTCAGCCCGTCGCGCAGATCGACGACCTGGGCGGCCGCCATCAGTTCGAAGGCGATCAACCGGCGCCACAGTGCAATCATGGCGGCGCATTTCGAAACGGCCAGCGGCGTCTGCGTGGCATGGTCCTCGACGCCCTCGGAGACGGGCAGGAAATCGAGCATCACCGGATTGGCCTTGTGGCGGATGGCGGCCAGGATCGATGTTACCGTCTTCTGCAGCGGCACGAAGCCGGCCGATGCGCCGCCGACCGGCGACAGGTATTTCGGACCGCGCTCATCGTGCCATAGGGCACGACCAGCGCACCACGCTTGATCCAATCGGTCTTCAGCAGCGGCTGCGGCTTCGGCAGCCGCGAGGCCTCGACGACGATGTCGGCGCCCTCGACGCAACTTTGCCAGTCGGCCACAGCCTTGACCGGCTTGCCGAGATCGGTGGAGAGCCTGGCGGCAAAGCCGTCGCGGCTTTTCCGGCCGGCGCGAATGGACACGGATCTGGACGCCGTCGGTCAAATGCTGTTCAAAGCGGTCCGTCATGACTGCCATTCCCGAGATTGAAGCTTCAGCCGACCCAGCCAGCAATTCGCGGCGTGTGGCGCTGATTGTCGCCATTGCCTTCTTCATGCAGCTCTTGGATTCGACGATCATCTCGACGTCGCTGCCGCAGATGGGCGCCTCCTTCGGCGTGCCGGCGGTGGCGATGAGCATCGGCATCACCATCTATATGCTGACCATGGCGGTGTTCGTGCCGCTGTCGGGCTGGCTCGCCGACCGGTTCGGCGCGCGCAACATCTTCCTGATGGCGATCGCACTGTTCACGCTGGCTTCGCTCGCCTGCGGCTTCTCCGAGAATCTCACCGAGTTCGTCGCGGCGCGCGCCGCGCAAGGGCTGGGCAGCGCATTGATGACGCCGGTCGGCCGCATCCTAGTGCTGCGCAACGCGTCAAAATCGGAACTGCTCAACGCAACCGCGCTCATCACCTGGCCGGCGCTGTTCGCGCCTGTCGTTGGTCCGGTGCTTGGCGGTTTCATCACCACATATCTCTCCTGGCACTGGAATTTCTTCATCAACATCCCGCTTGGGCTGATCGGGCTGGCGCTGGTCGCCCGCTTCATCCCCGGTGACCGTGAAGCCGATCCCAAGCCACTCGACTGGCCGGGTTTCTTCCTGACATCGGCGGGACTTGCTTGCCTTCTCTGCGGCCTCGAGCGTATCGCGCATCCCGACGACGGCGTGCTGCCGACGGTGCTGCTGGTCGCGGCAGGGATCGTCATCGGCTGGTTGGCGGTGCGGCATCTCCGGCGCGCGCCCCATCCGCTGCTCGACCTGTCCTCGTTCAAGGTGCTGACCTTCGCCATCTCGACGCTTGCGGCCGGCACCATATTCCGCGTCGCGATCAACGCCACGCCGTTCCTGCTGCCGCTTTTGTTCCAGGTCGGCTTTGGCATGAGCCCGGTCGATGCCGGCATGATGATCCTGGCCTATTTCCTCGGCAATCTCGGGATGAAGACGGTGACGACGCCGATGCTGCGCCACTTCGGCTTTCGTTCGGTGATGGTCGTCAACGGCGTCATTGCGTCCGCATCGATCATGGCCTGCGCGGCGATCTCGCCGCAGACGCCGCAGGCGCTCGTGGTGGGGCTGATGCTGATCGCCGGCCTGTCGCGTTCCATGCAGTTCACGGCGCTGAACACGCTGGCCTTCGCCGATATCGCCGCGGCGCAGCGCAGCTCGGCGGCGACCCTGTCCTCGATGCTGCAGCAGGTGGCAATGCTGTTCGGTGTGGCGATAGCTGCGGCGATCCTCAACCTGTCGCAGATCGCCAGGGCCCAGCCGGCGCTGGACCTCGTCGATTTTCGAGTCACCTTCCTGGTGATCGGCGTCATCGGGCTGGTGGCGTCGTTCCGTTTCCTGGTGTTGCCGAGGACCGCCGGCGCCGAGGTTTCCGGCCACATGGCCGGGAACTGAAATCGAATTTTCCCATCCACCGCAGGGTTAAATTCCATCTTCGCCTTGCGCCTTGGTGTCGTGCTTGCGCAAGACGCAGGGATGGCGCAAACAATTGCCAAAAGTGCCGAAGTTTCCGGGCATTGCGCCAGCATCAGCAATCAATGCGTCCACATCGCGAGTCTCGTCGGCAGTCCGTGTTTTGAACGCGGATTCATTTGACGAACCGACGTTGAGCCGATTAGCTTTCTTCCCAGGGGCGGCAGCGCTGCCGCCGGGGTGAAGACAGACAATGAACGCGATCGGTCGGCCGAGTTTCAAGAGCCTGAACCAGGAAGGTATTGTCTTTGCCATAGCGGTGATGCTGTTCATTGCCGCGGCCATAGGCCTGCCGGGCTTCATCGCTCCGAACAATCTCGTTGCCATCGTTCGTTCGGTCTCGGTACTGGGCATATTGGCATTGGGCATGGCGGTCGTCATCATTGGCCGTGGCATCGACCTCTCGGCGGTGGCGATCATGGCGATGTCGGTCGCCTGGTATCTGCAGTTGATGAATTCAGGAACGCCTGACGGGCTCGCCTTCGCCTATGTGCTGGCCGGCGTGCTCGCCATCGGCCTGCTCAACGGCTTTCTCGTCGCTTACGCCGACGTGCCGGCGATCTTCGTGACGCTTGCCACCGGCTCCTTCGTCTTCGGCTATGTGCGCTCGCAACTGATCACGCAGGATGCGGTTCCGGTGCCGCAGGGCCATTGGGTGGAACTGCTTGGCGGCCTGCGCTTCCTCGACATTCCCATCGAGGTGTTCGTCTTCGCTGCACTGGCTTTCCTGTTCTTCCTGTTCCTGCGCTACACCAAATGGGGCCGCTACATCTATTTCGCCGGCGATAATCCGGTCGCCGCGCGCAACATCGGTATTCCAGTGCGGCCGATGCTGGTGCTGCGCTATGTGCTTTCCGCCTTCGTGGCGCTGATCGCCGGCCTGCTGACAGCGGCCAGCCTGCATTCGATCAACACCCGCGTCGTCAACTCGACGCTGCTCTACGACATCGTGCTGGTGGCGGTGATCGGGGGCATCGGGCTTTCGGGCGGACGAGGCGGGGTGCGAAACGTGCTGGTCGGAGCGGCGCTGATCGGCATCCTGCTCAATGCGATGACCATCATCGACATTCCGCTGCTCTACCAAAACCTGATCAAGGCGGCGATCCTGCTCGGTGCCATCATCGTCGACGGCATCATCAATCCGCGTGACGAACAGACGGCGCAGCAGGGCGACATCTAGAGCATGATCCCGAAAAGTGGGAACTTTTCGGAAAAGATCATGCTCAAACAGGAAGACTAAACCAAAGCGGACGGTTGGGGCCGGCCGTAAATAACAACGACCAACCAGAGGATGTGACATGAAACTGATCAAAACATTGATGGCCGCCGCGACGGCGCTTGCGGTCACCGCGTTCGTGGCGCCGAGCTTCGCTGCCGACGATCCGGGCCCCGCTGCCTATGCGCAGGCACTCAAGAGCAAACGCGTCATGCTGGTGCCGCTGGCGATGGGCTTCGACCTGGCGCAGGGCTGGGCGCACTATCTGAAGACCGAAGTCGAGGCCTGGGGCGGCACGTTCGAGACGCGCGATCCGAACTGGGTCGTCGATGCCGGCGCGCAGGCGATCACCGATGCCATCTCCTCCGACACCAGGCCTGACGTGCTGATCATCCACGCGCCCGACCTCAATTCCTACTCCAAGCTGATGAAGAAGGCGCAGGCAGCCGGCACCTACGTGATCCTGGTCGACAATCCCGCCAATTTCCCGGCCGATGCCTTTGTCGGCAGCGATTGGGACCGGCTCGGCCAACTCGAGGCGGAAGCCGCGATCAAGGGCTGCGGCGAGAACTCGTCCAAAAAGATCGGCCTTGTGCAGGGCGATCAAGCGAACTCCTCCAGCCTTTATCAGTACGCCGGCATCATGAAGGTACTGGAAAAGCATCCCGAGTTTCAGGTCGTGGCCAAGCCCGACTCCAACTGGGATGCGACCACCTCGCGCAATGTCACGACGACGATGCTGCAGCAGAACCCCGACATCTGCTCGATCATCGACTTCTGGGATGGTGATGCTACTGGCGCGTCGGCCGCGATCCGTGATGCCAAGCTCGAGGGCAAGGTTTTCCTGGTCACCACCGGAGGCGGCGAAAAGGCGGCCGACTGCGACAAGCTGCAGGACGGCACTTATGGCGCGGTTGTCATGACCGACCTTGCCCGGCAGTCGGGGGACATGAACGCCATCATAAAGTTCCTGCTGCAGAGCGGCCAGCCGGCCGGCACGTCGCACACCTACATCTACACGCTGGAGAAGGCGACGACCAAGGCCGACCTCAAGCCCGACAGCTGCTGGGACCTGAAGGCGCTGCAAGCGGAAGCTGCGGCGAAGTAGGTCGCGAGTTTACGCCTGATATCAACATGGCGGCCGGGTTGTACGTGGACAATCTCCAACCTCGGCGCTGCCCCTCACCTTACCCTCTCTTCGTGAAAACGGGGAGAGGGGGTGTCGACGCTGGAGCTTATCCCTTCTCCCCGTTCTTCACGGGGAGAAGGTGCCGGCAGGCGGATGAGGGGCAGCGGCGAAGTTGAGAATTGCTCCGGAGCGATTACCCGGCCACCTTTTTCTCTTCTCTCGCAATAGCAGTGACCTGATGTCCTTTCGCGAACGCCTCCAGGCCTGGCGCTACAATCTCGTGCCCGACCATCTGGTCGGCGAGATACTGACCAAGCGCTGGACCGACAATGCCATTCCCTTCCTGGCACTGGTGGCAACACTCGGCGTGTTCGGTTCGATCATTCCGGGCTTCTTCAAACTTACCTCGCTGCAGGAATCGACCCGCCAGCTCGGTGAATTCTCGATGGTCGTCACCGGCATGACGGTGGTGATGCTTGGCGGCGGCATCGACCTGTCGGTCGGCTCGATCTTTGCGCTGTCCTGCTTTTCGGCCGTCTATGTCTTCTTCATCCTCGAACAGTCGATCTGGCTGGCGCTGGCCGCTTCGCTTGCCGCCGGCCTCGTCTTCGGCGCCGTCAACGGCTATCTCGTCGGATACCTCAGGCTGCGCGCCTTCCTCACCACGCTGGTGACCTTCATTTTCGGGCGGGCGCTGTTCGACATCCTGGTCACCACCTATGCCGCCGATGTGCAGCTGTCCCAAGCCACCTCCGCTGTGCTCGACTTCATCGGCGACGGCACCTTCTGGGGCCTGTCGGTCTCGGTGTGGTTGGCCATTATCCTCGCCATCGTCACTCATATCGCGCTGACGCGCTCGCGGCCCGGCTGGCATGTGCTGGCGGTTGGCGGCTCCCGGCGCTCTGCCCACAATGCCGGCATCCGTGTGCGCCGCACCGTGTTCATGACTTATGTCTTCTCAGGCTTCTGCGCCTCGATCGGCGGCTTCCTCATAGCTTGCCGGCTGAGCGGAGCAGGGCCGGGCACCGGCCTCAACCTCGAGATCATGGCGCTGACCGCGGCGGTGGTCGGCGGTGTCAGC
Source organism: Mesorhizobium sp. B2-1-3 (assembly GCF_006442495.1). Classification (NCBI taxonomy): domain Bacteria; kingdom Pseudomonadati; phylum Pseudomonadota; class Alphaproteobacteria; order Hyphomicrobiales; family Phyllobacteriaceae; genus Mesorhizobium; species Mesorhizobium sp. B2-1-3. The sequence continues at coordinate 118,907 of NZ_VFWL01000016.1, forward strand.
CTCGGAGGCGGGCGCGGCTCGGTGATCAAGGGGCTGATGGGCGCCATCATCGTTTTGACCATGACCAACGGCCTGATCAGGCTGGGCTACGGCACCGGCACCAACCAGATGGTGCTGGGCATCATGCTGGCAGTGGCGGTGACGATCGACATCCGCTGGCTGAAGAACCGCCACAAGGTGCTGAACGAGGTCTATGTCGCGCCGGTCTATCTCAGGATGGGCGAGACGCAGTCGGCGGCGCCCGGCTCCGGCACATCCTACGAACTCGACGACAGGCTGTCGGGCGCCGACCATATCGGGCTCGGCGAACTGGAAGGACCGGAAGATGTCATTCTCGACCGTGACGACCACCTCTATTGCGGCACGCGCCATGGCGAGATCGTCCGCTTCTTCGCGCCGGGCTATGTGAAGTCGGAAGTGTTCGCTCATATCGGCGGCTTTCCGCTCGGCCTTGCCTTCGACAAATCAGGCAATCTGATCAGTTGTGTCGGCGCCATGGGGCTCTATTCCGTCTCGCCCGATCGTGAGGTCAAACGCCTGTCGGCCGAAACGTCGCGCTCCTGGACATCGGTCGTCGACGACGCACGGCTGCGCGATCCCAACGACTGCGACATAGCACCGGACGGCCGCATCTATTTCACCGACTCGACCAAGCGCTACGACGCGCATGACTGGGCGCTGGATTCGATCGAGAACCGCGCCACCGGCCGCCTGCTGGTCTATGATCCGAAGGACGGATCGACCAGGACGCTGCTCGACGGCTACCGCTACACCAACGGCGTCTGCATGGCGCATGATGGCAAGTCGCTGTTCTTCGCCGAGAGCTGGGCCTGCCGTGTGCATCGCTACTGGCTGGAAGGGCCGAAGGCCGGCATCGCCGAATGCGTCATCCGGGACATGCCGGGCTACCCCGACAACATCAACCGCGCTTCCGACGGCAATTACTGGATGGCGTGGCTCGGCATGCGCACCCCGAGCTTCGACCTGTCGCTGCGCCATCCCGACATGCGCAAGCGCATGACACGCCGGCTGCCGCAGGACGAATGGCTGTTCCCCAACATCAACACCGGGGGCGTGGTGAAATTCACGGAGGAGGGCGACATCGTCGAAGCGATGGGCGACCTCTCGGGCGGCGCGCATCCGATGGTCACCTCGATGCGCGAGCACAAGGGATATCTCTTCGTCGGCGGCATCCTCAACAACCGCATCGGCCGCTACAAGATTGCTAGCGCCGACCCGAATTGGACCAGCCCGGCTTCCTATTGGGGAGCAAAGCGATGATCCTCGATCCCATCCTGGATTTATTTCGCGGCAAGGCGGTGACGATCCCGCCGCTGGATGGCGCTTTCCGACCCAACACGCAGCTTGACGATGCGCCGGCTTTTGCCGAACTGACCGAGCCGGACAATCTGCTGATCTCTGGCGACAAGCTGCTCGCTTCCAGCGGCAACGCCGTCTATTCGATTGCCGCCGGTACCGCGCCCAAGTTGGTCGAGACCTTTGCGTCCACCGTTACCGCGCTGGCGTTCTCGCCATCGGGTGAGCTGACGGTCGGATTGGAAAGCGGCAAGCTCCTGGTCGGCGGTAGGGATGTTTCGCTACCGGCTGGTGTCAGCTGCATGACCGCGCTCGCCTATGCCGATGATGGTGCGCTGTGGCTGGCCAATGGCTCGGCCGAATTCGCACCATCACAATGGGCGGCCGACCTGATGAAGAAAGGCGCGTCCGGATCGCTTTGGAAGCAGGATGCGGCAGGCGGGACCTTCCGCAAGGTGGCCGGCGCCATCGCCTTTCCCTATGGGCTCCATCCCATCGGCAGGGATGTGCTGGTGAGCGAGAGCTGGCGCCATCAGCTCATCCGCTTCGAGGCGGCAAGCGGCAGCCGCTCGACGGTGTTGACCCATCTGCCCGGCTATCCCGCGCGGCTGTCGCCGGCAGCCGATGGCGGCGCCTGGCTGACCCTGTTTGCGCCGCGCAACCGGCTGATCGAATTCGTGCTGCAGGAGACGCATTACCGTCAGGACATGATCGAGCAGGTGCCGCCGGCCTATTGGATCGCACCGGCTCTGGCCTCAAGCCGCAGCTTCCTCGAACCGCTGCAATGCGGCGGCATCCGCACGATGGGCATCCACAAGCCCTGGTCGCCGAGCCGCTCCTACGGTCTGGTGGTCAGGCTCGACCAGAACATGCAGCCTCGGTTCAGCCTGCACAGCCGCGCCAACGGCATACGTCACGGCATTTGCAGCGTGGTTGAAAAAGATGGCGAACTGTTCGTCGCCTCGAAGGGCGGCGACTGCGTGTTGGCTGTCGATGCCGGGGGGTTTTGATGGAACCAATCGTGCGCTTGGAGAATGTCACCAAAAATTATCGCGGCGTGCCCGCGGTCAAGAATGTCAGCTTCGAATTGCGCAAGGGCGAGATCCACGCGCTGCTCGGCGAAAACGGCGCCGGCAAGTCGACGCTGACCAAGATCATCGCCGGAGTGGTCGACGCCAGTTCGGGCAAGATGTTCCACAAGGGACGCGAGATCGCTTACGCCTCGCCGCATGCGGCGCTCGAGGCGGGCATCGCAATGGTGTTCCAGGAGACCAGCCTGGTGCCGTCGATGACGGTGGCGCAGAATCTTTATCTCGGCACCGAGAAATTCCTCAACCGGCTGCGCGGCACCTACATTTCCGCGCAGCAGTTCCTGCAGTCGCTGAATTTTCCGGTCGACCCGAACGCCATGGTGGCGACGCTTGGCGCGGCCAAGCGCCAGATGGTCGAGATCGCGCGCGCCGTGCACCACAATGCCGAGATCATCATCTTCGACGAGCCGACCGCGACGTTGACGCCGGAGGAAAAGCGGCACTTCTTCGCGCTGATCCGGCGGCTCAAGGCGCGCGGCGTCTCCATCGTCTTCATCAGCCATGCGCTGGAAGAGGCGCTGCTGATTGCCGACCGCATCACCATCCTGCGCGACGGCGAGTTGGTCATCACCGACGACACGTCGGCCTTCGATCGCGACCGGATCGTTGCCGCCATGGTCGGGCGCATGCTGTCCGGGCAGATCTATCGCCAGCGAGACGAGGCCAGGCTGCGCAAGGCGGGCAAGAAAGTTCTGTCGGTGCAGGACATCTCAATGAGCAATGTCGTGCGCAACAATTCGTTCTCGATCTTCGAAGGCCAGATCACCGGCGTCTTCGGGCTGATCGGCTCCGGCCGTACCGAGACGTTCAAAATCGTGTCCGGCATCTACAAACGCGATTTCCTGCGCGGCGGGGCGATCGAGCTGGACGACAGGCCGGTGCGCTATCTCGTGCCGAGCGAAGCGGTGGCCGACGGCATCGTCTACGTCACGGAGGATCGCAAGAGCGAAGGCATTTTCGAGACGATGGGCATTGCCGAGAACCTGTTCGGCGGGCTGCTGGCGGCCGGCCGCGAAAAAGGCTGGGTGATCAATCAGCAGGAGATGCGCGCGCTCTCCGCCGAATGGACCAAGACGCTGAACATCAGGGCGATCAACGACAATGCGCGCGTGGTCGAGCTTTCCGGCGGCAACCAGCAGAAGGTGGTGATCGGCAAGGGGCTGGTGCAGAAGCCGCGCGTGGTCATCTTCGACGAGCCGACGCGCGGCGTCGATGTCGGCGCCATCGCCGAGATCCACCAGATCATCAACCGGCTGGCCGACGAGGGTCTGGCCGTCGTCGTCATCTCGTCCTACCTGCCGGAGATCATGAACCTGTCCGACCGGATCCTGGTCTGCCGCCAGGGCCGTATCGTCGAGGAGTTTTCGCCGGCCGAGGCGACGGAGGAGAAGATTATGTATGCGGCGGTGCATTAGAGAGTGTGTCGGTATTCAGGTGAGGCCGGCCTGCAAACGCCAGCTTGACTTGAATCTCGACATACCCTCGCGGTGCCGTTTGCGTCGCAAAAGGCGAATAGGCGAATGAAGTGAATGGATTGGCGGCGGCTGTTCAGCGTCCGATTCAAACGTCCGGCATTGAAAAACGAAAGGAAACACCATGGCCACCACCAGACTCCTGAGCGATGCCGAGGTGGAGAAAATCCCGGCCTTAAAGGCGGTGTTCGACGACATCCGCGCGACGCGCAAATCCGATTTCGTCAATAATTTCTGGCGCGGGCTGGCCAATGATCCTGTGGCGCTGAAGCGTATCTGGGAACAGCTCAAGGCGGTGATGGTTGCAGACAGTGCCATCGATCCGTTGACCAAGGAGATGATCTACATCGCGGTGTCGACCGCCAATGGCTGCTCCTATTGCGTCCATTCGCACACCGCGGCGGCGCGCGCCAAGGGCATGACAGACGCACAGCATGGCGAACTGGTGTCGATCATCGGGTTGGCGGGACAGACCAACCATCTGGTGACGGCAATGCAGATCCCGGTCGATCCACAGTTCGAGGTGAAGTGAGGAAAGACGCGCTACACCGGCCTGTAAACCTTCTCCGCCGCGTTCCAGAAAATGTCGGCTTCCGCCGCCGTGCCATGCTTCTCCACCGCATCGCGGTGCGCCTTGATCAGTTCGGCGTGGCCAGTCCAGAGCTTCTCGATCGGGAAGTTCGAGCCGAACATCAGATGGTCGCTGCCAAGAATATCGATCGCATTGTCGATGATGTAGGCGATCAGCGCCGGGTCGTTGCGGTGAACGAAGGTGCCGAGGCCAGACAGCTTGGCGTAGAGATTGGGCGCCGCCGACAGTGCGCGCAGGCCGGCCTTCCAGGCTTCGGTGGTTTCCGGTTCCATGCCGGTCAGCATGCCGGCGTGGGTCAGGATGAAATTCGTCTCCGGGTTTTCGCCGACCAGCGTCAGCCCGTCCTTCATCTGGGCGGGGAAGAGCTGCAGGTCGAAGGACAGGCCGTAATCCTTCAGCCGCGCGACGTTGGCGCGGACCTTGGGGTCGATCACCTGGTCGGCCGAGGCGGCGAAGCGGAAGGCCGGGGTCTCGTGCCAGTGCAGTTGCATGCGCACGCCGCGCAGCAGCCTGTATTTCATCAACCGGTCGATCTGCGGCCTGACATCGTCCACCGTCATGTCGGCATAGCCGACGATGGCGTGCGGCCAGCCGGTCTCGTCAGCGGTCTTCTGCAGGAAGGCGACCTCCTTCTCGAAATCCTCCTTGGCCCAGTTGGTCTGGACATAAACGGCTTTTTCGACGCCCGAACCTTTTTGGTCGGCCAAAAATTCATCGATCGGATAGTCGCGGCGGATCGGTTCGTAAGGGCCGAAGATGCGCGGCACCATCGGGCCGACCAGCCATGGTTGGTCCTTCTGGCGCCAGATGTGGAAATGCGCGTCGATGGCTTTCTGCATCACGATACCCTTTTCCAGATGGTCGCGGCCGCCGGGGCGGGGCGTGCGAGCGACAGGATGAAATCGGTGAGGCCGGCCAGCGACGAGCCGTCGACCAGATCGTCGAGGTCGGGCAGGATGGCGCGCAGCGCCGCTGTCGCCGGCTGGAAGCGCGGATCGCCGGCCAGCGGGGTCGCCAGCGACAGCCGGAAGGCGCGGGCGCTAAGCCTGCGCATGGCAATCTCCAGTTCGGCATGGTCGCCGCGCTCCAGCGCGTCGGAGAGAATGACGACCGCGGCGCCGCGCGTGAACGACGAAAAGCGCGGCACCGAGAGGAATGCCAGCAGGGTCGGTCCCATGCGGGTGCCGCCATCCCAATCGTCGACCTGGGCCGCCGCGCGCGCCAGCGCCTGATCGCGGTCGCGGATGCGCAATGCCGAGGTGATGCGGGTGAGCCGCGTGCCGAAGGTAAAGATCTCGGCGCGGTCCGCGCCCTGCACGGCGGCATGCGCCAGCTTGAGATAGTCGGCGGTGTGCAGCTTCATCGAGCCGGAGACATCGATCAAGAGCAGCAGTTTGCGCGGCACGGTCTGGCGGCGGCGCAGCAGCGGCGAGGGGACATCGCCATCTGCGCCGACGATTTCCCTGAGCGAGCGGCGCAGGTCGAGCTTGCCGCGCGAATGGGTACGCACGGTGCGGAAGGAACGTCGGGCGGGCAGGGCCGATGACAGCTTTCGGCGAAACGCGGTCAGACTGTCGTCGTCGCGCTGGAAGTCGCGCGAGCTCAACTGCTCCAGGGCGGAAGACAACTCGCCGCCTTCCTGTTTCTGCTCGGCCTCGATCCGTTCGTCGTCGGCACCGCCATCATCCTTGATGCGCGTTTCCTCGTCTGCATCGCCTTCGATCACAGCTGACGCGTTGCCATAGAAATGGCTCTGGAAATGCGCTTCGAATTCGTCGCGGCGGTCAGGCGGCGGCGCTAGTGTGGCCAGGGCCGCCTCACGGATGTCCGCCATCGAGCGCGGCCCCAGCAGGGTCACGGCCTGCATGAAGCGGGAGACTTGTTCCGGGGCAATAGCGAAGCCGTAGCGGCGCAGCAGGCGAGCGAAGCTGAGCAAGGGCGTTGCGGCGCGGGGGAGATGTCCGGCAGGACAGAGGGGGGCGCTGCCCCGCCCGCGTTGCTGAATGACGTCGCGGCTCACGCCAGCACCTCGTCGACGATCCGGCCGAGCTCGGGCGCGATGTAGGACAGATCCTCCTCGTCCTTGATCAGCACGCCGATGGCGCGGCGGAAGGCTTCCGGCCATGGACTGCCGTCTTTTTCGAGAATGGTCGCGGCATTGGCCCATTCGACCGCCTCGGCGATGCCGGGCGGCTTGGCGAGTGGACGCGCGCGGATGGTCTGCACGGCTGTGGCCACGGCGCGTGCCGTTGCCTCTGCGACATCGCCGGCGCGCAGCATGATGATGGCCGCCTCACGCTCGGCATCGGGATAGCCAATCCAGTGATAGACGCAACGCCGCCGGAGCGCTTCGGCGAGTTCGCGGGTGCGGTTGGAGGTCAGGATGACGATCGGCTGTGCGGTGGCGCGGATGGTGCCGCGCTCGGGAATGCTGATCTGGAAGTCGGAAAGAAACTCCAACAGCAGCGCCTCGAATTCGTGGTCGGAACGGTCGATCTCGTCGACCAGCAGGATGCGCTGCTCCGGCGCCTTCAGGACCTGCAGCAGCGGGCGGGCGATCAGAAAGCGGTCGTCGTAGATATCGACTTCTTGCTCGCCGGCATGGCGGATGGCGAGCAGCTGGCGCTGGTAGTTCCACTCATAGAGTGCATGCGCGGCGTCTATGCCTTCATAGCATTGCAACCGCACCAGATCGCGGCCGAGCAGCCCGGCGATTGCCTTGGCCGCTTCCGTCTTGCCGACGCCCGGAGCGCCTTCGAGCAGCAGCGGCTTGCCCAGCCGGATCGCCAGGAAGATAGCCGTCGCCAGGCTTTCATCAGCCAGATAATGCGAGGCAGCGAGGCGCTCGGCGACCGCTTCTGGCGAAGTCGCGACCGTTTCGGCGTTTACCTCGGGCATGTCGGTCCTCAGGTCGTCGCTTGCGCCTTGAGCGCACGCAAAATGCGTTCCGGCGTGATCGGTAGCGTGTCGATGCGCACGCCGACAGCGTCGAAAACGGCATTGGCGACCGCCGGAATCTGTGGATTGGCGCACATTTCGCCGGGCCCCTTGGCGCCGTAAGGACCATCTGCCGAGGGCCGCTCCAGCACGATGACCTCGGTTTCGGCCAGATCGCCGGGACCTGGCATCAGATACTGATTGAAGTCGGTGCCGCCGTGGTCACGGCTGGGATAATAGGGCTCGGTCGTTTCGTAGAGCGCGTGGCTGATGCCCATCCAGGAGCCGCCGACCAGCTGCTGCTCGACCATCTTGGGGTTCAGCGCACGGCCGATCTCGAAGACGTTCTTCACCGCCAGCACCGTCACCTCGCCGGTCTCGTCGTCGACCTCGACCTCCGCCACGGTGCAGGCATGCGCGTAGCAGGTCGACGGCTTCATCGCGCCGGTCTCCTTCTCCGGATAGGAGCGCGGGATGAGAAACATGCCGCGTCCCGAGATCGAGCGGCCGCGCTTGAAATGCGCCGAAAGCGCGACGTCGAAGATCGAGATCGATTTCTGCGGCGCCCCTTTCACCAGGATGTTGCCCTGGCCGTCGGTCTCGAGGTCGGAGGCGTTCACCTCCAATTCCTCCGCCGCCACTTCCAGCATCACCTGGCGGGCTTCCCTCGCCGCCTGGATGACGGCGTTGCCGGCGCGGTGCGTGCCGCGCGAGGCGAAAGTGCCCATGCAGTGCGGGCCGGTGTCGGTATCGGCGGTGTCGACGACGACGCGGTCGGTCGGCACGCCGATTGTCTCGGCGCAGATCTGCGCCATGATCTGCTTCATGCCCTGGCCGAGATCGACCGATGATAGGGTCACCATGAAATTGCCGGTTGGGGTCGAATGCACCAGCGCCTGGGTGGGATCGCCGCCAAGGTTCATGCCCGTGGGATAGTTAATCGCGGCGACGCCGCGTCCACGCCTGATCGCCATCTCAAGCTCCCTTCACGTAGGAGGACATTGCCATGTATTTCTCAGCCACGGGCCAGTTGGCCGCGCGCGAGGCCTCCTGCATGCACTCTATGAGGGCCGCCCCTTCGGTCGGCTGGCGATGCGCCTTCATATCGCCGTCGCGATAGGCGTTGATGAAGCGGAATTCGAGCGGATCCATGCCGATCAGCCGCGCCAGCTTGTCCATCTGCACCTCCAGCGCGAAGTCACCGATGGTGACGCCGAAGCCGCGCATGGCGGAGGAGGGGGTGCGGTTGGTGTAGACGCAGTACGTGTCGATCCAGACATTGGGGATGGTGTAGGGGCCGGGATAGTGCCCCGCGCCCTTCTGGGCGCCATAGGGCGAATGGCGGGAGTAGGCGCCGGCGTCGGTGTAGCCGGTGACTTTGCGCGCGACGATGCGGCCGTCCTTCATCACGCCGTCCTTGATGACGACCTTTTCGGCCGCGCGAGGTGACGAGATCTGCATCTCCTCCTCGCGGCTGTAGGTAAAACAGACCGGTCGCCCTGTTAGCTTGGCGCCGAGGATCGCGATCGGTTCGACGATGACATCGACCTTGCCGCCAAAGCCGCCGCCGACCGTGCCGCCGACGAAATGCAGCTTGCTGCCCGGCATCTGCAAAATGATCGACGTGTTGTCGAGGGTGAAGAACATCGCCTGCGTGTTGGTATAGCAGGTGAAGCGGTCATTGCCCTCCGGTGCCACGATACAGCCGGTGGTCTCGGTCGGCGCATGCTCTATCGGCGAGGACTGGTAGCTTTGTTCGAGGACGTAGTCGGCCTCGGCAAACCCCGCCTCGACATCGCCGAAGCGCACCTTGCGGCACTCGCCGCTGTCATAGAGATAGTAGTTCTGGCCGTGATACTCGTTGACGAGGGGCGCGCCGGGCTTCAGCGCTTCCTCCATGTCGAAGACGGCCGGCAGCACCTCGTAGTCGACCTTGACCTTGGCCGCGGCTTCCTGGGCGGCGCGCTCCGTCTCGGCCAGCACCGCCACCACGGCCTCGCCCTTCCAGCGCACCTTGCCGTCGGCCAGAACCGCCTCGTCCTCCGGCCCGATCTGGATCAGGATCAGGATGGTGTAGACATTGTGCGGGACGTCCCTGGCGGTGAGAATTTTCACCACGCCCGGATGTTTTTCCGCTTCGGACGTATCGATCGATCGGATGCGGGCATGATGGTGCGGGCTGCGCACCATCTTCAGATGCAGCATGCCGGGAAAGTTGCGGTCGGCGAAATAGGCGGTTTTGCCGGTGACATGGCCGGGCGAATCCGAGCGGGGCCTCGGCTGGCCGATCTCGTTGAGGTCATCCTTGCGGACGTCCGAAAAATAGCTTTTGCGCAGTTCCATCTTGCTTCCCTCAGGCCGCGTTCTGCGAGTTGGCGCGAGCGGCGGTGAGCACCGCCTGGATGATAGGCTCGTAGCCTGTACAGCGGCATATGTTGCCCGACAGCGCTTCGACGACATCGTCGCGGCTGGGATCGGGCGTGTGGTCGAGCAACACCTTGGCCGCCATGAGCATGCCCGGCGTGCAGAAGCCGCATTGGGTGGCGAAGGCGTCGAGAAAGGCGCGCTGCAGCGGATGCAGGACGCCGCCTTCGGCAAGACCCGATGTGGTGGTGATGGCAGCGCCGTTGCAGGTTTCGGCGAGCGTCAGACAGGACAGCCGGAGCTCACCGTCGACGATCACCGAGCAGGCGCCACAGGTGCCTTGATGGCAGCCGCCCTTCGGCGAAGTGTCGCCGATCTTGTCGCGCAAGGCGTTGAGCAGCGTGGTGCCGCTTTCGACGAATTCGGCCTTCTCAGAACCGTTGAGCGTGAACTGGACGGGAACCTTTGCCATTCTTCCTCCTTGCGCGCCTGCCCCGCAGGGCAAGCGCGCGCCCCGAATGTGACTAGCTGAGCAGCAGCCGACCGAGATGAACCGGCAGCACTTGCGCGCGATACCAGGCGCTGGCGATCGGGTCGGTGATTGGTGCAGTGCCGTCGCCCGCGGCGGCCAGTGCCGAAGCGATGCCGTCCGCGTCCAGTGTCCTGCCGAGCAGCGCTTTTTCGGCTGTCTTGGCTCGCATCGGCCGGTCGGCCATACAACCGAGCGCGATGCGCGCCGAGGATATCGTGCCGTCGCCGGCTTGTTCCAGGATAGCGGCGATACTGAGCACCGAGACGCCCTTGGGCTTTACCCGCGAGACCTTCACGAATCGAAAGCTTCCCTGCGCCGGCCGCGTGAAGCTGACCGAGGTGACGATCGCGCGGCTCCCGCCCCGCTTGGCCAGAAACGCTTCCATCGGCATTTCGCCGTCATTGGTGCTCACCATGGCGTCCAGCGCCAGCAGGGCGACTGCGAAATCGCCATAGGGGCTTGGCGCAAACAGATTGCCGCCGACGGTCGCCATGTTGCGGATCGCCGGACCGCCAACGGCACGCGCGGCCTTGGCAAGCTGGCCGAGCTCGGGATGGCGGGCGATCGCCGCCATGGTCACCGAAGCGCCGATGCGGATCGTGCCGCCGGAGACCGTGATGACCGACAAGGACGGGTCGGTCGACCTGACAAGGCCGGAGACCGAAACGTCGCCCTCATTGGCGGCGCGCAAGACGAGCGTGCCACCGCCGAGATAGCGCGTGCCGGCGGCTTTCAGCGCCGCGCTGGCGTCTTTCACCGTTGCAAAACTCTGCAATGCCAGCGCCATGGCCCGCTCCTCAACCCTGGCCGGCGAAATGGCTCTTCAGGGCGTTGAAGCCGCCCTGGAAGACATTGGCGCCCATGCCCTCGGCCAGCTTGTCGGCTTCTTCGGGTGCTGCGTCGAAGCTGGCGGTCCATTCGGCATAGGTGCGGTCGCCGTCGGTGACGCGCCGCAATTGCAGCGTAGCCCTGTGGTTGGTGAGCGGCTGCGGCGTTTCCAGGATCGAATAGCTGACGAGGAAATTCTCATCGGAGAAATCGAGCAGCTTTTCGCGCAGCCGCGCGCCGCTGGCCAGCTGGAAGTTGCGCACGCAGCCGATCGTGGTGGCGTCCTTGCCGTCCTCGATATGGCTTTCGACCATGCGCGGATGCCAATTCGGCAGTCCGTTGAAGTCGCGGATGCGCGCCCAGACCTTTTCGACCGGCGCGTCGATGACGGTGGAGATGGTGACATCAGCCATATGCTCTTTCCCCTGCAAACGTTCTGCTTGGGACGGTAGGCCGATCGTGGTCGCGGTGCTTATCAATGCGTCTTGGGCACGTATCAATCAGTCTGAAAATAGCCGCTTTCCGGCCCGTCAGGACACTGCTCGCGCCGCTTCGCGATAGAGCGTCGGCGGCACGCCGACATGGTCGCGGAAGAAACGCGAGAAATTGCCCTGGGTGGTGAAGCCGAGATTGCAGGCGACCGATATCAGCGGCTCATGCGACCACTGGAGCTGGCGCACCGCTTCCTCCATGCGCAGCGTGTTCCAGTAGACGTTGGGCGTCAAACTGGTCTGTTCTTTGAACAGGGCGAAGAAATGCGGCCGCGACAGGCCGACGCTGCGCGCCACGTCATCGAAGGAGATACGCTCGCAGACATTGGCTTTCATCAGCTGGATCGCCTTGCGGACGCGGAAATCCTGCATGGTGTTCACGCGGCCGCGCGGCTCCTGCGGAGCTGAAGCGTCGGCGGCATCGAGCACCGAGTCGATGAAGCGCTCGATCTCGTAACTGGCGACATCGTCGATGCTCTCATTGTCGGTCAGATGATCGAGCAGGCCGGCAGCAGCCTGGTGCAGCCAGGGTTCGAGCGTGATTGCCGCCTGCGCGAAAAGCGGCGCGGACGAGGGCAGGTCACGGCGCCGCCGTGCCCAGTCCGGGTCGATGTAAAAGGCGAGGAACAGGCCTGGGGTGCCGTCGTGCGACAGCACATGGCTATGCGGCTGCAGCGAGTTGATGCCGGCAGCCGTGCCAGGTCCAAGCAGGACCGTCTCACGGCCGATGGTCATCTCGCCGGCGGTGCCTTCCAGCCAGATGATGAGATGTGCCTCGACATGGGCATGGGTGACGAAGTCGCTCGCGACATTCAGGACAGAAACATGTCCGAACCGGCCCCAGTAGAGCCTGATCGCTTCCGTCATGGGTATATCCTCCCGCAGGCGACTGGCCTCCCTTCGCCTGCTTGGGGATTGTGCGGCCGGTTTTCCGTATCCGTCAAGGCATAGCCGCACGCCCGGTATTCGCGGCAGGCCGCTTCAGCCGATTTTCAGACTGAGCGATAGGACCGAAATGAACGGCGCTTCGGCGAAGACAGGCTTTTAGTCGCTTCGCCTGAAGTTGCGGATGCGGTCGAACAGCACCGCCAGCAGGATGGCGCCGCCGATGAAGGTGCCCTGCCAAAAGGCGTTAATACCGAGCAGGCCGAGGCTGTTGCGGATCACCTCGATGAGGGCGGCACCCACGATGGCGCCAAAGGCGGTGCCGACGCCGCCGGCGAGATTGGCGCCGCCGATGACGGTGGCGGCGATGACCTGCAGCTCCATGCCGTTGCCGAGATTGGTGGTGACGGCGCCCAGCCAGCCGGTCTGGATGATGCCGGCTATTCCCGCCGACAACGCCGAGATCATGTAGACGGCGACCTTGATCTGGCGCACCGGAACGCCGGTCAACGTCGCAGCATGCTCGTTGCCGCCAATGGCGAAGATGTGCCGGCCGAACTTGGTCCAGCGCAGGACGAAGCCGGTGATCAGCGCCAAAAGGATCATGTAGAGCACCGGATTGGCGATCCCAAACAGCCAGGCGCCGCCGCCCAGCGCCAGCAGCTTGTCGTGATCGGGCCCGAACTGGAAGACGACGGTGTTGTTGGAGGCGACCATGGCGAGGCTGCGGGCGATCGACAGCATGCCGAGCGTCACCACGAAGGGCGGAAAACCGAGATAGGCGATCAGAATGCCGTTGAAGCCGCCGATGACGAGTGCGGTGGCGATCGAGGCCAGGATGCCGACTTCGATCGAAAACCCTGCATGCATGGTAACGGCCAGCACCATCGAGCAGAGGCACAGCACCGAACCGACCGAGAGGTCGATGCCGCCGGTGATGATGACGAAGGTCATGCCCAGCGCGACAATGGCGACGAAGGTGACGTTGCGGGTGATGTTGAAGAGGTTCTTCGGGGTGGCGAAGGCATCGGTGGCAAAGGACAGGAAGATACAGGCGAGGATGACGGCGATCACCACCCAGAACGTCTGGCTGGAGAGCAGCCGCGACAGAAAACTGTGCTGTTTCTGCGCGATCGTCTGATCAAGGGTGACTGCCATTATCGACCTTTCCTGCCGGCAGCGAAACGCGCCAGCGCAATGAAATCCGGTTTTGCCGCTCTCACACCACCTGCTCGATGGCGCCGGTGATCAGCCCTGTCACTTCCTCGGGCGAACTCGAGGCGATCGCCTTGTCGGCGACTTTCCTGCCGCGCCGCATGACGATGACGCGGTCGGCGACGTCGAAAACGTCGGGCATGCGGTGGCTGATCAGCACCACGGCGATGCCCTGGTCGCGCAAATGGCGGATCAGGTTGAGGACTTCGGCGACCTGACGGACCGAAATCGCCGCCGTCGGCTCGTCCATCAGCACTATCTTGGCCTGCGACAGCATGGTGCGGGCGATCGCCACCGCCTGGCGCTGACCGCCGGACATCTGTTTGACGAGGTCGCGCGGGCGCGTCTCGGATTTGAGCTCGGCGAATATCTGGCCGGCGCGCTTGTACATGGCGGCATAGTCGAGGATACGGAAGGGCCCGACGCCGCGGCGCAGTTCGCGGCCGAGATAGACATTGGCCGCCGCCGTCAAATTATTGCACAGCGCCAGATCCTGGTGGACGATCTCGATGCCGTGCTGGCGGGCCTCGACCGGCTTGTGCAGGATCAGATCCTTGCCGTCCATCTGCATGGTGCCGTGGCTCGGGCGGAAATTGCCGGCGATCATCTTGACCAGCGTCGACTTGCCGGCGCCGTTGTCACCCATCAGGCCGACGACCTGGCCGGGCTCGATCGACAGCGACACGTCGTTCACCGCCTGGATGGCGCCGAAATGCTTCGAGATGTTGGTGAGTTCGAGAACCGCCACCAGCCTTTTGCCTCCCATGTCTGGCCGTCTGTCCCGGAAGGGGCGACGGCTTCGGTTCGCTCGCCCAGCTCCTCCCGGAAGCAGCGACGCGGTCATTTACGCAAATGCCTGCGCGGGCGTCAATTGTCTGACGAATAAGATTTGGGCAATTGTCGGACGAATGAGATCCCCGCTTTTCGGGAAAAATCCGTTTTGTAGGACAAATAGCAATTGACGTTGGCGGCAAGCCGTTATTAGTTGAGCGTCGGAGGAAGATATGCCGGCTTTGACGACATTGTTTGGCGGCGCAACCGGTAGAGGATTATCGACCGTGCCGGCATCGTTGCCGGGCTGGTCGCATCTGAAAATACTTATCGGCCTGGCCTGACGGCACGAGCGCTTGCTTCTGTCATCTCGCATTCGGCCGATCTGTGTGGCGGGCACGCCGTGTCCGTCTGTTTCCAAGGGAGGACTGACATGAGGAAAACAGTTTTGCTCGCCGCCGTCGCCGCCATGGCGTTGGGCGCCGGGCCGGCTTTGGCCAAGAAGCAGCTCGTCATCGTGGTGAAAGGTCTCGACAATCCGTTCTTCGAGGCGATCCACCAGGGCTGCGAGAAATGGAACAAGGAAAACGCCAGCTCGGAATATGAGTGCTTCTACACCGGTCCGGCGTCGACTTCCGACGAGGCCGGCGAGGCGCAGATCGTGCAGGATATGCTGAGCAAGCCGGATACGGTGGCGATGGCGATTTCGCCGTCCAACGCGCCGCTGATCGCGCAAACGATCAAAAGCGCCAACCCGTCGATCCCGATCATGACCGTCGATGCCGATCTTGCCAAGGAAGACGCAGCACTTCGCAAGACTTATCTCGGCACCGACAACTATCTGATGGGCAAGAAGATCGGCGAATACATAAAGAAGGCCAAGCCGAAGGGCGGCACGATCTGCACCATCGAGGGCAATCCGGCGGCCGACAACATCCTTCGCCGCGCGCAAGGCATGCGTGATGCGCTGTCGGGCAAGGAAGGACTTGCAGCCCTGGCCGGCGAAGGCGGCTGGACGGAAGTGGCGGGCTGTCCGGTGTTCACCAATGACGACGGCGCCAAGGGCGTGCAGGCGATGACCGACATCCTTGCCGCCAACCCCAAGCTCGATGCGTTCGGCATCATGGGCGGCTGGCCGCTGTTCGGCGCGCCGCAGCCCTATCGCGATCTGGTCGGACCGCTGAAGGACAAGCTGGCCAGCAACGACTTCGTCATCGGCGCCGCCGACACGATCGGCGACGAGGTGGCGATCGCGCGGGATGGCCTTGTCACGGCGCTGGTCGGCCAGCGGCCGTTCGAGATGGGCTACAAGGCGCCGTCTGTGATGATCGACCTGGTCGAAGGCAAGAAGGTCGACGATCCGGTGTTCACCGGCCTCGACGAATGCACCAAGGATACGGTCGACACCTGTATCCAGAAGTAGGCGTCTCGATCGGGGCGCTCGCCAACGGGCGCCCCGCCACCTCTGCTGACGAACAGGGACACGCATTTCAGGGGCAGCGGCTCCGGCTTTGGCGCGCCCGAGGTTCGAATTTTTCGGCAATGGCATCGGCGGACCGACAGTTCCTGACCGGAACAGGTACGGCCGACGCATTGGAACGTGGATGCCGGACGAAAAGTCAAACAAGCGAGCCATTCGGACCAAGGCACAGGCCGGCCGCCGTCCGGTCGCCATGCGCCGGCCCGATGCGGCGCACTTTCCCGGTGCCAGCGTGCACGCCTCGCTGGCCAGCGAGATCGGGCTCAGGATCGTGCGCGGCGACTATCCGCCAGGCACCATCCTGCCCAACGAAGCCCAATGGTCGCAAACGTTCAACGTCAGCCGCTCGGCGGTGCGCGAGGCGATCAAGATGCTGATGGCCAAAAGCCTGCTCGCTTCGCGCCCCAAGATCGGCAGCTGGGTCGAACCGAAGGAGCGCTGGAACCTGCTCGACCGCGACGTGCTCGCCTGGTACGCGACCGCGCCGGACCGTGAGGTGTTCCTGCGGACGGTACAGGAGTTCCGCCATATCATCGAGCCGGAAGCGAGCGCCTTTGCCGCGGTGCGGCGGACCGACGAGCAGATGGCCGAGATCAGCCAGGCCTGCCGCGAGATGGGCGAGGCGGCAAGCCTTCAGGAGCGCATCCGGGCCGACACGCGCTTTCATCTCGCCATCCTGCGGGCCTCCGGCAACGACCTGCTGGTGCCGCTCGGCGTGCTCATCGAGTCGGCGCTTGACCATCTCTTCGTCTTCACGACTCAGCAGGTCGGCGACCAACGGCGGGCCCAGAGGCTGCACGAGGCGATCGAGAAGAATATTCGTTTGCAGCGCCCCTCAGCGGCGCGCAACGCCGTGCACAAGCTACTCGCCGATACCGATGAAGGGATCGGAAGAGGGCGAGGGTGATCGACGCTCGCGCTTGGTGATCACCTTTCTATGGACGATGCGTAGCCTTCTGCGGCCTTTCGCAGGCTCCCGGCGTTCGAAGCTCGAAAAGCCAAGCTATTGGCTTTCATCCGGTGCGCGGACCGCTTCTCACCCTTAAATCGTCTGTTTCTTTCCATCTTTCATCGGCATCAGATCGACACCGTTGACCTTGCCGATATGGGTGGCCAGCATCGGCACGTACTGCTCGGCCGGTCCGGTGGCGTGTGCTCCGGCGAAAGCGTTCTTGGTGGCGTTGCCGAGGGGGTTGGCAATGCCGGCAGAACCCGCCATCGATTCGAGGTAGGTCAAGTCCTTGAAGGCGTTGGCAATAGTGAATTTGTGGGCGTCGCGGTCGCCCTCCAACGTCCAGCGCATGAAGGTCTGGTAGAAGCCGCAATCCATGCGGCCGTTGCGGATGACGCTGTCGAAGCGCTGCGGCGAGATGCCGACCTTCTCGGCCAAGGCCAATGCCTCGGAATAGATCGCCGCATAGCCCAGCGAGACGAAATTGTTGAGCAATTTCATGCGGTGGCCGTCGCCGGTGTCGCCGATATGGACGATACGGCCGGCCCAGGTTTCGATCACCGGTTTGACCCTGGCAAAGACGGCGTCGGGTGCGCCGACCATGGCGTCGAGCGTGCCTTCCCAAGCCTCCTTCGGCGTGCGGCTGAGCGGTGCATCGACATAGTTGACGCCGAGCGCCTTGAGTTCGGCGGCCAGCGCAGCGGTCGAGACCGGGTCGGAGGTCGAGCAGTCGACGACTACCGAGCCTTTTCTCAATCCTTCCTTGAGACCGCCGGGGCCTCGAATGATGGCTTCGACCTCACGCGAACCGGTGACGCAGATGAAGACGATCGTCGATGCCGCCGCCACGTCGCGGGAGGTCGAGGCTTCGTGGGCGCCGCGATTAGCCATATCCTCCGCCGGCTTGCGATTCTTGCGGCCGAGGAAGGTCAGGTGATAGCCTTTATCGACGATGTTCTTGGCGATGCCATGACCCATCAGGCCAAGGCCGATGAAGCCGATCTTCTCGCTCGCGGCGGTCGTGTTCATGCTGTCTGTCCTGTGTTGCGATTATCGATAATGTCGCCGCTCTTTTAGCCGCAAGCGGTTGCAGAAAGCAATATTGTCTGACAATACACATAATTCCTGAGCTTTCGTGGAGACCAGAATAATGAAGCGGATCATGTTCACCGGCGGCAGCGGCAAGGCTGGGCGCCACGTCGTGCAATATCTGGTGGAGCAGGGCTGCCAGGTGCTCAACATCGACACCAAGCCGCTCGACAATCCCAAGGTGCGCACGCTGATCACCGACATCACCGACAGCGGGCAGGTGTTCAACGCGCTGTCGAGCTATGCGGGCTTGCATGAATTCGACCCGTCGCTGCGCCCCCAGCCCGTCGACGCCGTGGTGCATTTCGCCGCGATCCCGCGCATCATGATCACGCCCGACAACGAAGTGTTCCGCATCAACGCGCTCGGTACCTACAATGTCATCGAGGCGGCGGTGAAGCTCGGCATCCGCAAGGTGATAATCGCCTCCAGCGAGACCACCTACGGGCTGGTCTTCGCCAACGAGCCGCGCACGCCGAAATATTTCCCGCTCGACGAAGAATACGACGTCGATCCGATGGACAGCTATGCCCTTTCCAAGGTGGTCAACGAGAAGACGGCACGGGCCTTTGCGCAGCGCGACGGTGCCGACATCTATGCATTGCGCATCGGCAACGTCATCGAACCGCACGAATACTCCCTGTTTCCGAAATGGTTCGCCGATCCCGGTTTCCGCAAGCGCATCGCCTGGAGCTATGTCGATGCGCGCGACCTCGGCCAGATCACGCTGCGCGCCATCGAGAAGGATGGGCTCGGCTACCAGGTGTTCAACGCTGCCAATGACGACACGTCGTCGGACCTGCCGACCGCGGAACTGCTGAAGCGCTTCTATCCCGGTGTGCCGGTCAAGGGTGAGCTCGGCGAATTCGAGACGCTGCTGTCCAATCGCAAGGCGCGCGACATGTTGGGCTTTCGGCCGGAACACAGCTGGCGCAAATACGTGAGGATCTCAACAGGCCCCGCCGGGGGTTGAGCTGTGCACAGAAGCCGGCTTTGCGGGTGAACCCGCTTGCCGTGCTTGACAGCTTGCTCAATCCGGACTTTCTGGAGCCTATGCGGGACGCGAAGCCGAACAAGGAAAAATCGCCGGCAAAAGCGGCATCGGCCGAGCGTCAGGCCGGCGTTCGCCGCACCGATGCGGCGCGCATTCCGGGTTCCAGCGTGCACACCTCGCTGGCCAGCGAAATCGGGCTCAGGATCGTGCGCGGCGACTATCCGCCCGGCACCATCCTGCCCAACGAAGCCAAATGGTCGGAGACCTTCAGCGTCAGCCGCTCGGCGGTACGCGAGGCGATCAAGATGCTGATGGCCAAAAGCCTGCTCGCCTCGCGCCCGAAGATCGGCAGCTGGGTCGAGCCGAAAGAGCGTTGGAATCTGCTCGACCGCGACGTGCTTGCCTGGTACGCGACCTCGCCGGACCGCGAGGTATTTCTGAAGACCGTGCAGGAATTCCGCCACATCATCGAGCCGGAGGCATCGGCTTTTGCCGCCATGCGGCGGACCGACGAGCAGATGGCCGAAATCAGCCAGGCCTGCCGCGAGATGGGCGAGGCACCAAGCCTGCAGGAGCGCACCCGCGCCGACACGCGCTTTCATCTCGCGATCCTGCGGGCGTCTGGCAACGACCTGCTGGTGCCGCTCGGGGTGCTGATCGAATCCGCCTTCGACCATCTCTTCACCTATACGACGCGGGAACTCGACGATTTGCAGCACGCACAGAAGATGCATGAGGCGATCGAGAAGAACATCCGCCTGCAGCGGCCCGACGCGGCGCGTGCCGCGGTGCGCAAGCTGCTCGCCAACACAGACGGCGTGATCAGGTCACGATAAGCCGTTCCAGGAATCCGTCACGCGGCTTTCTGCCTACTCTTCCTTCTCACGTCCGAACGCCGCGCGCAGTTGCGTCCTTGGCATCCTCGAGCACCTTCTTCTGCTTCGCCGGCAGGTTCTTGCCGGCACGGTTGATGTAGAAGTTCAGCATCGACATGGCGGACTGGAACGGTTCGGCCTTGCGCCGGTCGCTGTGTTCGGCCGACCGCTTGAGCGAAGCCGCGATCTTCTTCGGGTCGTGGGATTCGAAGACATGGTCTTCGAGATCCATGGCATTGCTGTGCTCGGTCACCTCAGCCGACCATTTCCGTTTCGCGGTCATGGCAATCTCCTTCGCGTTGAGCCGATTGCAAAACGTCCTTCATCGTCGCACGTTCCGGTGAGCCCGGAACCGGCAAACCCTGGAACCATGGAATTACCCACGTGGCGCTGCTCGGCGCCGCGAATGCGCCGATAGTGGTGGAAGGACCGTCGGCCGCTAGGCCGCATGACCGCGACAATGGTCAATGTCGATGACGGAATGGGAAACAGCTTGGCCTCGATCTTCTCCTCACCAGCAGCCGGCAATGCGGTCGTCGACAGCTCGCATGCATGGATACGGCTGGCGGTGTCGATGCTTTTGTCGACAGTCGGCGGCGTCGGCATGTGGGCCGTGGTCGTGGTGCTGCCGGCCGTGCAGGCCGAGTTCGGCGTCGACAGGGCCGACGCCGCTCTGCCCTACACCGCGACCATGGTCGGCTTTGCCGCCGGAAACGTTCTGGTCGGGCGCGCCATCGACCGTGTCGGCTACTGGATCCCGGCGCTTGTTTCCTCGATGGCGCTGGTTGCCGGCTTCCTGCTGGCGGCGCTGTCGACCTCGATCCTGCAGTTCACGCTCGCCCAGGGCCTGCTGATCGGGGTCGGTACATCGGCGATCTTCGGGCCGCTGATCGCTGACATCTCGCACTGGTTCAACCGCCGGCGCGGCGTCGCCGTGGCGGCGGCCGCGGCCGGCAGCTATCTCGCCGGAACGATCTGGCCTACCGTCATGCCACCCCTGATGAAGGCGGAAGGCTGGCGCTTCACCTATGTGGCCATCGGCATCTTCTGCCTGGCGACCATGGTGCCGCTGGTGCTGATGCTGCGGCGCGGCGCCCCGATCGCGGCCGCCGGTTCCGCGGGCAGCCGGCTGGTGCAGCCGATCTCGTTGTCGCCAACGGCACTCCAGGTGCTGCTCGTCATTGCTGGTCTTGGTTGCTGCGTGGCGATGTCGATGCCGCAGGTGCATATCGTGGCCTATTGCATGGATCTTGGCTACGGCGTCGCGCATGGCGCCGACATGCTGTCGATCATGATGGCGGCCGGCGTGGTCAGCCGCGTGGCTTCGGGCTTCGTTGCCGACCGCATCGGCGGAGTGAAGACCCTGCTTATCGGCTCGGTGCTGCAATGCCTGTCACTGTTCTTTTACATTCCCTTCGACGGGCTTGCCTCGCTCTATGTCGTTTCGCTGGTCTTCGGCCTGTCGCAGGGTGGCATCGTGCCCTGCTATGCGATCATCGTGCGGGAATACATGCCCGCCAGGGAGGCCGGCCAACGCGTCGGCATCGTCATCATGGCGACCATTTTCGGCATGGCGATCGGCGGCTGGATGTCGGGCTGGATCTACGACCTGACCGGCTCCTACGCCGCCGCATTCCTGAACGGCATCGCCTGGAACCTGCTGAACATCCTGGTGATGGTGCTGGTGCTTTGGAAGGCAAGACGCGGCGCGACGGCGATGGCCTGAGGCAAAGCGGAAGCACTCGCCCACAAGCGCCTCGGCTTGACAACGGGCCGGGGCTGCGCGACGCCAGAGGTGAGTGGTGCGGCACAGGCTGGTGAAATGGCGACAGCAACGTCGATCGTATTGCGGCAGCGCCTTGGCGGCCACGCACCGCATGGAGCCTGTCCTTGATCAAGCCGCGCTCGCGCCGAGGCGGCGGCCGCCCGACCATATCAGACGTCGCGCGCAAGGCGGGCGTAGGCGCCATCACCGTGTCTCGCGCCTTGCGCGAGCCGGAGCGGGTCTCGCAGGACCTGCGCCGCCAGATCCAGGCCGCCGTCGACGAGCTCGGTTATGTGCCGGATCCCAACGCGCGGGCGCTGGCCTCGGCCCGCGCCGAGGTGTTCGGCGTGCTGGTGCCGTCGCTTACCAACAACGTCTTTGCCGAGGTGGTGCGTGGCATCTATGACAGCCTGTCGGATAGCGCCTTCCGCATCCAGCTCGGCAACACCCACTATTCCGGCCTCGAGGAAGAACGGCTGCTGCAGGTGTTCGGGCCGCAACGGCCGGCGGCGCTGATCGTGGCCGGCATCGACCAGACGCCGGCCTCGCGAAAACTGCTGGAGAATGCAGGCTGCCCGGTGGTCCAGGTCATGGAAACCGGCCCGGATCCGGTCGATATGATGGTCGGCTTCTCGCATCTGGACGGGGGCAGGGCGGCGACTGAGCATCTGCTCGAAGCGGGTTACCGCCGCATCGGATTCATCGGTGCGCGCATGGATCCGCGCTCGCAGCGGCGCTTGGCCGGATACCGCATGGCAGTGGAGAAAGCCGGCCTATTCGATCCACGACTGATCACCACCACGCCGGTGCCGTCCAGTGTGACGCTGGGACGCGAACTTTTCCGCGACGCGCTGGCCAAGATGCCGACGCTCGACGGCGTATTCTGCAACAATGACGACATCGCGCTAGGCGCGCTGTTCGAGTGTCATCGCGCTTCGATCGGTGTGCCCAAGAGGATCGGCATCGTCGGCTTCAACGATCTCGACATGATGCAGGTGGCGTTTCCCTCCGTCACCAGCATCCGCACGCCCCGCTACGAGATCGGACGGCGGGCAGTGGCCATGGCGCTGGCGGCGATAGGAGGCGAGCCTCCGCAGCAGCGCGTCGTGGATCTCGGTTTCGAACTCATGCGCCGCGAGAGCACGGCGCGCTAAACACGCTTTCGCGATCAAGAGAAAGGGCGCTTTACACACCGTTCATGGTAGCGCTACCGTCGTCGTCGGACAGGAAAGAGAAATGCAACGGTACGGCGCCTGTCTATTATACATAAGCGACAACTAATTCTTGTTTATTATGTATAATATGCTATTTTCCCAGCAGCCTGGGAACGACGGGGGAGGAGGCATCGCATAGACCATTGGCCATCGGAAAGGCAGGTACGGCAAGGCAAGAGGAGCCGGAGCCGACCGTGCGAAATTCACATCGCGAAACGACGTCAGAATTACAAAATGGGAGGATTATCGATGATCAAGTCACTGGTAGGTGGCATCGTTGCCGCCAGCGCATTCGTCATGCTCAACTCGGCCGCCATGGCCGCCGGCCCCGAGATCGTGCCGGGCCCGGCCGCCCAAGCCGACTGCTTCGCGCCTTGGAGCGCGGACACGAAATTCTTCAAATATCCCAAAAAGGAAGGCCCATACCGCATCGCCTTCGCCAATGGCTATATCGCCAACACCTGGCGCATCCAGATGGTGCAGACCGCAAAGGCCTATGCCGCCCAGCCGGACGTCAAAGCCAAGATCAAGGAATTCAAGGTCGTCTCGACCGGCGAGGACGTGCCGGCGCAGATCTCGGCGATCAACAACTTCATCGATTCCGGCTATGACGCGATCGTCACCGACGCGCAGAACCCGACTGCTTTCGGCCCGGTCATCAAGCGCGCCAAGCAGGCTGGCATCGTGCTGGTCGCCTTCGACAACATCCTCGACACCAAGGATGCCATCAACGTCAATGTGGACCAGAAGGGCCTCGGCGAATTGTGGGCCAAATGGCTGGTCGCGAAGGTGCCGAATGGCGGCAAGATTCTCGAAGTGCGCGGCGTTGCCGGCACCTCCGTCGATACCGATCGCCACAACGGCATCCACGAGGTGCTCGACGCTTCCGGCAAGAAATGGGACGTCACCGAAGTCGCCGGCAAGTGGGACGACGGCGTGGCACAGAAGGTCACCGCCGACGCGATCGCCACCAACGGGCCATTCGACGGCATCACCGGCCAGGGCGGCGACACCGGCATCGTGCAGGCGATGATCGATGCCAAGCATCCGTTCGTGCCCTTTGGCGGTGAAACCGAAAACGGCTTCCGCAAGTTCTGCGCGGCGCATTCGGCCGACGGGTTGAAGTGCTCTTCCGCGGGCTCGGGCCCGGCCCAGGTCGCCGTCGCCATCAAGACCGCGATTGCAGCGCTCGAAGGCGAAGTGGTGCCGCAAGAGGTGAAGCTGCCGCTGGCGATCGCCGAAGATCCGAACATGAAGGAAGGCACGGATTACTTCCCGAAAGAGTCGGACAATTTCTTCGTCGGCAACTCCTTCCCAACCTGCGGCATCAACTTCAGCGCCCAGGAAATCATGGGTCAGACCAAGGAAAATCAGTAGTTTCCAGTGGATATCGTTTCGGCGCCGCGGCTAAGCCGCGGCGCCGGTTCTTGAATGTTCGAGCGCCCTGGGAGGGTTGATGGACGGTGCGGCTCCGCTCTTGCGCATGGAAGGCATATCGAAGCGCTATGGCGGCGTGCGGGCGCTGGAGAAGGCCGACCTGTCGGTCGAGGCCGGCAGCATCCACGCCATCCTCGGCGAAAACGGCGCCGGCAAGTCGACGCTGATCAAGATCATGGCGGGCGTCGTTGCGCCCGACGAGGGCCGCATGGTGCTGGACGGGCGAGAGGCGACCTTCGCCTCGCCGGGCGCCGCGAACAAGGCCGGCATAGTTTGCATCTTCCAGGAGTTGTCGCTGATTCCCGAACTCAGCGTCGCCGACAACATCGTCATATCCGATCCGCCGAAACGCTTCGGCATGATCGACCGCAAGGCGCAGCGGCGCATCGCCGAGGACGCGCTGGCGCGTGCGGGAGCATCCGACATTCATCCGCTGGCGCTGGTCAAGGACCTGCCGCTGTCACGCCGGCAGATGGTCGAGATCGCCAAGGCATTGGCCAGGAAGCCACGCATCCTGATCCTCGACGAGGCGACCTCGGCACTGACGGCGGCGGATGTGTCGAAGATCTTCGCCGTGCTGAAGCGGCTGCGTTCGGAAGGGCTGGCGCTGCTCTACATCTCGCACCGCATGAACGAGATCGCCGAATTGGCGGACCAGTGCACGGTGTTCCGCAACGGCCGCAATGTCGCCAGCTATCCCGCCGGCTCGAAGAGCGACAGTGAAGTCGTCGAACTGATGATCGGGCGCGAATACAGCCATATCTTCCCGCCCAAGCCGACATTCGCGCCGGCCACCACCGCGCCGGTGCTCGAAGCCCGCAAGCTCTCCTGGACGGATCGCCTGCACAACATCTCGCTGTCGGTCAGGGCAGGCGAGGTGGTCGGCCTCGGCGGCCTCGACGGGCAGGGCCAACGCGAATTGCTGCTCGCTTTCTTCGGCGTCCTGCGTGGCCTTTCCGGCCAGATCCTGGTCGACGGTAAGCCAGTGGGCATCGCCAGCCCCGCCGCCGCACGCGAGAACGGCATCGGCATGGCGCTCATTCCCGAGGATCGCAAGACCGAAGGCCTGATGCTGCCGATGACGGTGCGCGAGAACCTGTCTTTCGCCGCGCTCGACCGGCTGTCGAAAGGCGGCATAATAGACCGCGCCGCCGAGCAGCGGCTTATCGACGACATGGTCGGCCTGCTGGCGATCAAGACGGCCGGCCTCGACATTCCGGTCGGCGCGTTGTCGGGCGGCAACCAGCAGAAGGTCGTCATCGCCAAATGGCTGATGCGCCAGCCGCGCATCATCCTGCTCAACGATCCGACGCGCGGCATCGATGTCGGCACCAAGCAGGAGCTGTATCAGCTGATGCGCAAGCTGGCGGACGCGGGGGCGGCAATCCTGTTCTATTCGACCGACTATGACGAGCTGATCGGCTGCTGCGACCGTGTGCTGGTGCTCTATGACGGGGCGGTCAAGCGCGAATTGGTGGGCGCCGAAATCACCGAACGGGCTCTGATATCAAGCGCGCTCAACATGCCTGGCGGGGATAGCCCGGTGAACCGGGGAGCGAACGCGTGAAAGGGATTTTGGCGTGAAGGATTGGCGCTACTGGTTGGCGGAGCAGCGCGGAACGCTGCTGGCGCTTGGCATCTTCATCGTCATGTTCGTCATCTACACCGCGAACCATCCGGCCGGCTTCACCGCCAATGTCGTGCAGACGGCGGCCAACAAGGGCGTGCTGCTGGCCTTCGTCGCCATGGCGCAGACGCTGGTGGTGATCACCGCGGGCATCGACCTTTCCGTCGGCATGATCTTCCTGTTGACCAACTGCCTGGCCTCGTGGCTGGTGGTGGGCACGCCGGTGCAGACGGCGCTTGGCGTGTTGGCGGTACTGGCCGTCGGACTGCTGTGCGGGGCGATCAACGGCGCCATCGTCATCTACGGGCGGCTGCAGCCGATCGTCGCCACGATCGCCACCGGCGCGGTCTATTATGGCATCGGGCTTCTACTGCGGCCGTTCCCGGGCGGATCGGTCAACGAGGATCTGGCCGACGCGCTGACGGGCCGTGTGTTTGACGTGGTGCCGGCCAGCATGGTTGTGCTCCTGGCCGTCGTGCTGGTGATCTGGGTGCCGTTCAGCCGCTCGGTGCTTGGCCGCGCGGCCTATGCGGCAGGGTCGTCGGAAATGGCGGCCTACATGTCAGGCGTGCCCATCCGGCGCGGCAAGTTCGCAGCCTATACGCTGGCGGGGCTGCTGGCCTCGATCGGCGGCCTGTTCCTGACGTTCTTCACCTATACGGGCGAAGCGGCCTATGCCAGCGGCAACTCCTACACGTTGTTTTCCATTGCCGCCGTGGTGCTGGGCGGCGTCTCGCTGTTCGGTGGCAAGGGGAGTGCCATCGGCGCGATCTTCGGCGCGCTCGCCTTCCGCACCATCGGCGATCTCTTGTTCGTCTTCGATTTCGATCCGCTGTGGCAGCCGCTGTTCCAGGGCGTTATCCTGCTGATCGCCGTCAGCCTCGGCGCCTTCGCCCTGTTTCGGGTCCGCAACCGGCTGGAGTGGTTCCTGTGAGCGAGACGACATTGGGTGGCCTCGCCGGCCGCATGCCGAAATTCATTCGCCGCGCCGATCCCGCGGTGTTGACGGCCTTTGCCTGCATCGTGGTCCTGCTCCTGCTGGGCAGTCTTTATTCGCGCAGCTTCCTGTCGCCTGAATATCTCTTGCAGCAGCTCAAGGTGGCCTCGTTTCTCGGCGTCATCGCCACCGGCATGATGCTGGTCATCCTGCTCGGCCAGATCGACCTGTCGGTGCCGTGGTCGGTGGCGGCGGGCGCGATGATGGCTTGCGCTGCGGCCGCCTATGGCCCGGCCGGCGTTGCGTTGGCCATTCCATTCGGCATCTTGTGCGGGGTGCTGATCGGCATCGTCAACGGCATCGGCGTCGCCTATTTGCGCATTCCCTCCATGATCATCACGCTCGCCACCAACGCCGTCGCGCAAGGGCTGATGGTGGTCTACACCGGCGGCTTCTCGCCCCAGGATTCGGCCACCGGCGCCATGCGCTACCTGGCTACCGGCTTTGCCATTCCGGGAGTTCCCAACGCGGTCATCATCTGGGCGCTGATCGGCGCCGCGATGGTGTTCGTTCTGACCCGCACCGGCTTTGGCCGCACCGTCTACGGCATCGGCAACCGCGAGCGTGCCGCCTACCTCTCCGGCATCGACACAAGGCGCGTGGTGATGATCGCCTTTGCCGTCTCCGGCGGGCTCTCCGCCTTCGGCGGGGTGCTGCTTGCCGGCTACGCCTCCAAGGCGGCGCAGTCGATGGGCGACGCCTATCTCCTGCCGTCGATCGCGGCCGTCGTGCTGGGCGGCACCTCGATCCTTGGCGGGCGCGGCTCCTATCTCGGCACTGTCGCCGGCGTCATCCTGATCACGCTCCTGCAATCCATACTGTCGGTCATGCAGATGCCGGAGGCGGGTAGGCAGATCATCTACGGCGTCGTCATCGTCGCCATGCTGCTGCTCTACGGCCGCGCGCCGGCAAGCCGCTAGACCATCGTGGCGGAAAGGACAGTTCAATCGCCGACAGGCACCAACGGGCCGGCGCCGGTCATCGTGGCAATGGGCGTCGCCGGCTGCGGCAAGTCGGCCGTTGGCATGGCGCTCGCGGAGAGACTGGGCGCCGTCTTCATCGAAGGCGACCGGCTGCATCCATCGGAAAACGTCGCACGCATGGCCAGAGGCGAGCCGCTGACGGACACTTTGCGCGAGGGATGGCTCGATGCGATCGGCGAGCGCATCGCGGCCTCGGCCGGCAAAGGGCAGGGCGTTGTCGCCGCCTGCTCGGCGCTGAAGCGAAGCTATCGTGAACGACTGCGCGGCTTCCGCCGTGACATCGTCTTCCTTTACCTGGAGATCGATCCGGCCATGGCGAGGCTGCGGGTCGCCAGCCGCAAGGGCCATTTCATGCCGGCAAGCCTGGTCGACAGCCAATTCGCCATTCTCGAGCCACCGGCGGCGGATGAGCGGGCGCTGACGCTCGATGCGACGCGCCCGATCGCCGACCTCGTCGCCGAGTCGGTGCGCATGACGCGGCGGTTCTGAACCTTGATCGGCGCCATACCGGCATGCGACTTACGCCGGCAAGTGCGGCGCATGCGCAGGATCTAGATCTGCGACGTCAACTCGACCGGAAAATCATCATTGTCGGCATCGCGCATGGCGGCAAGGCTGCGGTTGTCCAGCACCTCGGCGATTGCCTGGCGCACCTCGAGCATCATGTGCCGGACCTGGCACGTCGCTTCGTCGCAATCCTCGCAGCGCTGATATTGCGTGCGGCTGGCGCATGGGATCGGCGCCAGCGGCCCGTCCAGCACACGCACCACATGGCCGATCTTGATCTCCGAGGCCGGGCGGGCGAGGCGATAGCCGCCTTCCTTGCCTTTGCGGCTCTGGACGAAGCCGGCATTGCGCAACTCGCCCAGAATGGCATCGAGGAATTTTTTCGGGATGTTGTTGGCGACCGCGATGTCGTTGACGAAGGCCAATTGGCCAGCCGGCAAGCCGGACAGATGCACGAGGGCCTTGAGGCCGTATTTGCCTTTTTTAGTCAGCATGCCCGAGTCAACCCATGAAGCCCCAACAATCCGCATCTGGCGGCTGTTTGTGTGCAAATGATGACGGGGCTTGTGGAGCGCTGCCGTTTCGCGAACAAGCCGATTTGTCGGCACGTTAGGCGCAAACGCGTTGATTCTTCGTAACCTTTTGCGCGGCTGGCGTCGTATTTGCCATATTTTGCCGCAAACGGCGAAAGCCGGCAAAGCGCCGGCTTTCCTGATTTGCTTACCGTAACGTGCTATCGCGCCGCGAAAACCTTATCGGCTGCCATAGGCCTGGTCGAGCAGGCCGCCGGCGGCGAAATGCTCTTTCTGGATGTTGTCCCAGCCGCCGAAGACGTTTTCCACCGTCAGCAGGCGCACGTCCGGGAAGTCGGCCTTGTGTTTGGCGGCGACGGCCGTGTCGCGGGCGCGCAGGCCATTGTCAGCGGCGATGTCCTGCCCTTCGGGCGTATAGAGGAAATCGAGATAGCTTTTGGCCAGATCACGCGTGCCATGTTCGTCGGCGACCTTGTCGACGATCGCCACCGGGAATTCTGCCAGCAGGCTGACGGAAGGCGTGACCTGCTCGAATTTGTCGTCGCCATACTCCTTGCGGATGCCGCGGGTTTCGGATTCGAACGTGATCAGCACGTCACCGATCTCGCGCTGCACAAAAGTGGTGGTGGCTGCGCGCCCGCCCGTGTCGAAGATCGGCACGTTGTTGAACAACTTGGTGATGAATTCCTTCACCTTGGCGTCGTCGCCCTTGAAGGCCTCCTTGGCGTAGGCGGTCGCCGCCAGATAGGTGTAGCGCGCATTGCCCGAGGTTTTCGGGTTGGGGAAGATCACCTGCACGTCGTCGCGCACCAGGTCGTTCCAATCCTTGATGTGCTTGGGGTTGCCCGCCCGCACCAGGAAGGACGGCAGCGAATAGAAGGGCGAGGCGTTGTCGGGAAAATCCTTCTGCCAGTCGGCCGAGACGAGGCCCTTCTTGACCAGGAAGTCGATGTCGGTGACCTGGTTGAAGGTGACGACATCAGCGCCGAGCCCTTCGGCGATGGCGCGTGCCTGAGCCGAGGTGCCGGCATGCGACTGGTCGATGCTCACGCCCGGGTGCTTCTCGATGAATGCCTTGTTGACCTGGACGAACAGTTCGCGGCCGACGTCATAGGAGGCGTTGAGCAGCTTGTCGGCAGACCAGGCTTGGGAAGATGCGAGGAACAGGCCGGCGACGGTGGCGACGCCGAGGAGAAATCGCTTCATGAAATAAGGCTCCGTGTAGTGCTTAATCACCCGACCATAGCCCTGCGCCGCTGGCCCGACGAGGCACCAGCAATGGTTTCGCGGGTGCCGCCGTAAGAAAAAATGTCGTCAAGAGCGCTGTCATTAGAATTCTGTTCCTCCCAACGCTTCCTTACCCTTGCATTGCTGAGCCAGCATGCATGTACAATATGCATATACAAAGGGAGGCAACCATGCCCCGACATCGCCATTCAACAACGCGGCCGTCGAAGGAGGCGAAGCTGTTTCGCAATAACCGCAGCCAGGCGGTGCGCATTCCTGTCGAGTTCGGGCTCCCCGGCGAGAAGGTCCTGATCAGCCGTGAAAGCGACCGCCTTATCATTGAGCCGATCCGCAAAGCTGGGCTCGGCGCGTTGCTCGCCCAATGGGCAAACGAGCCGCCGCTCGGCCCCGAGGGCGATCTTCCCGAAATCAATGATGTGCCGGTCGAATCCGAGGACATTTTTTGATGCGGTTTATGCTGGACACCAACATCATCAGTGACATGATTCGAAGTCCGGCTGGCAAAGCGGCCAATGCAGTGGAGCGCGAGGGAGACGACGCCATTTGCACAAGTATCGTGGTTGCCTCGGAATTGCGATATGGCTGTGCCAGGAAGGGATCAACCAAGCTGCTCAAAAAAGTCGAGCAATTGCTGGCCGAGATTCCGGTCTTGCCGCTCGATGTGCCGGCGGATGCAGAGTATGGCGCCCTTCGTGCAGAACTGAAGGCCGCCGGCCAACCCATTGACCATACGACCTTTTTATTGCTGCGCACGCCTGCGCTGTGGGCATCACTTTGGTAACGGCCAATACGGGCGAGTTCATGCGAATCCGCAACCTCAAGATCGAGAACTGGCTGGAGTGGTGCTCGGTCTAATATCAAGCCGCCGGAAACAGCTTCCAGCGGCCCGGGCGGAACGCTACCCGGCTCTTCTGTGCCGCGGGGTGGTCGACGGGCAGCTCGATCTCGACGCGCTGGCGTTCGCCGCCGATCTCGAGTTCCACCCGGCGGGTGCCGGCGAC
>NZ_VFWL01000017.1:0-148832 GCF_006442495.1 Mesorhizobium sp. B2-1-3
CATTGACGGCGGCCGCGACAAAGGCGGTGCCGAAGCTGATGCGGAGCGCGTTGATGGTGCGCCGGTCGGTGGCGATCGCCCAGAAATCGGTCCAGCCCAGCGCCGCGGAGCGCCAGATCAGCCCCGACAGCGGAATGAGGATGATGAGGGTCAGGTAGGCAAGCGAGAAGCCGAGCGTCAATCCGAAACCCGGAATGACGCTCGGCTGTCGAAATCGCCAACCCGCCCGAGCGGGTGCTGTGATGGCCACTGCTGTCATGGAGTTCCGGATCGCCCCACTCTTCAAGCCAGATTGCCCTTCGCTATGACTTCAAGAGCCTTGGGCGTGCAAGTTCGTTGAAAGATACGGCGCCTACTTCCATTCGCCCAAAGGCGTGTGGATTTTCTTCCTTCGCCGTCATTCGGGCTTTCTCCAGCTCTTCTGACTACTCCTTACTGCGCAGGTCTCCAGGTCTGGTTGGATGAGCACCATCACCGAAATGATAGGGTACGCGCATTCTTCAATCGTCGAAAAATTAAGCCAGAAGTTTGCATGTCGCGACCAGCGTTGGGTCCCGAGCATCCACCGCGCGCATACCGCCCGGCAGACGGCGTTCGGCGGATCGGACGGCAGAATTTGCAGACGTCGTCGTGTGGACCAGGCGACGCCGACAATGACGAAAGCGAAGCTATGGCAGCAAGTAGTAGCGAACACAATCGCGCGCGGATCAGCCGACAGTCGGAAGTGGGACCCTTGCTCAAAAGAATAGGTTGGCCACGCCACTAAGATATCTCACGCGTTCCCGTGATGGCCTTCTACGCAATACAAAACCAACGCATCATGGAGCGCATAAATCAGATTAGAAATCCGCCTGGGGAGGAGGATATGAAAAACATCTCAAATGACCTGATGGAAATTGCCGGCCGAATTCGCCCTGCGCGGGAAGCCTTCGCGGAGGCGGACAGGAGGAGGGTCGAATCCGCTTTGGAGGCAGGACGACTTCTTTGCCAGGCCAAGGACGACTGCCTGCACCAGCAATGGATGGCTTTCCTGAGATGGGCCGATATGGATGAACAAGAGGCTCGAAAGCTGATGCAGCTTGCCCGCGCGGGACTGACATCGTGCGTCGTTTCGGAAATCGGCGGCATCGATGCGGCACTGGCCTATCTTGTGGAGGCAAGATTGCCCGAGCCGGAAGAGTGCCTGACCGTGGGCCGCGTAGGCTGGCCGGAAAAGAACACGCCCTTCGCGATTATCAAACCCAATGCCGCGCATCCCGGCTATTACGATATCGCCATTGCCGACATGTGGGCCAATCCAGCAACGGTTTTCTCATCGAGAAAGCCGCTTCGGGGGGAAAGCATGAGGCAAGCCGACGGATCGTTCTTCAACAGCCTCTGGCATATTGTCGATCGTGAATTGGATGTCCCGCATTCGCAGCGCGAGTTCCAGATGATGCCGGCGGATCTGTTCTCGCGAGATGGTGCCTTCCTCTTCGCCAAGCCTGTCTCCGCGGCTGACAGTGCGACGGAAAGCGAGGCGCACAGCTACATTCTTTGAGTGTTCGCCGGCAAATGCGACCGCGCGCAACCCGCAACAATTCCATTGCATGGACCGGAAAAACGCCCTGCCGGCCTCGGCGTGCTCTGCCTAGCGTTGTTCGTCACGGCAGAACACTCCAGCGCGCAGTCTCACCCGGACAAAGATCTATCATGCTCAGGCGAGGCTGTTCGAGGGCAATTTCCTGACTCGGCTCCCGGACGGCAAGTTGAAGCGAGAACCGAACTACCTCTAAGAGCATGGCAAAAAGACCAAACGGCCGCCGACCGGAATTTTGACGGAAAATGAACTCAAGCAATCGACGCGCCAATGAAGCGCCGTCAGCCGGCTTGCAGCCGAGCGTGGCTGCGCGCCAGATCATCTCGTCTCGTCCATTTGCAATGGCCATCAGCACTTAGCGTTGTCAAACCGCGCCAGACGACCGTCCGGGCCCATACCAGGTCTCGGAAGTGGTAATGTCTTATCCGATTGCGCACTCCATTTTCTTGGCCGCTGCTGGCTTAATCGCGTCAGTTGTCATCATCAGAGTGGCGGTTACATGCGCATCGCGATTGTTGGTTCGGGTTACGTGGGTCTTGTATCGGGCGCTTGCCTGGCTGATTTCGGCCATCAAGTCGTCTGCGTCGATAAGGCGGAGGCCAAGATTGCCGATCTCCAGGCCGGAAGAATGCCGATCTATGAGCCAGGTCTCGACGACCTCGTCGACAAGAATTCCGCGAGCGGCCAGCTCACCTTCACCAGCACGCTT
The DNA here is from genome assembly GCF_006442495.1 of Mesorhizobium sp. B2-1-3. NCBI lineage: Bacteria > Pseudomonadati > Pseudomonadota > Alphaproteobacteria > Hyphomicrobiales > Phyllobacteriaceae > Mesorhizobium > Mesorhizobium sp. B2-1-3. The sequence goes on from NZ_VFWL01000017.1 coordinate 2,289, forward strand.
ACAGCGGCAGTCGCCGATGCGGACGTGGTGTTCATTGCCGTCGGGACGCCTTCGAGGCGAGGCGACGGCCATGCCGATCTGTCCTATGTCTACGAAGCGGCCCGGGAAATCGCGGCCGCTGTTCACGGGTTCACCGTGGTGGCAATCAAATCCACGGTGCCGGTGGGCACGGGGGATGAGGTCGAACGGATCATTCGCCAATGCAATCCCCTAGCCGATGTGGCCGTCGTCTCCAACCCGGAATTCCTGCGCGAAGGAGCCGCGATCGACGACTTCAAACGACCAGACCGGATCGTTATCGGCCTCCCGTCGGACGAGCGTGGCCGGGAGGTGATGGCGGAGGTGTATCGGCCGCTCTATCTCAACCAGGCACCCATCCTGTTTACCGGCCGCCGCACGTCCGAGCTGATCAAATATGCGGCCAACGCCTTCCTGGCGCTCAAGATCACGTTCATCAACGAGATCGCGGATCTCTGCGAGAGCGTGGGCGCGAACGTGCGCGAGGTAGCGCGGGGCATCGGGCTCGACAATCGCATCGGCTCAAAGTTCCTGCACGCCGGCCCGGGCTATGGAGGATCCTGTTTTCCAAAAGACACGCTGGCTTTGGTCAAGACGGCGCAGGACAGCGGCGCGCCATTGCGCCTGATCGAAACGACGGTTGCCGTGAACGACCAGCGAAAACGCACCATGGCGCGCAAGATCGTATTTGCCTGCGGCGGAGATGTCCGCGCAAAGACAGTGGCCTTGCTGGGTCTTACCTTCAAACCCAACACCGATGACATCCGTGAAGCGCCTTCCCTCTCGATCATCCAGGCCTTGATCGATTTTGGAGCACATGTCCGAGTGTATGACCCCGAAGGCATGGAACAGGCGAAAATCGTGCTCGGCACAAGCGTAAGCTATGCCGAAGGCGCCTATGAATGCGCCGAGGGCGCCGACGCGCTGGTCATCGTGACCGAGTGGAATCAGTTCCGCGCCCTGGATTTTGAACGACTGTCCCGCACGATGTCGAAACGGGTGGTGGTCGACCTGCGCAACATTTACCGGCGGGAAGACATCTCCAAGCACGGCTTCGAGTACGTGAATATCGGTGAGGGAGCGGTCGGAGACAAGGCAGTTTTCGCCGCGGCCGCGGAATGAGGTATCTGGTCACCGGCACCGCAGGATTCATCGGTTTTCACCTGGCGCGCCGGCTGCTCGACGACGGTCATCGCGTCACCGGCTTCGACGGCATGACGCCATACTATGACATCGTCCTGAAGCAGTCCCGACACGCCCTGCTTGAAAGATACGACGCCTTTCGCGCCCATATCGGCCAACTGGAAGACCTGGATGCCCTTCGCCGCGCCGCGGACTCCGCCCGGCCCGATGTGATCGTGCATCTGGCCGCGCAGGCCGGTGTCCGCTACTCAATCGACAATCCGCGAAGTTACACGGACAGCAATCTCGTCGGCTCGTTCAACGTCCTTGAGCTTGCGCGTGATCTCAAGCCCCGGCATTTGCTCCTTGCGTCCACGAGCTCGGCCTATGGAGCGAACGACAAGATGCCATTCGTCGAAACCGACAAGGCTGATTGGCCGTTAACCTTCTATGCGGCCACGAAGAAGGCGATGGAGGCGATGGCGCACTCCTATTCACATATCTTCGGAACACCGACCACATGCTTCCGCTTCTTCACCGTATATGGCCCCTGGGGCCGGCCCGACATGGCCCTCTTCAAATTTGTCGACGCGATCGAGAACGGCCGTCCGATCGAAGTGTATGGCGAAGGCCTGATGAAGCGCGATTTCACTTATATCGATGATCTCGTCGAAGCCATCGTCCGACTCGTCGAATGCACGCCTGCGACAGGTCGCGCGGCGTCCGCTCCCGGCGTCGTCGACACGCTGTCACCCGTCGCGCCGTGGCGTGTCGTCAACATAGGCGGCGGCGAGCCTGTCGGGCTGCTGCCTTTCGTCAAGACGATCGAGAACTGCCTGGGCAAACGCGCCATCCGCAAGATGTTGCCGATGCAGGCTGGCGACATGCGGGCAACCTATGCCGACCCCCGCCTGCTGGAGGCCCTTACGGGCTTTCGCCCTTGCACCAGCGTCGAGGACGGGGTGACCGCCTTCGTACGCTGGTATCTGGAAGAACGGCCGTCGCGGCCGACAATCGCCGCCTGAAGCGCGCAGACCTGTGCTCCGTGCACGCGCCTAGGTCCTTGGCGCGACACAGGTTGGTCATGCCGAGGCCAGCTTGGCATGTATCCTGGGCCTTTCGCCATGCCAGGATGTCACCTCAATGGCGGCTCCGTCTCCACAAAGCACTGTAAAGCCGCTGTCGGTATGAGTTTGGACCTGGCCGGTCAGCCCGATATGGCGCCCAGGCGGGGCAAACATGCGCGCCTTGTCGATCACGATCTTGGCACCGGCAGTGAAAGTGAAGGCGCCCGGATAGGGATCGCCGACGGCGCGGACGAAACGAAGGACATTCTCGGCAGCATCGCTCCAGTCGATTATTCCGTCATCGGCCGTGCGCTTTGCGCAATAGCTGGCAAGGAATTCGTCCTGCGCGACGCCCACGGCCTTGTCACGACTTATCGCCGAAACGACAAGCGGCGTCATCTCGAACAGTGCCTGCTTGTGCTTGTCGTAGAGCGAGCGCGCGGTCTCGTCCGGTGCCACGGCAAAAAGCTTCTGGAGGACGATAGGGCCACTGTCGACACCCTCGTCGAGCCGGAAGAAAGTCGAGCCCGTCTCCTTTTCATTCGCAATGATCGTCCAGGGGATCACCGCCCTGCCCCGAAAACGCGGTAACGGCGCCGGGTGAAAGCCGATCGAGCCATATCGGGCGACCGAGCGAAATTCGCCGCGGCAGATTTGCGACCAGCCGACCACCATCGTCAAATCGGGCCGCTCGGCTTCGAGCCTGTCGATCGTGTCGGGCGCATTGATGTCCTTGGTCAGGTGGACCGCGGCCCCGGCCAGACGTGCCGGCCCCGCCAGATCGACGAAATCGGAATGGCGTTTGGAAGCTTCGCCCGCAAGGGTGACAAGCAGCGAAGGCGTCATGCCAGCTTCGACAAGGGCATCGAATGCGACCCGAGATCCCTCCACCGCACCGACAAAGGCTATGCGCATGAATTCAGGGCTCCAACTCACCGGCGTGAGCGATAGATGGACACAGATCTCTTCTATTGTCTGCTTCGTTTCTGCGCCCAAGTCCTCCTTTAGAGGTAAACGGCAGCCGGCGATGCATCCCTATGTGCAACTCGTCCCTTCAAAGAAAGCTGGGTATTTAGGGGTTGCGACAGCGGGATTGGAATACGCGATGGACAGCTTCGCCGGCTTGGCATTCCTGGATCGCAGCGCCACTACAGTCGGGAAGGGCGGATCTGATCTGCTACGCATGGCGATCCTGCTTTCTGGACGCCGACGCATTTGTGCTTTCGTCCCGCTACGAAGATTGCGCGGTACCACTCAAGGCCATGGCCGGCAGCCCGCCCATCGCGTCCTTCGACTGCGACGTCATACATGCTGCGCTACGATCCCCAAGGACTGAAGACCTGTCACCATGCTGACGACCACCCGTCTGACATTGCATAAGATCGACGCCCGGATCAGGATGACCTGGGCTGCGTCGGGCGCAGACGCGTTTCTTGTCTCCTATCCCGAATCCGGAGCAACCCAGCTTAGACATATCCTTTCGGAATACTTTCGTCGCCACGCCAACGGCGAAAATGTCCATCTTTCGCCAATGTTCGAGGTTCTTCCGGATTTCGATCTCGATCCGACGAGGGGCATCCCGGCTTTTCGTTACACAGATGAGCGCCATCGTGTGCCGCTCGTCCTGGTTTCGCACCTCACCTATAGACGCTCGCTTTTTCTCAACCGACCCATCATCTTCATGACTCGAGATCCGCGCGACGTAATCGTGTCAGCTTATTTCGATGCCACACGTCACAAACGCTGCTTCGAAGGCACCATGGACGCGTTCATTGCCGATCGCGAACAAGGCCTGCCGGCTCTGATAGTATATCTGAATGATTGGGGTAGAGGTCTAAAGCATCACGTAAGTGCAGTATTGGGCTATGGGGAACTGACGGAGGACCCTATGGGTGCCTGCACGCGTATCCTGAGATTTCTCGGCCACACACCGTCCGTGCGCGCGCTTCAGGATTCTGTCGACGCCTCGCGTTTCGATGTAATGCGTGAGCATGAGATGGCGGGCGGCCTAGCGGCCCACGATGGCGAAAGCCAGCATGCGCGTCCCGGCAAGGTCGGCGGCTTTTCCGATCATCTTAGTGATGCGCAAGCCGAACTCATTGAGCAGACCTGCATCGACTGGCTAACTCCAGCCGCGATCGAACTGCTTGCCCGTGGCGGAACGCGGCTCGCATGCGGCTGGTATGAACTTCGCCGCCAATTCATGGATGAACACGGCCAAGGCGAGACGATCAAGAGAGATCTTCCTGTCGTCGAATCCCTTTCCACCAATCCATGCAGCAACTTGGCGGAGATCGCCGAGAAGTATGGAAATAATCCATCGACGTCCTGACGTTAAGAGGGGAGTAAATGCGACTTGCGATTGTGCAGGCGGGCCTGGGTGCAGGAGGGACGGAGCGCGTCGTCAGTCTGCTTGCCGCAGATCGATGCAGGCGCGGAGATGAAGTCCATCTATTTGCTTTCGTGGGAGAGCAAGACAAGAGCTATTTTGCCCTGCACCCGAAGGTCACCGTCCACAGACTTGTAGAGGATGGAGCTTCGCGGCTTTCGAAACTCGGATTTGTCCGCAGCTTGCGGCGCGTGGTCGTGTTGCGCGCGGAATTCAAGCAGCTTCAGCCCACTCTGATCGTTTCATTTCTAACAAAGATTAATATTCTTTGCCTGCTGGCGGCGAAAAATCTTGGCATCCGGGTTATTATCTCGGAAAGAAACAATCCCAAAGCGCAGAAAAAACACGCCGCTTGGCGGCTCGTTTCTGGCATCATACTTCGACAGGCGGATCGGCTCGTCATGCAGACTGATGCGATTGTCAAGACGCTTCCGGATACGCTCAGAAAAAAAGCCCACGTTATCGGAAATCCTTGCGAGGTCATGGGAAATCCGTGCGAGGCGACCGATGCCTACAAAGACCATGGCAATGAGATGTTTCGCCTGGTCGCCGTCGGACGCCTGGTGGAACAGAAAGGCTTCGACACGCTGATAAAGGCGTTTGCTAAAGTCGCCAGCGAATTTCCGGCATGGGCGTTGACAATCTTCGGCGAGGGACCTGATCGGGTTCTTCTTCAACGTCAGATCGATGCGTTGGATTTGGAGGACAGGGTAAAGCTTGCCGGCATTACCGAGCGTCCGGGCGAATGGGCGCGCGACGCCTCCCTCTTTGTCCTGCCGTCACGCTACGAAGGCTTTCCCAACGTGCTGATCGAGGCGATGGCGGCAGGCCTGCCCGTCGTCGCAACGGACTGCGATTTCGGTCCATCCGAAATCATCGAACCAGGCGTTTCGGGTCTGCTGGTACCAGTCGACGATGTTGCCGAGTTGGCATCCGCGATGGCATGCCTGATGCGAAACAATGCTCTTCGCCACAAAATGGGTAGATCGGCCCGGAAAACGATCGATCGGTTCTCAATGCAGCAGATTGCGGAAAAATGGGACTCCGCTTTGACGAAATTCTGAAAATGAAGGCAATCGATCACGAACTCAGTTATTCAGGTTCGCGATCTACGAATGAAAAATATCCAATGCCGGACAAGAACACCTCGAGCGTTTTCAAATCTGGCGCACATATCCTGATGTTCATCCGGAGAATGATCTTTGATAGGCGCACTTTACAGCCAATGTAACTAAAAGCGGCGACCTGTCGCGCGAAGGCAATGCCCGCACATCGTCCCTGATTGGGATCGGTCTCAAGACACAAGGCTACATGTAGACTTTCGAGATTGTGTCCCGTGGCGTGGCTTGGCTTTTGACCACTACGAAGCCTTGCGGTTGGCCAGAGGACGTATCAGCGAGCCGCGGCAGGCATGCTGATGAAAGGAGCATCGCTCATGAAACGCACGTTCGACCTGCTCGGTGCCGCCTGCCTTCTGCTGCTGATGTCGCCCTTCATCGCGGTACTTTCGATAGCAGTCGCGCTGCTTCTTGGGCGGCCTGTTTTTTTCCGCCAGGAACGTCCCGGCCTGCACGGGAAACCATTCAAGATAATCAAGTTCAGAACGATGACCGATCGTCGGGATCGTCATGGCCGGCTGCTTCCCGATGCTGACAGGCTGACTGGCTTTGGCAGCTTTCTGCGCGCAAGCAGCCTTGATGAGCTGCCCGAATTGATCAATGTATTGCGGGGTGAGATGAGCCTCGTCGGGCCTCGTCCCCTCTTGATGGAGTATCTCCCCCGCTATAGCCCTGAGCAGGCGCGTCGTCACCAAGTCATTCCCGGCATCACAGGTTTGGCGCAGGTGAACGGCCGCAACGCACTTGATTGGGAGAACCGCTTCGTCCTGGACGTCTGGTATGTCGATCACCGGACCTTCGCACTTGACCTGAAAATTCTCTGCCTGACCTTTTACAAGATCTTCACCCGAGAGGGGATCAGCGCCGCGGGACACGCCACCATGCCCGAGTTCATGGGCTCGCAGGTTTTGCAGTCGGGCGGGCCGTTGAGGACGTCTGGATCGCGCCTGCCACGGTTGGCCGCAAGGGTTGCAGCCATCGGTATTCTGCTAGAACTTGGGACTGCCGCTTTCGTTTTTGTTGTCGATCCATATGGGATCAACCATCATCTGGAGATTCCTGATTTCAATGCCGAAAAGACACATCGCCTTTCGATCGGTACGACAGCCGAGCGCTCACTACGTCTATGGCTCACCGACTACGACACTTTGATCCTCGGCGGCTCGCGGGCGCGCGTCGGGCTTGATCCCGCCGGACCGAGCCTAGCTAGGCTGAAGGCCTACAATGCCGCGGTTCCGCATGCGAGCATGGTCGAACTCTATGACATTGGCATGTTCGCCCTGGCTCACGGCGCACCCCGCCGGATGATCGTCAATCTCGATTTCTCCATGTTTGAGGCGGACCGAACGGAAACCCAAGATTTTCCGGAGTCCGGCTTTGCCGGAGTTCCAATGCCTATCGTCTATGCGCGGTCCCTGTTCTCCCCCGAAAGCTTTATCGACGCTTTGCGGACGGTGCACGCCAACAGCATTGGATTTCGGGAGACCGACAAGGAAGACGGTTTTCACCAGATCATGTTGGCACATAATTACAGCTACAGACAGGTGTCCGACCAGAGGCTGAATCGGTTGATGGCGGAGTTTTCGTCTCCCGGCAGCTTCGATTATGACATCACCAGAATCGGCCTGTTGCATGACCTGCTGGATCGTCTCACCGCCGCTGGAGTAGACGTCACGCTCTTCATTTCGCCGATACATGCTCGTCAGATGGAAGCACTCAGGGCCATGGGGCTACTCCCGGTTTACGACCGCTGGCGTGTGGATCTGACGTATACCGTAAGTCAGGTCAACGCATCCAAGACAGCCACGTCTGAAGTGAAACTGTGGGATTTTAGCGGCTATAACTCCGTTACAATGGAAGACATTCCGGATCCGGGCGATCGTCATCAGACGATGCGGTGGTACTGGAGCTCTGCGCGTTACACTCCGGCCTTGGGAGAGTTGATGCTGGATCGCATGCTCGGCCAAGCCTATTCGGGCCCGTCGGATTTCGGCATATCTCTTACCGGATCCAACCTTAGATCAATCCTCGACCAACAGCGAAAGAGGCGCACCATATATGTCGTGCTTCATCCCGAGGAGATTAATAGGATATGGAGCCGTTTGCTTTTATTTAAATTTACAAAGCCAAATATCTAGGCAATTTTCTCTTTATTAGTTCGGTATGTATTATAGTTCTACTTTTTTGTTCCGCATATATTTAGCGATAAAACGGCCATGAAGCTGCTACCGCTAATGGGGTAGGCCATCGGTCGTAGCGGCGATCAAGTCCTAGCTTATTGGGGTTGCGACAGGACCAAACTTGGTCGTGGCGGCTTTCTGGTTTCTGCCGATGATGGATGCATCGGCAGAAACAATCCCGGAGAACGACCAAGGGACGCGTACTGCCGATCAAGAATGAGCGGGGCGACTTTGGCTACGGTTGCGATGATCGGAAGACTGGCTCGACGGGTGCTGCAAGCTGCCAGGCGCAAGAGTGCGGGCCGCACGCGCCTGGCCAATATCGCACACCTTCTGACCGGCAATTTTCTTGGCTCATTGCTGGCGCTTGTAGCCTTTACGCTTTCAGCACGAGCGCTTGGCGTGACGAACTATGGTGAGCTTGCATTGATCATCGCGTTCACAAGGGTCGTCGAGCGCGTTGTCAGCTTCCAGTCGTGGCAGCCAATTATCAAATACGCAGCCGGCATGAACGCATCCGAGGGCCACGAGAATTTGCGCGTCCTCATGAAGTTCGGCCTGCTTATCGATGTCGGCGCCGCTGTCAGCGCCTGGGTCGTCGCCATTGGCGCGGCCCTTCTCATTGCGCCGGTTTTCGGTTGGTCGACGCAAATTGTGCATCTTCTTGTTCTCTACTCCAGCGTTCTGCTATTTCAGATTTCCGGCGTCCCCGTGGCTGTCCAACGCATGGCCGGCAACTTTCGCCTCCTCGCCTATGGGCAGCTGCTCAACGCCGTTCTGCGCGTATTGCTGTGTCTGCTCGGCGTGCTGCTCAACGGCGATCTCGCTTACTTCACGGCGGTTTGGGCCGGAACGCAGATCCTCGGCTCCTTGGCGCTCCTGACGCTGACCATGCGCGCGCTACACAGGCAGGGTGTCCACAATGTCCTGGGCGCGCCTTTGGCCGGCATCACACGCCGCTTCCCTGGCATCTGGAATTTCGCGTGGTCGTCGAACATCTCACTCACTTTGCGCGCGAGCGCGCAAGAACTCGATACGCTGCTGGTGGGATGGCTAGCCGACCCGGCCTCGGCTGGCTTGTACCAGATCGCCAAGCGTATAGGCCGCGTCGGCCAGCAAGTAGGCCCGCAGGTGCAAAACGTTCTCTATCCCGATGTCGCCCGCCTTTGGGCAAAAGGCAGCATCGAGGAATTCAAGCGGGTGATCTTTCAGACCGAAGCCATGCTGCTCTGCTTTGGCGTCATTAGCGTCCTGGTCGTGGCGGTGCTCATCCGGCCGCTGCTCGCCTGGACCGCGGGACCGGAGTTCATAGGCGCAGCCAGCCTCGTCATCGTGCAGATGGTGGCGGTCACGTTCGTGCTTTCGGGCTCAGCCGCCCGCTCGGCGCTGCTTGCCATGGGCCGGCAACGTGAGGTGTTGCGCATTGTTGTCGTTGCCACAGCCGCCTTCCACGTGACGGCCCTCCTGCTCATCCCGCGGATCGGCGCGATGGGGGGCAATATTGCCCATATCGTCCTGGGCATTCTGTGGGCCTTCGGCCTGGCGCTTTCGTTGCGACAGGCGCTCAAGACCGCCCATCATCCCGACCGGCAAACCCCGCCGGCGGACGCTCTCAACCAAGCAAGTCTTGCCCCTTCAAAGGCGATCTAGATGTCTCTTGCACCTCAAGCTCTTGCGCCTCAAGCCCAGGCACCTCAAGCCCTGGTCACTTTGCCTGCAGCGCAGCGGCGCTCGCCTTCCTCTCCTTCGTGGCTCACACATCTGCAACGACTCGAGGCTGAATCAATCCATATCATTCGCGAGGTCGTCGCCGAACTGCGCAACCCGGTGATGTTGTATTCGGTGGGCAAGGACTCGGCCGTAATGCTCCATCTCGCGATGAAGGCCTTCTATCCGTCGCAACTGCCGTTCCCCCTTCTCCACATCGACACGACGTGGAAATTCAAAGAAATGATCCGTTTCCGCGACGAGACTGTCGCGCGGCTTGGCCTGAAGCTGCTGGTGCGTCGCAACGAGGCCGGCCTGGCCGAAGGGATCACGCCATTTACACATGGCTCGTCGACCTACACGCAGATCATGAAGACGGAGGCGCTGAAATCGGCACTGACCTCGCTCGGCTTCGACGCCGCTTTCGGCGGCGCGCGGCGCGACGAGGAAAAGAGCCGCGCGAAAGAACGGGTGTTTTCGCTGCGCAGCGATAGCCATGGCTGGGATCCAAAGAACCAGCGCCCGGAACTATGGAACCTCTACAACGGCCGGCTGAAACCAGGGGAGTCCGTCCGGGTCTTTCCTCTCTCGAACTGGACCGAAACCGACATATGGCAGTACATCATGAGGGAGAACATCCCCATCGTCTCGCTGTATTTCGCGGCCAAACGCCCCGTGGTGGAGCGCGACGGACAGTTGATCATGGTGGACGACGATCGTCTGCCGCTCCGCCCAGGCGAATCCCCCGAAATGCGCTCGGTACGCTTCCGCACGCTTGGCTGCTATCCCCTCACCGCGGCCACTGAAAGCACTGCCGCGTCTGTTCCCGAAGTGCTCCAGGAAATGCTTGTCGTGAGGACCTCCGAGCGATCAGGTCGGCTGATCGACCATGACGAGGCAACCTCGATGGAAAAGAAAAAGCGCGAGGGGTACTTCTGATGCTGGGTTTTGCTCAAACCGCGGAACTCGAATCTTCTTCGATAGACGAGATCACTTCGCAATATCTTGCTGTCCACGAGAAGAAGAGCCTGCTGCGATTTTTGACATGCGGCAGCGTGGACGACGGCAAGTCGACGCTGATCGGCAGGCTGCTCTACGACACGAAGCTGCTGATGGAAGACCAGCTTGCCACACTTACCCGCGATTCCCAACGCCACGGCACAACCGGCGGCGATCTCGACTTCGCCCTTCTGGTCGACGGTCTGGCCAGCGAGCGCGAACAGGGCATTACGATCGACGTGGCCTATCGTTTCTTCGCCACGGAACGGCGCAAATTCATAGTCGCCGACACGCCCGGCCATGAGCAATACACCCGCAACATGGCTACTGGCGCATCCAATGCCGACCTGGCGATCATTCTTGTCGATGCGCGGCAGGGCATTCTGACCCAGACACGCCGACATTCCTTCATCGTTTCGCTGCTCGGAATCCGGCATGTCGTCCTTGCGGTCAACAAAATCGACCTGGTCGATTATTCGCAAACGGTATTCGACGAGATCGAGGCGACCTATCGAAGCTTCGCGGAACCGCTTGGCTTCGCGTCTCTGGATGCCATCCCGCTGTCGGCGCGTTATGGCGACAATGTTCTTTCGAAAGGCGAGAACCTGCCCTGGTATCGGGGCCCGACGCTCATCGAGCATCTGGAAACCGTCGAGGTGGAACGAGACCGCCGTAGCGCGCCTTTCCGGATGCCGGTGCAATGGGTCAATCGCCCGAACCTCGACTTTCGCGGGTTTGCCGGCACCATCGCCGCCGGCGTGATCCGGCCGGGAGACCGTGTGGTCGTGGCACGGTCCGGCGTGACGAGCCTGGTCAAGCGCATCGTCACCCAGGACGGAGACCTGTCGGAGGCAGCGGCCGGCGAGGCTGTCACGCTGACGCTCGAAGACGAGATCGACGTTTCTCGCGGCGACGTCCTGGCGGGGGCGGCGGAGCGCCCGGAAGTGTCAGACCAGTTTGCGGCCCATCTGCTCTGGATGCACGAGGATCCATTGATCCCCGGCCGCCCGTATCTGATCAAGCTCGCCACCAGCGTGGTGGGTGCGAGCGTTACGCAGATAAAACACCGGGTTGACATCAATAATTTTGCAAAACTGGCAGCAAAAACCCTCGAGAAGAACGACGTCGGCTTCGTCAACTTGACGACACAGGCACCGCTCGCCTTCGACCCGTTCTCTAACGTGCACGAAACCGGCGCGTTCATCGTCATCGACCGGATCAACAACCACACGGTCGGTGCCGGAATGATCGACTTCAGTCTGCGCAGGGCGAACAACGTCCATTGGCAAGCACTGGATGTCGACATGAATGCGCGGGCGATCGCCAAAGGTCAAAAGCCCGTGGTGCTGTGGTTCACAGGCCTGTCGGGCTCCGGAAAGTCGACGATCGCGAATCTCGTGGAGAAGCGCCTCCATGCGATCGGCAGGCACACCTACCTTCTGGACGGCGACAATGTTCGCCATGGCTTGAATCGAGATCTCGGCTTTACCGACGCGGATCGCGTGGAGAACATTCGTCGCGTCGCCGAGGCCGCCAAGCTGATGGTCGACGCGGGGCTGATAGCGCTCACTTCATTCATTTCGCCGTTCCAGGCGGAGCGGCGGATGGCGCGCGACCTCTTCGGCCCAGGGCAGTTTATCGAGATCTTCATCGACACACCACTGGAGGTCGCTGAAAGCCGCGACCCGAAGGGCCTTTATCGACGCGCCCGAAATGGGTTGATCCAGAATTTCACGGGCATCGGCAGTCCCTATGAGCGCCCGGAAGCGCCACAGATCACCGTTACGCCGGATCTGAGCGCCGAGGAGGCCGCGGAAGTGATCGTCAGCTACCTTGAACGAGGCAGCTACCTCGGAACCGCGACCGGGTAACAGGCGATGGTTGGAGGAGCTAGCCAAGGGCCGATACGGGTTTGCTTTCCATTTATCGGTGATGATGTCGGTGGAAGCCACATCTCGGCGCTCAAGCTCATCCAGAACCTCGATACATCGAAGGTCGTTCCGATTCTGGTGCTTCAGGAAACGGCCGGGCCTCTGGCGGCCTTTCTGCAAATGGAGGGCCAGCCCTTCACGGGTTTTCCGCTGCCGACGACTTCGCCTGGAAAGGGAATAATCCCCGGCGATGTCATGACCTATCTGACCAGTACGCTTCCGCGCATGCGGCGTTTCATCAAGGAGCAGAAGTTCGATATCGTTCACACCAATGACGGCAGGACGCATGTGAATTGGGGCATTGCGGCGAGGCTGGCAGGTGCTCGGCTGGTTTGGCATCATCGCGGCGACCCCGACGCCAAGGGCGCTAACGTGCTTGCGCCGCTCATCGCGCATCGCATGGTGACGGTGTCGCGATTTTCGCGACCGCGGCATCCGATCAGATCCCTCAAGGGACGGCTCAGCGTCATCCATAGTCCCTTCGACCATCCGTCGACTGTGCCTGACAGGATCGCGGCCAAGGCCGCACTTCTGGACGAGCTAGGCCTTGCACCAGGAACACGCGTCCTGAGCTTCATCGGCGGGCTGATCGAACGAAAGCGGCCGCTCCTCTTCATCGATATCCTTGATCGTTTCGTGCGGGAGCATCCGCAAATCCCGGTCGTCGGCTGCGTGTTCGGGAATTCACCCGCGGGCTCGCAAGATCTTGAAGCGGCCGCCCGCGTGCGCTGCGCCGAGCGCGGGCTCGGCCAAACGGTGCGCTTCATGGGTTTTCGCAACCCGATCGAACCTTTCCTCGCGGCAACGGATGTTCTGGTGGTTCCCGCCATGGGAGAGCCCTTCGGCCGAACCCTTATCGAGGCGATGTTTCTTGGGACGCCGGTGGTTGCAACCGATCATGGCGGCAATCCGGAAGCTATCGAGAACGGGCGGACCGGATTTCTGGTCACACCGGAAGACGCCGGGGCCTTCATGGAGCCGCTATCGCGGTTGCTGTCCAATCCGCCGCTCTGGGCCCGGATCAGCGATGCAGCCCGCGACCACGCCTTCTTCTCCTACAGCACGCACCGCCATGTCGAAAATGTCATGAAGATCTATGACAGGGCGCTTTGCTCCCGCAAAGCCGGCTTGGCGACCGACCTAACCAGCGAAATCGGCGGTTAAAGGATTTTCGCAATGCGGGTGAGCACATCGATTTCCTTGTCATCGGAGCCGCAAAAAGCACAACGACCTAGCTGCAGCAGCAGCTTCAGGCCGATCCGAGCGTCAGCACGCCGGCATCCTGATAGACGCATCCAAGGGAAGGGCCTCCTTTGACATGAGTGAGTTTCACGAAAAGTCAGCTGCGCCATTGACATATGGTTCCCTCAGCATTGATCGAGGTCTGCCGTACGAAGCCCATCATCCTGCTCGCAATGCGAACCAAGACACGGGAGCTGCCCAGAGTGGGATCGTGGCCACGACCCCGGCCGGTCAAGTTGGATATCGCCGCGAAATTGACGGCCTGAGGGCGATCGCAGTCGTTCTGGTGATCCTCTACCATTCAGGGCTTCGCGTCGCGGGCCTTGACCCCTTTGCGGGCGGTTTTATTGGCGTTGATGTCTTTTTTGTTATTAGCGGCTATCTGATTGGCTCGATTGTACAGCGGGAAGTCATGGATGGGACTTTCTCGTTCGCCAATTTTTACGAGCGTCGCGCGAGACGGATCCTACCTGCGCTGTATACCGTCTTAGCAGTAACGATCCCCTTCGCTTGGCTATATATGCTGCCGAGTGCCTTTAGAGACTATTCGGCGAGCCTTTTGGCAACCGTGTTTTCAGCCTCCAATCTATATTTCTGGCATGTTGCGAGCTATGACGCAGCCGACAATCTTTTTCGTCCATTAATTCACACCTGGAGCTTGGGGGTCGAAGAACAGTTCTACGTGATCTTCCCTTGCTTTCTTCTACTGGTGTGGAAATTTTCTCGGAAATTTTTAACAGCCATCCTGTGCATTGGGCTCGTCGTTTCGTTCATTCTTGCGGAGTGGATGACGCGGCATTTCCCGGACGCATCTTTTTTTCTACTGCCAACCCGAATCTGGGAACTAGGGTTGGGGGTGTTTCTGGCAAGACGTGAATTGACTGGCGGCCGGCTTGTGTCGATGCGCTCTTCGCGAGTCGCGCCTGCGGTCGGTTTGGCGCTCCTGATCTGCTCGGTGCCGCTGATGAGGCCGCAGTGGCATCACCCAGGACTTGTAACGTTGATCCCGGTTGCAGGAACGGCATTGCTTATCTGGTATACAGGGCACGGCGATCCCATTACACGAGCGCTTTCCTCCCAGCCATTTGTATTTGTCGGCCTGATATCATATTCCCTCTACCTTTGGCACCAGCCGATATTTGCTTTCGGCAGATTGAGTGTGACCAATTCTGTCGATGGAACGATGGTATTTTGTTGGATTTTGATGTCTGTCATACTTGCCACTGCGACTTACCGCTTCGTTGAGATGCCGACTCGCAGCAGAAAGCGAACCAGCAAGCGCGTTATATGGCTGATTGCCTCACTGGGGGCCGTGTTACTCAGCGGCGGCGGATACTACTGGTATGTCCAAAATGGCATGCCAAGCCGTTTTGCGGACGGCCTGGCCCCGATTGCCGCTGCATCCGATATTCGCGAGGCTCAGATCTTTCAGAACGGGAAGAGCTGTCTCAACTTTGCGCCTGAACAGGGCCCTTGTACCTTTCATGGCTCGAATCCCGAGGGCTATGCTCTTGTTAGTTTAGGTGACTCTCACGCTCGCACTCTGCTTGGTCCGATGCGAGACAGCCTCGATGACTACCGAGATATCGCCTCGTTCACACCGCTCAATCGAGGCGGCTGCGTATTTCTCCTCGGTCTGCAAAGGGTTGACGTGGACCAACCGGGTTGTCCAGGCGACTACAATGACAAGAGGCTCGACTACGTAGGCAGGCTGAAGCGACCGATAGCCGTGCTCTTGTGGCGTCTCCCCATTCTCGTGGAGCAGAGCCGTTACAACAATGGCGAGGGGGGAATCGAGCCGGGCGACGATCACCCGCATTTGGCCAAGCTGGGTGAAACCGGGCCCGCCGATCCGGCTGCAGTCGCCACGGCCATTTCCCGCACCATAAACACACTTCTGGAGCGCGGGGTGAAAGTTGTCTTAGTCTATCCTGTCCCGGAGATGGGTTGGAACGTCCCGCAGGTGCTTCTCATGCGGGCCAGACGCCAGAACGATCCTGCAGCTTATATGCAGGCGGACCCGATTTCGGTTTCCTACGGGGATTTCCGCCGGCGAACGCAACGGACATACGCATTATACGATAATGTCGGATCCGATCCAAATCTCGTGCGTGTGTATCCGGAGAAGGCCTTCTGCGATCAACAGCGCTGTTTCGCCAATCGAGGCTCTCAGATTTTTTATCGGGACGATAACCATCTCAGCGAGACCGGGGCGTCCAAGCTCAACGTTTTGATCATGGACGCCATCAAAGCACGGTGGGGAAATGACCGATGACAGGCGAAGGAAGAGCCGTGGACTTTTTCGACCGGGAAGTCTTATGCGACGTCCCAGCACGGAAGCGACAAGGCTTCCCCTTGCAGTAGAGCTCGACGCTATGCCTTGCGGTGGTATATTTCGAAATACGGGTCCAAAGAGCTGGAAATTCTCTCATCCATGTAAGCGATCTCGTCTCTGTTGAAATAGTCGACATAACCGCCAATTTTACCCCGGCGCACCTTAAAACTGTCGGGATTCGACTGGTCCGTCGGGCGCATTCTTTCGTGACCGAAAGCGTCTGCCATTTCGATCTTTCGCAAATTCTCGAAAGAGCCAAAGGTTGTCGCCTCATCGAGGATCATCTCCGGCACGCCCTGAATGCCCAGAAAATCTAGCGCCGTGCGAAGCGCCGATTTTGGAGCTTGGCGCATATGTTCGTAGGACAGCATTTGAAATGCCTTCACCTTATCGCGGTTGTGCGCCCAAGCGTTGTAGAACGCTATGATGGAATCAATGCTGCCGACATCCTGGGCAAGAAACTCACTGATCGTTCCGTCAAACACCTTCATTCGGTGCGTTGCGTCGAAATAATATGAAACAAGCACGTCTCTCGGATCCCGAACCAGAAATAGGATCTTTTTTCCTGAATATTTTGACTTATCGACCTGGATTTCGCTGGGACGCTTAAGGTTTGGGCTGTCGTCGTGAGAAAAGCCGATGCAGGGAATATTCGATGAGATCTTCCAGAAATGCTGGATTTCCATCGGATTCTGCAGGTTAAGGCCGTAGTGTTTGTCGATGACGCGGCCAACCATGGTGCGCAGCCACGTTCTACCGCATTTCGGGTATGAAAGCACAAAGGAGTCTCGCGACCAAAAGATCATCTGGCGGCGCAACGCTCCCAGGGGACCCGAGTAGCGTATTTTCTTTGGAACGACGGCTTCGCCAAGGAAAAAGGTAGCGTCGCGAAGATTGTTCTTCAACTGTCCGAGCATAGAAAGCTTCCTCTGCTAGCGTGAGTTTGGCGCATTGGCGGCGTCAACAATGAAGTGCCCGAAGAACGGGACCGCCGGACCGAAACTCAAGCGACCATTTTAATCTCCGCCATTGTAAGCCATTGCGTCGGTGCAGCGAGACCTAGCTAGCTGGCTGGCCCGGACTGATGGGAGTACCTCTTTGGATTAACGCGGCAAAGTCCGCTTGCAGTTCCGATAGCCCCCCCATGCACAAAAGCATGTGTTGCTTAGAAAGCGGGTAAAGCGCCCCATAGCAGCGATAGGATCGTAGCCTCGAATCCGAACGATTGCAGGCCAACCTGTTCTTGATTGAGCAAGGGACTGGCAGGCACGGATTTGTGCCTGCGAGTTCAAACAGCCGCATCTCTTGACGCGCTCTCTTGGGGCGCGGCGGCTAAGCTTTGTCGAGGTCTAGAATGAGCCAGTCAGATCAGCCGTTTGAGGCAATCAGTCCACTGGGAGGCCAATCCCTTTTGCTGGCCACTGCGATCGCTCTCGGCCGTCTCGTCAGCAAACCGCGGACGATTGTTCATGTGCTGTCTTACTTGCGCCGGCGGGTGACCGGGCGCGCCAAGGCCGTTGGCAAGAACCTTCATCTCTACATCATCGATCTGGCCCTGGCGCTGGCGGCACTGTCGTTTGCTTCATTCATGCGATTGGGCCTTGATGGAGAATTCACCGGTCCGGAAAGCCACGCTTCGTTGCTCTTCGCACTCCCTTGCTTCCTGCTTACATGCGCCGTGGTCTTCCCGGTGACTTGCCTCTACACCCGCAACTGGCGATATGCTTCTGTCGGCGACATGCTCGGTATCGTTCGCGCGGCATTCGTCACATCGCTGGCCTTCGTGTTCCTGATGTTTGTGGCTACACGGCTCGATTCGATCCCGCGCTCGGTGATAGTGATCCAGTTTCTGTTGCTCGTGCCGCTGCTTATTTCAGTTCGCATCCGCTCCAAGCTCGTTGAGCTAAGCCGCTTTGGTCCGACTGCGAACAGAGCGAGAAACGGACGCGACGTGGTCCCTGTGCTGCTGATCGGTGCAGGCGATGCGGCCGATCTTTATATTCGCGCGCTGCAGCGGGATCCGAATGCACGCCATTGGCCGGTCGGCGTGCTCGATAATGGCGCAACGACAGAGGGCTATTTCCTGCGCGGCGTGCCGGTTCTGGGCAGCATCGAAGACTTCGACATGGTCATCGGCGATCTGGAAGGTCGCGGCATCAAGCCCCGCCACGTGATTTTCACCGAAAGGGTGCCTGGCCTCGTCGACCCGATGCTTGAAGCGCTGATCGACCGGGCCGACCGTCTGGGCATCGCTGTCTCTCGCCCCGCCCCGGTCCTGGAACTGCGCAATCCTAAATATCAGAGTCGCTTCGACTTGCGCCCCATCGAACTTACCGACCTTCTGGAGAGGCCGCAGGCGGTTCTTGATAAAGATGCATTGTCCCGAATGATCGAAAACAGGCGCATCGTCGTCACCGGCGCCGGGGGCTCGATCGGCGGAGAGCTCACGCAGCAGATTGCCGCGCTCGGTCCCACCGAAGTGGTCCTGATCGATAACAGCGAGTACAATCTGTACGCCATCGATCTGGAATTGGCGGAGAAATTCCCGAATGTGCGCCGGAAGCCATATATCTGCGACGTACGCGACCCTGTTCGCCTGGGCGAGATTTTCCGACGCCATCGCGTTGACCTGGTCTTCCACGCGGCGGCGCTCAAACATGTGCCGATGGTCGAGTTGAATCCCTGTGAGGGCATTCTTACCAACGTCATCGGTACTATGAACGTGGCAGAAGCGACCCGCCTTTGCGGCGCCAAGGCAATGGTCCAGATATCCACCGACAAGGTTGTGAACACGACCAGTGTCATGGGCGCTACCAAGCGCCTAGCGGAACTCTACTGCCAGTCCCTGGACCTCGCCTTCACCGCCGGCGATACCCCCGTCCGCTTCATGACCGTTCGTTTCGGCAATGTTCTGGGTTCAAGCGGGTCGCTGATCCCGCTGTTCAAGCGCCAACTCGCCCACGGCGGTCCGCTGACCGTGACCGACATGGAGATGAAGCGCTTCTTCATGACAATACGCGAGGCGGTTGAACTGACCTTGCAGGCATCGGCCCATGGTCTGGAGAAAAAACTCGGACAGGGCGAAATCTTCGTTCTCGACATGGGTGCGCCAATCAAGATCATCGACATGGCGCGCCGCATGATCAAGCTCGCGGGATTTCGGCCGGATGAGGACATCAAGATCAAGATTGTCGGCTGCCGGCCGGGAGAAAAGCTGTTCGAGGAACTCTTCGACGAAAGCGAAAGACGTGTCGACGTTCCGATTTCCGGAGTCTTGGGCGCCGTGCCCAACGCGATGCCGCTTGACACGCTTCGCAAGGGATTTTCGCAATTGCGTCGCTTGGCGAGGGCCGGCGACACTGAGGGAGTGTTAAATCTTGTTGCGGATATGCTTCCCAGTTACCGCAGAGACGAAGCCAAGCCTGCGGCGGTGGTGACGGCGCCATTCGTGCCTCATGTGATCCTCGGTTCAGCCAAGGCAACCACGCGTCCACACGAGGCGGCCGCTTGAGGCCCAGCGGGAGCGCTGCCGTGCTAAGGCATATTGCCTCGGCTCTGTTTGTCGCGCTGTCGTGCGGCACTGCACTGGCCGGGGCGCCTCAACCTCAGCCGACAGTGGCCGAGGCACGGGAGGCGGTCGAGGCTGCCGGGGCCTATTTCCGCGATCATCTCGGTGTAGCGGGAACTTATGTATGGAAATATTCCCTCGACGGCCAAAAGAGGGTGGGCGAAGGCGGTACCGTGCCCGCGAGCGTTGGCTGGGTGCAGCCGCCTGGTACGCCGGCTGTCGGCGCTGCGTTCCTGCGCATTTTCGAGGTTACCGGCGACAAGCAATGGCTTCAGTCTGCCCAGGTCGTGGCAACCGCTCTGGTCAAGACTCAGCTGGAGTCCGGCGGATGGTTTTACAAGATCGAGACCGACCCGCAAAAGGCGGCGACATGGTGCTACCGCGCACTGAAGTTGGGCGGGAATACCTGTCGCGATATCAAGGACAATCCGCAACGCAACGAGACTGTCCTCGATGACAACAACACACAGAGCGTGCTGAATTTTCTGATGTGGTTCGACCTGGCGAGCGGCGGTTCGGATCCGGACGTCCGTTCCTGCATCGACAGGGCGCTTCATCGATTGATGCGGGTGCAATACCCGAATGGGGCCTTCCCGGTCTTCTTCAAGGGAGCCGCGCCTGGGGCGGATGTAAAGGCTGCGGCCAAGGCGAGTATTCCGGCCAGTTGGTCTCACGAGTGGCAGAAGCCTGATCGTCCGCCCTATTTCATCATCAATGACAATCTTCCCCGCGATATGGGTCGTCTCTTTCTCAACGCCTACCGCACATATCACGATCCCGCATATCTCAAGACGGCGGAGAAGGTCGGTGATTTTCTCCTTGCAGCCCAGTTGCCCGCGCCACAACAGGGCTGGGCTCAGGGTTACGATCGTTCCATGCAGCCGGTTTGGGGACGCAGGTTTGAGCCGCCAGCGGTCGTCTCGCGCGAAACCGCCGGCAACATCGATTACCTGATCGAGTTGAACGAGCAAAACAGGGATGCGCGGTTGCTGCACGCGGCGACGACTGCAGCCACCTGGCTACAGGCGGCGCGCCTGTCCGACGGCAGTTGGGCACGTTTCTACGAACTCAACACCAACCGGCCGCTTTACATCGATGAGGGCGGCCAAGTGACGTTCGACGACATGGACCTCCTGAAACACTACGGCATGAAAACCGGTGCAGAGATCGAGCCGGTGTTCGCTCGGCTCGAGAGTGCAACGCGGGGGCAGAGAGTTTCACGTCAACGACTGTGGATCAGTGCCGCGGATGAGTTGAGTGCTGGCGAACTGAATTCAAAGGTGCGTCAGCTCGTCGACAGTCAGGATACCCAGGGACGCTGGGTTGAGGGCCGGTTTATCGAGGGAGAAGACTTCGTCGAGGGCGTGTTCGCCCTCGCTCGTTTCATCTCCGCGCAAGCATCAGAGCCGGCGAAATAGCTTCTATATATCGCTCGCTCTTGCCATGGGGAGACCCTGACCAGATCTTCCGGGTGCGCCGATTTTAGCCTTTGTAGGAGCTGGAAAGCTCGGCTGGTGGGCCCCTTAGATCGGCCTGCGTAGGAAAGGCCGCGAACGACCGTACTTGGAGCGAGTACCGCGAAGAAAGCGCGTGACCGTTCTTGAAGCTGGGCCGTCGCGCAAAATCGCAACACTGGGCGCCATTCCAAGCAGCAGAGGCACGAGAAAGAAACGACTGTAAAGATGTGGTAGCGCATTTGCCAGCGCCGCGAAGAGGAGAACTGTCGTCGCCGTGCAAATGGCGGATACCTTGCCTTCACGACTCCGAGCGGCAAGGATGGCGATGGTGATGCCTGCCACGAGCAGGAGCAGAAAACCGATGAATCCGGGCAGCCCTGCCTCGACCCATATGAGGAGGTAGGTGTTGTGGACCGGGGCGTGCAATTCGCTGACCTGCCGATACTGGTCGGCACCGATACCAAGCAGTGAATTATTGTCCGCTTTGCCAATGGCCTCATGGATGAGCCGCATACGGTCTGCAAACGTGCCAGCCTCATCGAGGTCACCATTCTGCAGCGCATTCAGCACGCGGTGTTGGAAGACCTCGGGCAAGAAGTCGCGGCCCCAGGTAACGGCAATGAAGAATGCGGCGAGCGAGGTCACCGCTAAAGAAATGATGCGGCGCCACGAGCCCGTCGCGACTACGAAGATGGTGACCGCAAAGACAAGGCCGATCAGGCCGGTATTGGATCCTGTCAAAACAATGCCATAACCAAAAAGCGGCAGTCCGACCCAAAGCCAGCGAGGCCTTATGCAACCTGACGCCACCAGCCACAACATTAGCGGGACAGAGAGCGCTATCAGCGTTGCGCACTCATTCTCGCGTTCCACCCAACCCTGGAAACGACCATTGCCGCTGACAAAGACGGTGCCGCGTTGCTTGAGGATGTCGATTATCACTATCCCCTGCAGACACATCACGGCGATCGAGCAAAGAAATGATTTCATCAAGAGAACGATTTCCGCCCAGGGCCTCGACACGATCATGAAGGCCAGGAGAAAGTAAGCGTACAGATATTGCGCCGAGATGATGAAGCCTCGCTGCGGATCTCCGTGGATCAGACTGCTTAGCAGCAGCATCCCGCATAGTAGGGCGATGCCGATATTCCATAAAAACGTCCCCGCGCCCAAGGGAGAGATCGAAAAGGATTTCCCGAGTATGGCTGCGAATACGGCCGCGAGAGCGAAGCCGTCGCTGATGGTAAAATAGAATGCATCAAACCGAAGAATATTGAAGGGCGTGAGAAAGACGGACGCCACGGCGAACCAGAGCCCGAGTCTCCCGGCTACCTCTGGCAACGATGTGACGGCCGGTTTGGGGCCGGGCCTTGTCCAATAATGGCGAGGAGCCCTGGCGTAGTTCATCCTCACTCCTGAATCTGCTTGAGAGTCCTTTTCGCCAGCCCTCATTGGGCCTGCAGTTCAGCCTATCTGCCAAGATAGGGCCCGGGCCGGTTACGCTATCCTTTTGGATGATGTCGCCTTTGCGGCTAAGCCTCTTGAGCGCGATTGCGGCCGCGCAACCATGTTAAAACTGTCGTCGCGGTAAGTCGCGAATTCGATGTTGGGTAGCCTCCAGGTCCGATGTGGCAGGGCCGGCTTGGACCAGTCGAAGACAAACAAAAAGGGGCGGGATCTGTGAGCTTGATAGACGACAACAGCGTGTGGAGCCGTCTGGAACCATTTCTTCAAGAGCCGATCGAGCCGTCGAAGGAACGCACTTTCGGCCCGCGCGAGCTCTACACGCTTTTCCGAAGGCGCCTCCCCTTGATCCTTGCGGTCGTGACTACCGGCACCGCTCTCGCGCTCATCACGGCCGTGGAACTTCCCAAGACGTACACCGCTCGCTCGATGATCGTTGTCGAATCCGACGATCCCAATCCTCTCGACACCGCACAAGCGCAGCCTAATCAACAGCCCGACAAGTCGCGAATGGACACCGAGGCGGATCTGATCACCTCTCGTGTCTTTGCCAGCCTGGTCGTCGACAGACTGGACCTCATCAAGGACCCGGACTTCAACACCTATCTGAAACCAGCCGCGAGCCGAGCTTCCCCTTCGGATTCGGGCCCTGGACTGCTGTCACAGGCCGTCGGCTTGATCGTCTCGATACCGCGAGCGCTATGGAGCCTTGTCGCCGGCGCCGACCCGCAGGATCCCGCGTCGCTGCCATCGAAGGGGGTTCAGCAAGATCGGGCGATTTCATCGTATCTGTCGAGCGTTTCGGTTGACCGGTCCGGAGAGAGCTCGGCGATGACGATCTCCTTTTTCAATGACGACGCGTCGAGGGCGGCCCTGATAGCCAATGCGACGGCCAAACTGTTCGTGGAATGGTCCCGGGACAACAAGCGGCAGGACATCAAGGACGCCGTTAGCTTTCTGAGGCAGCAATCGACGGAGCTTGCGTCACGGATAGCCGCCATAGAAGGCCAGATCGCCCAGTATGCGCGAGAACACGGCGTATCCAGCGATCCACGCGATGATCTGCTGCGCGCCTCGATCCAGCAAAGCAACGAGCAGCTCAGCACCGCTAGAGGTGAATACACGCAAGCGCAGGCGCGCCTCGCCCAGGTCAGGCTGGCGGCCAAGACCGGCGACGCGGGCGCCAACGTCGATCCCCTGCTCTCATCGGACTTCCTGACGTCCCTGCGCAACGACGAAGCGACGGCGATGAGGGATCGCGCGCAACTGGCCAGCAACTACGGGCGCAATCATCCCTTGGTCCAGGAGGCGGATGCAAAAGTAGCGGCCGTCCGCGCGATGATCTCTCAGGAGATGCTGCGTACGATCGCAATCTTGGAAAACGACGTCCGCGTCAACGAAGGCAGGGTCAACCAACTCGCCAAGACTTTGGAGGAGTCCAACGAGCAACTGCGGCAAAGGAGCCTGGCGGAAGCGAAGCTTCGGGAACTGAACAACCAATTGTCGACCGAGCAGAAGCTCTACGACCTCGTATCAGGCAGGCTTGGCAGCCTCGATCCGTTTTCCGAGGCGGTCGAGCCCGGCGTGCGGACGGTTTCCGCTGCCGAGATTCCGACGAGCCCTTCCTTTCCCAAACTTCGTTTGATGACGGCAGGCGGTTTCGCCGCGTCGCTGATCCTAGCCCTGATCCTTGTGCTGACGCTTGAAAGCATGGATGTGAGAATACGCGAGTCACAACGGGTATCGAAGCTTATCCGTGCGCCACTGCTGGCGTCGATTCCGCAACTGCCCAAGAAATTCCTGCAACGCGCCACGCCTCCTCTTGAAACCTTGTTGTCGCAACCACGGTCGGCCTTCTCCGATGCCTTCCGGTCGCTGTACATGGCCTGCACCCGGATGAACGGTGGCCGGAGCAAACAGGTGATCCTGGTCAGCTCAGGACTACCACAGGAAGGCAAGACAACGACGGCCATGGGCCTCGCCGTGGCAGCTGGAATGGACGGCGCCCTGACAGCGCTGATTGATCTGGATTTGCGAACCCGCAGCATCCATAGCGCCATGCAGTTTGGGCCCGCCGACAAGACACTCAACGACTACCTACATGGTGGTTGCACCCTGGCAGAGATCGTTCAGACGCTTCCTGAAGTTCCGCGACTGGATGTGCTGGCGCCATCTGCCGACGACCAGACCTTGCCTGAATTCCTCAATTCCAGCCAATTCGCGAAATTGCTGGAGGCGTTCCGGCTCGAATACGACGTGGTGATCATCGACGCGCCGCCTGTGCTCGTCGTCGAAGACGCAATCAGGATTGCCGCCTCGGTGGATACCGTCGTGGTCGTGGCCGCGTGCGACAACACCACGCAAGAGGCTCTCTCCCAGGTTGTCGAGCGCCTGCGGTTCGCCGGCGGTCCATCGATCGGCTGGGTGTTCAACCGCGTCGACCCCTTCCGACAGGCCCGTGGTGCCCTGCGGAAAGCCTATTTGAAACGGCAGCAGATTCGTCGTTATTTTCCCGCTTGACCGCCATCGGCCGCGCGGCCGATCAGGCGCGGCCGACTATATCCCCATCGCCTCGAGCAGGGTTTGGTTCACCTTGTGAACATCGAACCGGTCTTCCGCGAGCTTTCTTGAGTTGGCGCCCATCTTTGCGGCGAGTTCCTCATCCTCGAGAAAAGCCCGCTGCGCCGAGGCGAGAGCTTCCACGTCTCGCGGCTCGACCCGGAAACCGTTCTCGCCCTCGATCACCGTTTCTTGACAGCCAGGGGCGTTGGTCGTGATTATCGGCCGACCGGTCGACAAGGCTTCCAGCGCGCTGCGGGGAATGCCCTCCCTGTAATAGGACGGCAACACGAACACGGTGGACGCGGTCAAATAGGGACCGACGTCGTGTGTTTCGCCGAGATATTCAACGGCGCCTTCCTTGGTCCACTGGTCCATTTCGGCTTTCGAGATGGAGAGGGGACTGGGATCGAAGGGCCCGAGAATCTGAAAGCGTGCAGCGCGGTACTTGGTCTTCAGGATACGCGCGGCAGCAGCAAACTCGGCAATTCCCTTTTCGCGAAGCAAGCGAGCGATCAGAAGGAAGACGGGAGGCCCTGAAGGTGGGGGGCTTGCGGCAAACAGTGTCAGGTCCACTCCTGAACCCGGGATCATGATCACCGGCGTCGTCGCAGAAACCATCCCATGGCGCCGGATGTCGGAAGCGTCGGCGTCATTGTAAGCGAAAACTGCTTCGCAGCCGACCAGAGCCGAGCGGTAGAGACCAATACTCAACCGGCGCAAAATGGTTGCGCGCAGTCCCGTCATGCTGCCGCTGAATATGAAGCCGAAGCCTGTAAAGAGCGCAAACCGGCGCGGTACACGGGCAAGGCGGGCAGCCAATCCACCATAGATGATCGGCTTCATCGTATACGCCAGGACGATTTCGGGCGCCAAGCCGTGAATGAGCTTGTAAAGCGCCTTGAGCGTTCGCAAATCGGCCAGCGGACTGGTACCCGTCCTGGCCATCGGAATCCGTCGGAAGGTCACGCCAATTGCCTTGAGACCGGCGATCGCCCGCTCATCTTCATCGGGGGCGAGCGCAATGACATCATGCCCCGCAGCGACCATGGCCTTCAACAATTCGAGACGAAAGTTGACAAGCGAACGCGTCAGGCTCGCAATGACGACGATGCGCTTGCGGCGCATCGCATAGTCCACAGGGGCGCGAGGAGAATCTCGACCATTCATGTGCACAGCAACCACCAGCCGCTCCTATCGGATATGGCGACGACGCCCTAGAGCTGCTTCGTAGAGTTCCAGGTGCCTGCCGACGTAAAGGGAAAGCGAGAAGTTCTCCATGACGCGACGACGCGCTTGTTGACCCAAGGCGCGGCGCTCGGCCGGTTCAAGGCTGACAAGCCTGATCAATCCGGCGGCCAGAGCTTCACTATCTCCCGGTGGAACGACCACGCCGCTGTCGCCGACCAGCCAGCCGGAGTCGCCGACCGCGGTAACCACCGCCGGCACGCCGCTGGCCATCGCCTCGCCTACGGCAAGGGAAAATGCCTCGCCCCAAGCCGAGCAAAGCGCGTAGACGTCGAAGCCCGGCATGAGGTCGGCGATGTCAGCGCGGATGCCCGGCGTGGTAATGCGGTCGTCTATGCCGAGCTCACGGGCGGTGCGCCGCACCGGGCCGTCGGCATGTCCCTCCCCGATAAATATGCCCTGAACGTCGTATCCCTGTTCCAGGAGCCGGCTGATGGCGCGGACCAGGCTAACCTGGTCCTTCATGGGATGGAAGCGTGCCACATGGCCGATCATCAGCCGTCCGGGCGGCAAGCCGAACAGGCGGCGCAGCTTCGCACCGGCGTCGGCCGAGGGGGAAAATTGATCGCAATCCGTCCCGTTCGGGATAACCACCCTCCGGCGCGGATCAAAGCCCAGGCGCTCGTGATCATCGGCGGCGACGCGCGAGCAATATGAGATCGCGCTGGTGCGCCTCGACAGGCGGGCCGAGAGCCGTATCAATTGGCGCGTCAATGGTTTCTCGTCGGCGAGATCTCGAACCGTGTGATGGATGCTCCAGATGACCGGCGAGAAATTGAGCCCTAGCATCGAGCCGAGCGTTGCCGCGACGTTGCCGTGATACATCCATCCGTGAAGAAGATCGGGGGCCGCCCGTCTTATCGACCGCGTCAGCCGAACGACATCGCGCGGTCGCGGCCGTTCCGTCATGTCGAGCGAAACGAGCCCCGATCTTGTATATTCTACGTTTGCAGCCACCGGACCCGGTGAAAGCAGGGACAGAACTGAAGTCGAGAAGCGATTTTGGTCGACCTGGCCAAGAAAACGGGCAAGCATGACCTGAGCGCCGCCGACGTCGAGACTGGTAATGGTGTGAAGAACACTTGTGTGCACGCAAGCTTCCCAGCTGTCTGCAACGCTCCGCCCTGAGGAAGCATTCAATCGTCCGACAGTATGCAGCCGCACCATACGTTGGTTGCAGTCGACATCCAGTTAGCCAAATTAGGTGGGAACCAGACCGAAGGTTGTCACCGCTCCACCAAAGGTATGACTCATTGTCCTCGCGCAGGTGTCGCTAGGGTCTTTGCAGGAAAATTCTATGGTGGGCTTTCATGGCATCTTATTGCAATGCGACGCGGAGCAGGCGATCGACAGGCGCGTGGACCAGTACATTCCTTGCGAAAGCACTGGGATCCGCCAGTATTGCGATCCTTGCGGTTGCAGCGATTCTGATTTCCCAGCTTGATGCCTGGGCCGCGGCGGACGATGACTACAAGGTTTCGGTCGGCGATGTGGTGTCGTTTGACTTCATCGACGACGCGCTTCCCGCCGAACAACTCACGGTCGCCAGCGATGGCGCGATCAACATTCCGCTGATCGGCAGCTTTGAAGTCGGCGGCCTGACGGTGCCCGACGCCTTGAGTCGTATCCGTAAGGCATTCATCGAGCGTGAACTCTTCAATGACCCGCATATAGCTCTTGCGGTGGTGAGCTTCCGCCCGATCTTCGTCCTTGGGGATGTAAAGGCGCCGGGCTCGTTTCCTTACCAGCCGGCACTGAATGTGGAGCAGGCGGTGGCGCTTGCGGGCGGCCAGTCGACCGGGGGAGCCACGGCGGAGGATCGCGTCGTAACACGCGCCCGGTTGCGCGGAGCTCTTGATGAAAGCGTGGTGGAGATCGCCAAGGAGGCGGTCGCCGCTGCGCGCATCAAGGCCCAATTGGCAAACAGCGACAAGATCTCGGAACTGGATCTGCCTGCCAAGATCAAGGGCCTCATGAACGCCAACCTGCTCGCGACGCTGCTTCCTACCGAGCAGCGCATCCTTGAAGCAGATCAACATGCGCTGACGACACGTCGCAAGCAGCTCTCGGCGGGGATCGAAGAAGTAAATGTTGCCCTCGCCAATGTTCAACAGCTTTCGGACATACAAAAGACAGTGATCGCTTCGGCACAGGCGGATCTCGATCGCATCAGGGGCCTCAACAAGAAAGGTCTCGTCACAATCACAGACCTCTCGAACGCCGAGCGCGAAGCGACCACGCAGCAATCCCATCTGCTTGAAATCTACAATCAGGCATCAACGGTGCGCCGCGAATTGAGCCAGTTGCAGCGCGACCTGGATGACGCCACCCAGACCTGGACACACACGGCGTTGACGGATCTCCAGGCCCACAACTCTGAAATCGAGCGCCTGATCGCGGTTCGAGAATCGACCGAGGAACAGATCCTGCTGTTGAGCTCGCTGGCCGCGGAGCAGACACGCAGCAACAACTCCATCACGTTCACCTACCAGATCCGCCGCAAGGTAAATGGCCAGACCGCCACAAAGGTGGCGACCCTCGACGATCCGGTTGCGGCCGGAGATACGATCCTTGTGTCAATAAACCGCCTGGATAGCGCCCAGGACACGACAAGCCGTTCAGCCACTACCTTGGCGACGACCTCTTCCGTGCAGGTCGGACCGTCGCAATGATCGGCCTCAGCACCCCAACAGCACGTTCCGGCGGCTGGACTGCGCGCGTTCCGCTTGGCCGGGCCATACCAAGCCGTATCGCCGCGGTGATCCTTTTGGTTCTCAGCCTGCCGCTATGGCTCATGGCTGCTGCCATTGTCTGGGCCAGTGTCGGCCGTCCATTGTTTTTCCGCCAGTCTCGCAGCGGGCTGGAAGGTCGCCCGTTCGTGATCTGCAAGTTTCGTACGATGCACGAAGGGCGAGACGGGAATGGCATGCTGCTCCCCGACGCTTTGCGTGAGACGCCGGCCACGCGATTGATGCGCTCCGTCCGCATCGATGAGCTGCCGCAGCTTCTCTCGATCGCCAGGGGGGACATGGCCTTCATGGGGCCCCGTCCGTTGCTCCCGGCCACCATCGCCGAATTCGGCGAGCTAGGGCGTATTCGTGGCACGGTCCGCCCCGGCCTGTCCGGATGGGCACAGGTGAACGGCAATACCCGCCTCACCAACAGCGAAAAGCTGGCGCTCGACCTCTGGTATGTGCGCAACCGCAGCCTGTGGCTCGATCTGCACATACTGGTTCTGACTGTCCAAGTGGCACTGTTGGGCGAACGTGTCGACCGCCGCCATGTCGACCATGCTTTGAAGGCTATGCCCGCCGGGACGGTCCGGCCATGAACCCAGCACTCGGTCGACTTCTGGTGATCGCACCGCATCCCGATGATGAGGTCCTGGGGTGTGGCGGCACGATAGCCCGGATGGCTGCCCAAGGCGCAGAAGTTCATGTCGCAGTGGTTACGCGAGGCAGCCCGCCCGCCTTCACAGAGGAGATGACGGAACGGGTTCGCAGCGAGGCCAAGGCGGCGCATGCCTGTTTGGGCGTGCAACAGACGCATTGGCTTGATCTGCCGGCAGCGCAGATCGCCGAGACGCCGCACGCGACGCTCAACAGGGCGCTGCTGACCCTGTTGCGGGATGTCGTGCCGGATACGTTGCTCATCCCTTTCGTCGGTGATGTGCACATGGACCACCAGCTGATCTTCCTGTCATCGCTGGTAGCGGCTCGCCCGACCCAATCTCAATATCCGCGGACGATCATGGCTTACGAGACCGTCTCCGAAACGAACTGGAATGCCCCCTATGTGACGCCGAGCTTCGTGCCGAACGTTTTCATAGACATCGCATCGACGCTGGACCGCAAACTCGAAGCTGCGTCGATGTTCGCCTCACAGATCAGAGATTTCCCGCATGAGCGTTCGATCGAAACCTTGCGGGCGCTTGCGATCGTCAGGGGCACCGCCGCCCATCTGAGGGCAGCCGAGGCCTTTGTCCTTCTGCGAAACGTCATTTGAATTCTAGCTGGAGTATTCTGCGATGAAACGCTGGCCAATCTACGACGAAGAACAAATAACCGATGTGGTAGAGGTTTTGCGATCCGGCCAGGTGAACGCCTGGACCGGCGACCATGTGAAGACCTTCGAACGCGCCTATGCGCGCAGCCTCGGCCGACGTCACGCGGTGGCGCTGGCCAACGGCTCGCTCGCGCTGGATCTTGCGATGAAGATTCTCCACATCGGCGCCGGCGACGAGGTGATCGTCACGCCCCGCAGTTTCGTCGCCTCCGCCGCCTGCGTCATGTTTGCCGGCGCCACGCCCGTTTTCGCGGATGTCGACCCGAGTTCGGGCAACCTTTCCGCCGAGACGATTGCGCCGAAGATAACGGCTCGAACAAAGGCAGTGATCGTCGTGCATATTGCCGGCTGGCCGTGCGACATGGCGCCGATCATGGAACTCGCAAAGCGCAGCGGCATAAAAGTCATCGAAGATTGCGCCCAGGCGCATGGAGCCGAATACAACGGACGACCGATTGGCTCCTTCGGCGACATAGCGGCGTTCTCGTTCTGCCAGGACAAGATCATCACGACGGGCGGCGAAGGTGGGCTTGTCGCAATGGACGACAAGAAATTGTGGCTCGCTGCCTGGAGCCTCAAGGACCACGGCAAGAACTACGATCTGGTCTTTGCCCCCCATAGGGCGACAGGGTTTCGCTGGCTGCATGACAGCATCGGCACCAACTGGCGCATGACATCAATCCAGGCAGTGCTTGGCTTGCGGCAGCTCGAGCGCCTACCCGACTGGACTCGCCAACGCGAGCGAAATGCCAGCATCTGGATGATGACGCTTGCTGAATTGCCGATGCTGCACGCGCCCCAGCTCGGTTCGGAGCATAAGCATGCCTGGTACCGATGCTATTTCTATATCAAGCCCGAGATGCTGTCCCCCGGATGGTCGCGCGACGAGTTGATTGCGGCTATCAATGCGGCCGGCGTCCCATGCTTCTCGGGAAGCTGCTCTGAGATCTATCTTGAACATGCCTTCGCGGACGCCGGGGTAGCGCCGCCCGAACGTCTGCCGATCGCACGGCAGCTCGGTGAAACGAGTATGGCTTTTCTGGTCGACCCGTCCTGGACGACCGA
This sequence comes from Mesorhizobium sp. B2-1-3, assembly GCF_006442495.1. Taxonomy (NCBI): domain Bacteria; kingdom Pseudomonadati; phylum Pseudomonadota; class Alphaproteobacteria; order Hyphomicrobiales; family Phyllobacteriaceae; genus Mesorhizobium; species Mesorhizobium sp. B2-1-3. Next base: position 33,823 of record NZ_VFWL01000017.1, read on the forward strand.
GGAGACCATGGCTGCCGCGTCGACGGCGCGGTCAATCCTTGTTACGGCTTCGCGCCAGCTCGAGGCAGCATGACAAAGGAACGCGCGATCAGGAAGGATGAAACCGTTCTAGCGTCTTCTCTGGCAGAGCTGCAGATAGTGACGTCGTCAGCAGCGCGGAACCTCACCCTTGCCCCTACAGAGCGTGGTTTGCTCGGATTCGAACTGCCAGCCGCGGTTCGATTTTATCAGCAGATGATGCTCATCCGGCTCGTGGAGGAGCGCTTGCTCGATCTTTTTTCCCAAGGTCTCCTGTTCGGCACGACGCACACGTCCATTGGACAGGAAGCCAATGCGGTTGGCGTGATAAACGCTCTTGACCGGGACCGCGACATTGTCTGGAGCAACCACCGCTGCCACGGTCATTTCATTGCCTATTCGGGCGAAGTCGAGGGCCTGATAGCCGAGATCATGGGGCGTGTAACCGGCATTTGCGGCGGACGCGGCGGCAGCCAGCACCTGTGCTTCCGCAACTTCCACTCCAATGGCATCCAAGGAGGCATCGCACCCGTCGCAGTTGGTAGTGCGCTGGCGCGAAAGGACGAGGGCGCCGTCGCAGTGGTGTTCCTCGGCGACGGCACGATGGGCGAGGGAGCCGTATACGAGAGCCTGAACCTTGCGTCTGTTTTCGCCGCCCCGGTGGTCTTTGTGATCGAGGACAACGAGATCGCGCAGACGACGCCCAAGCATCTGACCGTCTCCGGTTCGATCGTCGCCAGGGCCGAGCCGTTCGGCGTCCGCACATTCGCCTATGACGGCAACGATCCGATCGCGATATATGAGCTCGCCCAAGAAGCCGTAGGCTATGTACGCGCCGAATCCCGCCCTTGCTGGCTCTACTTGCGAACCGAGCGGATCGGCCCCCACAGCAAGGGAGATGATACGAGGCCGGCGGAGCGTCTTGAGCAAGCTCGAGCCAGAGATCCCATACCCCCGATGCGCCGGCGCGTTGCGAACGCCGATGAGATCGACGCCTACTGCCTGAATGTCGTGGACCGCGCGGTCGAATCCGCCGCCGCGGCCGCCTTGGCGCGGGGTTGATCCATGCGTGTCGTCGAATCTATCAATCGCGCGCTACACGATCTCATGGGAGCCGATCTCCGTCTGGTGATTTTGGGTGAGGATGTTCTTGACCCCTACGGTGGCGCCTTCAAAGTCACCAAGGGTCTTTCGTCAGCCTATAAGGACCGTGTCTGGACCACGCCGATCAGCGAAGGCGGCATTGTTGGCATGGCGGCAGGCATGGCCATCAAAGGCCGGCCTGTGATCGTCGAACTCATGTTCGGAGACTTCATAGCCCTTGCTGCCGACCAGATCATCAATCACGTCGCCAAGTTCCGCTGGATGTACAACGATCAGGTTGAGGTCCCCGTCATCATCCGCGCTCCCATGGGCGGACGGCGCGGCTATGGGCCGACGCACTCGCAAAGTCTGGAAAAGCATTTTTGCGGCGTGCCCGGGCTGACGGTGCTTGCCACTCACGAGTATGCCGATCCTGGCACGCTTCTGCATCGGGCCTTCGCGTCGCGATCCCCTCACCTGATCATCGAAAACAAGGTGATGTATTCCAGGCCCGTGCTCGGACCCGACGCGCTTCCACGCCCGGCGGATGCAGATGTCGTGATCCTGACATATGGGGGTTGCGTCGAGCACGCTGTCGCGGCCGCAAAGAAACTCGCGCAAGAGGAGGAAATCGCGACCACCGTGGTGGCCGTCGAACAGCTGTCGCCCTTCCCTGGCGATGAGGTCCGAAGCCAGGTCGGCAACTGCACGCGTGTGGTCGCGGTGGAGGAAGGCTCTCCCGGCTGGGGCTTCGCGTCGGAGTGTGCGCGCGCGCTGATCGGCCGGGTCAGGCACTTCAGCGCATTGACCGGGCCCGATCACCCCATTCCCTCAAGCCGCGACTGGGAGGACGATCTGCTGCCGGGTGTGAACGCCATCCAGGCGGCCTGCATCGAGCTGTTCCAGAAAGGCTAAGCGTACATGACCGTGCTTGTCGAAGCCCCGCGGGTTAACGCCAACGAGGACAATCTCCAGCTCATCGAGATTCGGGTCGCACAAGGTGAAAGGGTCGAACAAGGCACCATTCTTTTCGTGCTTGAGACCACCAAGGCCGCAGTCGAGGTAGATGCTCCGGAGGCAGGAACTGTCGGCCTGCTGGACATCAAGGTCGGTGACTTCGTTCCTGTCGGCGCAACGCTTTGCAAAATCATCGACGAAAATTCGAATGTCGTTGTCGGGGAGACCAGCGCGGCCGATGTCGGGGCCAGCGAAGTCGCGATAACGGCTAAAGCCCGCAAGGCCGCATCCGAGCTCGGGGTCAACCTTGCGGACGTCATTCCGTCCAATGGCCGCATTGGCGAAGCCGAGGTGCGCGCTGCTGCCGGTCGCCGATCCGCCGCCAAGAGAGCCGAACCGGGCGAGCCGAGTTCCGTCGCTTTCTCCAGGCGGGCCGTCATCATCGGCGGCGGCGGCCACGCCGCCTGTTTGATCGATGCTCTCGATGGTGCCGGATACGATATCGTGGGCTGCACCGATCAAGCGTTGCCCGCCGGCCACCACGTCTGCGGCGGTATTTCGGTGATCGGCACGGAAGACTGCCTGGAGCGTTTGTTTGCCGCGGGCACGCGCTATGCTTTCATCGGCATCGGAGGCGCCCAGTCAAGCCAGGTGAGGCGGGCAATGTATGAACGCGCCACCGCAATGGGCTTCGTTCTGCCGCCTGTGATCCATCCTTCCGCGATCGTCTCCAAGGCGACCAGGATTGGACATGGCTGCCATATTCTGGCCGGCGCGAGCATCGGTCCGCGCTGTACGATCGGTAACAACGTCATCGTCAATCAGGGGACTATAGTCTGCCACGACAGCGTCGTTCAGGACAATGCGCACCTGACACCAGGCGCTATCATAGCCGGCGGAGTGGGCATCGGAGCCTTGACCGTCGTGGGAATGGGCGCAACGGTGCTCCTGGGCGTCCAGATCGGCGCCGACTGCCTGATCCACAACGGCGCGCACATCAGCGCCAATGTCGCAGACAACACCATCGTCGACGCGCAGGGCCGCCGCCATCTCCGCTAATGCATGTCGCCCAAGGCGATCTCCGGCTCGAGAAAGCGACATAGCGGGGCGGTTCGACGGGGCGGCTCTCGTGGCTGCGGCCGAGGGTTCGCCAATTCCGATCGGTGTCAGTCAAGCCGTACTTCGGTTGCGGTCCAGCGATCGCCCGCAATCAGCATCGGGCCTGGGTTAAATCAGTCCCGCAATGCGGCTGTTAGTCATCCGGTGGAGTTTTTCTGCGGCAGCCCACTACTTTTGGGCGGGGGTGTCCTTCGAATTCCCGAGCATTGCGAGACCTGGGATGGTGTACGGTGAAATGGTCTGCGGGATCCAACTTGAAGGCTCAGATGACCGTTGCACATCTCCATCCTCAGAACTCATCGGGTCCGCAGCATTTTCCCGTCGAAGCGTCAGCGAAGCCGGCTGGCGACAATTCGTTCAATGTAGCCGCGCATGGGTTGCGCGGCATTGCTTCTCTTATGGTCTTCTTCGCTCACCTCCTGGGCGGCACGGCGGAGCACGTCTACGCCTCCAATTCGGCCTATGTCGACCGCATTACGCCCTTCTGGAATTTCGGCACCTTCGGAGTCTGCCTTTTCTTCGTAATCAGTGGCTTCGTCATCCTGCCCAGTGCGATACGCTATAGTCCCGCTCAGTTTGCTGCCCGACGGTTCCTGCGCCTCTACCCTCTGTTTTTCGCGCTAAGCCTGCTTTTCATCTTGCTGAACGCAACCACCAACTTTTATCCCGAAACCAACAATCTCACAGCGGTTCTGGCAGGACTGACATTCCTGAACCTTGCAACCCATACCGAGCAATTGACGCCGAACGCGTGGAGCCTGACCTTCGAGGTCTGGTTCTATGTGTTTACGGCAGCGTTCGTTTTCCTGACGGTTCGTCGCCCAACCAGACTCGGCACAATTGCGCTCGGTCTTCTCGCGGCGCTCTTTATCGCCCGGTACCCGATCGCCTTGTATTTTCTTGCCGGCGGGCTGATCCGCCTTGCCTACGACCGATTTGAATGGGTAAACCGGGGCCGCCATCGGCTTGCCGAGAGCGGGGCGCTGGCAGCTTGCGTCTTTCTCGCCAGCCGCGGCCATTACGACTATCACTGGTCCGATTTCCAAAATGCCGAGCTTCCCTTGCTCATGGTCGCGACGGGGCTCTACTTCTGCCTTGCAGTGTCGCGGAACAGCTTGACGGCACTACTCCTTGGCAATCGGCTGCTTCGATACTTCGGAACGGTGAGCTACAGCCTGTATCTGGTGCATCCCTACACGTATCTTCTGACACGCTCGCTGTTTTCCCGCGCCCATCTTTTTTCCGGCAATGTTGTCCTATCGATGAGCGCCTTCATTTTGGCGGCGGCGGCGATCACCTGGGTGCTGACGCATTTCGCGAACCGAACGCTTGAGCTGTGGCCTTATGAGTTTGTCTATCATCAGAAGATCTATCGCTCGGCCTCGCAGCCAAGCGCGATGCGGCTTTGGCTGGCGTCAAATGCCAAACGTGCGGCATGGCTAAGGGGGTAGGATCGCCGTTGCGCGGCGGCCTGCGGCTTTTGAGGCGGATAGATAGCAGACTGGTCGTAACCACTGTTGTTAGGCTGCAAGCAGGGATGAGGACGAAATGCATCCATTTGTCATCGACGCCAAGCCTCAACCTATTTCAATTGATCCCGCTGACGCCGCCGTACTCGTCGTGGACATGCAGAATGACTTCGGCTCCAACGGTGGAATGTTCGACAGAGCCGGAATCGATATCTCCGGGATTCAACGGGCTGTAGGCCCTACTGCCAGCGTAATAGCTGCCGCTCGCGAATTGAGCATGCCCATCGTCTACCTGAAGATGGGATATCATCGCGACCTCTCGGACCTTGGAACGTCGGACGCCCCCAACCGTATTCGACATCTCCAGATCTTCGGGGTGGGCGCGAACATGACAGCCCCGGATGGCAGCGAGAGCCGGATTCTGATCCGCGACACCTGGGGAACAGAGGTCGTCAACGGCCTCAAGCCACAGGCAGGGGATTTCGTCCTCTATAAAACGCGATTCAGCGGTTTCTACGAAACCGAACTCGATTCTGTTCTGAAATCCGCAGGCGTCAAACACCTCATCGTGACAGGATGCACGACCAGCGTGTGTGTGGAATCGACAATTCGGGATGCCTTCTTCAGGGACTATCGCTGCATACTGCTGACGGATTGCACCAGCGAGCCCATCGCTTGGGACGCCCCAAGGAGCAATCATGATGCCTCGATCACGCTCGTTCAGATACTCTTTGGATGGACATCGACGTCCGACCAATTCCTGAAGTCGGTCGCAGAGCGAGTTCACGGTCGTCTTGAACTAGCCGAATGAGCAGGCGAAGCTGCCTATCAGTCACCTTGGAGCACCGCGGCTGCCGCTCAGGGCCAGCGTAGATCAAGCCCAAACACAACCGACGTCCGGTCCCAATGCAACCCAGCAATCTCAGAGATCGCGACCACTCTCGAAAGGTGCCCCGACGCATCGCCTACGATTTAGTCGTCCGACTTTGCCACAAGATCGGCGATACGGGATACATCAGGCACGTAAAGCTCTTTGGCGTGGCGCAGCACGAGTCCGATGTTTTGCAGGTAGCTCAGCTCGCGTGCCACCGCCTCGCGGTGGGTGCCAATGCGGTGGGCCAGATCCGTATGGGTCGGGATAGGAGAAATCCTCGCCGAACCGTCGGCTCCGATGTCTTCAGCGCATAAGCGCAGCAACTCCTTATGCACCCGGGACCGAACGTTGAGCGTCGAAAGCTCAACGATGTGCTCGACAAGCACCTGCTGACGTTCCACCAACAATTGTACAACCGCATGCAGGGCTTCAGGATCCTGCTTGACTATGTCCAGAAAGGCACGACTGCCGATCGAAGCGATAGTGCATGGTCCCGCCGCTTCGACCGAATATGGCATCTGGATGTCGCCGCTCAAGGCAATTCCGTTAACAAGCGAGCCACGATGCGCAGGGGGGAGCGACACAATCTTGCCATTGCGGGTATAAACGAGCGCTCGAAGCTCGCCCTCGAGCAGAAAAAAAAGCCGGTCGACACTTTCGCCGGCCGGGACCAGGACGTCCCCTTCATTGAGATGCAACCAACGACAGCGGCGGTCTATCTCGATCAGCGTGGACGACTTAACATTGCTGAAATGCTCGATATTTTTCAAATCCGGCCCGTGCATATGGTTGGCATCAGCTACGGAGGTGATCTCCCCGTCAGTCTGCGGGCCTGGATATCGAACGGGCGGTTGTTTCATCCTGGGTAGCGCCCCCTTGCAAAGGTTCGCAGCCGCTTCCGTTGCGGCTGCTCCCCAAACTCAAGCAAATCACATCTACTAAAACGGTCCGTCAAGAACCATTACTCGTTGAGTGAGGCGGCACCCATATTTCAATTCCGTATGGCAATCCCTTCATACGGCGTTGTGTTGAGTATGTAGGCGACTTCGGTACGGTTTCTCGCACGAAGTTTTTTCATGACATTCCGAATGTGTACCTTGACCGTACTTTCACACATGTTGAGCTCGTACGCGATGACCTTGTTCGCCTTTCCTCGACGCAATGCCTCGATGACAGACATCTGACGCGAGGTAAAAGTGTTGTCTCCGTGCGGCTGCTGCTTGGTCGCGGACTGACCGTCGGTGACGGCGCGTCCTGAATGAAAGAGAACACTGGGCGGGACGAAAGTTCCGCCCGCCGCGACAAGCTGGATGGCCTTGGCGGCCACCTGCAACCTGACGCTGGTAGGAATATAGCCACGCGCGCCGTTTTCGACCACTTTGAGAATGTCCTCAAAGTTCTCGATATCCGATAGGATGACCACCCCTACCTCGGGCCTGGTCGCTTTCAGATGGCCTATCTGGGAAAGATGATAGTCCGCCTGGGAGTTCGACCACATCACACACATCAGGACCGTCGAAACTCTCTGCGTTTCTTCGGGATCCGCCATGTCGAACGCTTCGACCGACGCGTAATGCTGGATATGAAATGATGGCTCGATGATTTCGAGGCTTCTGCTGAAGCAGTCACACATCAAAGGCCGGCCATCGATGATTGCAATCTCGATTCCCTCTCCCGAGGACGGTGAGAGACGATTGACGTCGAGAATAGATGGATATTGATCAAGATCAGTTTTGTCCGTCCGATCATTCGCAGGCAAAAAACTTGTCATGACTCACCCCCGCGCAAATCTCGCCCCAACGGAGATTTCGCTTTTAAACCCATACCTTAACACTTTAGTAATAGCTTGTGGACCGGAGGTGGTGGTGTGACAAAACGCACAGCGCGGCCAAAATTTCGGTTTCCCCAAGCAATCAAAGTGAAAAAGTCGTGGTTGCAGTATTATAGTTGGCTTCGAAGTCCATGCGCTTACCAATAGGGGGTAGCTACGGAAGTAGCGGTCATCCAGAATCGTTACGACAAAGAGCTGAACAGGGGTGGCTATGTGAGCCGTTGGTCAGACCTTCGCTCAAAACGCGCACACTTTCTCGGCAAAGCGTAAAATTACATTCAGGAGCCGGCATATTCCATATGGCGGACCTGCGGCATGAGACGTCGCAGCCTGCTCCCTTTCCTCGTCGATTGACCGCTTTGGCGAAGGTGGAGGCGAGCTTATTCGAGGCTTTGCCGCAAGTGCTGGCCCAGTCTGATAGCGAGCGCGACAATGGTGAGGGTGGGCATGTCGTTGCCTCCGGTCGGGAAGACCGAGCTGCCGGCGACGAACAGATTTGCGAGGCCGTGCACCTGGCACGAACTATCGACCACGCCGGTTCGCGGGTCGTCGCTCATCCTCGTCGTGCCCATGTGGTGTCGAACCCAGTGATATGGAATGTCTCGCTCCCCCGCCGGGTTTTTGTCCTGGCCTGGATGAATGGCGCTTCTATGCCCCAGCCGCTTCATCTCTTCAGTGATGATCGCCTGGACACGCTCAAGCGTCCGTCGGACGAGAGGCCCCACGTTCCATTGCAGCTTCACACGGGGCAGACTGAACTCGTCGAGCCTTGTATCGAGCGTGACGCGGCTTGCCGGATCCGGTTCTTGTTCCAGTATCGTGTCAAAATGAAAATGCCTTGCACGCCGACGTGAGTGCCAGATCCGTTCGAAACCTGCCGATATTGCTCCCGCCGGATGCATCAGGATAGTTCGGCCGCATTTGATAAGGTCGCGATGCAGCCGGCCTCTCCGCAGCCAGAAGGCAAGATACTGCAAAGCTTCGGAACCATCCATGTGATTGACGCAAGGCCCAGGCTTGATCCATGTGCGGGAATCGAGGAGGCGCTCGCTTGCACGTATTTCGGGCCGCAGCGCCAGTCCGAATGCATCATTGGTGCCGCGGTTTTCAGGCGACAATCCGGTCGTGCGGGTCCAGGGCACGTGGAGGTCTATCATGTTGTCGGGCTGGCTGACTTGCAGGCTTCCCCATTTTACCCGGGGATGCTCCATGAAATAGCGGCCAACCAGGTCATACTGGTTTCCTATGCCATTCGGCGCCTGTCGGTTTGAAACAAGGAGCAGGCGCGCGTTTTCGATACCGCCGCAGGCCAGCACGAAAAATCGCGCACCAATCTGGAATCGTTTGTTCGGCGTACTCGCTACCTCGATGGAGCGAACCCGCCTTCCGCAGTCGTCGGTGTCGAGCCGCAGCGCCGTGGCATGCAGCACGACCTGGACGTTTTTTGCGTCCTTAAGCTTCTTGCGAAGCGTTGCTCCGAGATCCGGAGTGGGACTGAGAAAGCAGCGTTCCGAAAAGAGCGGCCCGTTTTCAGGCATGACCGCGGAAGTCGGCCAATCGGTCAGCAGGTCGTCGATTCCGAGCAGGCGGGCTGCGGTCTCATAATGGGGTAGTAATGATTTATGGTCGACGGGCCAACCACTCAGGGGTATCCAGGGCCGATGCTCGAAATCGCCATGATCCAACATCTTGCACCATCCGCCCCAACCAGCCTTGCCTGTGCTCCCGCCGAACTGACGGAGGCGGCAAAGGTCAAGAGCTTCGTAAGGTTGGCCCACGGACAGCCCGCGCGACAGCCGTTGGCGCCAGTGCTCGTACGTCATGCCACCGCTTTCGATGACGCATATGCGATGCCGCGTGCCTTCTAGTTGTGATGCTATCGCCAGGCCTGCGGCACCCGCTCCCACGATGCACACATCCGCCTCCAGGCGCATGCCTTGCGGAAAGGCGTTGCAATCTTCAATCATGGCGTCGATCGGGCATGATGTCGATCGGGACCAGCAATTGCACGCCTGTGAGAATAGCGTGGCCATTTGCGCCTTGCCCCCAGCCCCATTTGGCTGTTGGTCCCGCTGGCATCGGGCGGGCACGTCAAATTTGTGATCCGAAGAAAACAAATGTCACGATACGAGCAACGGCGCGAGGACTGCCGGAGCCTCGCCCTGTGCTCCATTCGGTTAGCCTCTGGAAGTTCGGCCACTGGCATTCCGTTGTCCAAGCCTGATCCTCTTGGCTGCCTCCGAGCGCAACGCAGTTAAATTTGGCGCCACAATCGGATAATCCGGCGGCAAGCCCCATTTCTGGCGATATTGCGCTGGCGTCATGCCGATGGATGTAAGGTACCGCTTCAAGGATTTCATGCGGCGCCCGTCCTCCAGGTTGACGATGAAGTCAGGGGTCACCGACTTGCGGATCGGCACGGCTGGAACAGGTTTCGGTTCGGGCTGGTGATCGCCCACGGCAAGCTTTTGCAAAGCACGGCCGACATTCTGGATCAGGTCAACCAGATCGGAAGGCGACGTCCGGTTTTTCCTGACATAGGCCGAAACAATATCAGCGGTTAGCTCAATGTGGTCGGCGGGGTCAGAGTCCATGAGTCCGCTCATTGCCTGAAGAAGGCTATCTTCCGTGGCCGAGGCGCGGAGCACGTTCTGCATCGCTCATTGAAGGATTGCCCACCGTCACAGGAGAATGCTCCTGATGCCCCGCTCCTTGCATGGCCCAATGCCATCCCCAGGTGCCGTTTGTGTCAATTGTCCCTTGGCGGCAGCCGATCCATCCAAAAGTGGTACCGCTTGGCAATCCCGATGATGGCAGCGGCGAAACCGGCAACACCGGCGGCACAGCTAAGCCGGCAAGACCGCACTGATCCGATGCCGGCGCGCACATGTCGCGTACCGGTATCGACCGTCAAATCGATATCCAGCGCCGCCTCGCTGCGACGGCTCGACTTGTTCGCGACGGCTCGACTTGTTCAAGGCTGTCGTGTCTGGAGCTTCATGGCGCGCTTAAAGTCACGATTGTCCACGCGGACAGCGCAAGACATCTCCAAGCCCGTAAGCCTTGAACAATGCTTGCGCCTTGCACTGCGCATGTGCGCTTGGACCTGAGCGGCGCGGCTTGACGAACCGCTCTTTCTACCACTCCGAGCCGGTATAGCCCGCAGCTTCCTTCCACAATGCGAGTGCGATGCTTGGCGAGCGGCCTTTCACTTCAATGTCTTTGCCGCGGTACTTTCCAGCCGCAATCCACACTGTCTTTGAACGCTGATAGATGTTGATGTCGAGGGCGCTGGCTAGAGCTTCCCAGTCCCTGCGTCTCGAAAAATCCATCCGACCCCCATCTCTCCATAATGTGGAGCAGTAACGAACATGGCGGATGAGAGTTCCCAGATCGTGAGGACTTCACCATTGGTTTGCGCAAATGGGTCGCACAGCGGTGAAAACTGCCTCCGCTGGCTACGCCAGCGGAGTATTGAATTGGGCGATATCCCCAGGCTGGAGCTATTTGGCCGCCTTTGCCGTCCTCTCCGCACCCACCAGACTGCCAGCGGTTTTTCACCAGATCCGCAGGTGCCACCCGATCGGGCCGGCCTCGGACGACCCGGTCTTTGTCCGAATCGGCAAAACGGCGAGATGAAAGAAGCCACTGAAGCACTCAGTGAGATTGTCAAAAGAATGTTTTTGATCATGATAAGCCTCCAAAAGAGGGCATTGCTTATCCCGTGGAGATGGATAGTTCTTCCCGAAGAATATCGGGTATATCTCGATTAATTCTTTGCAACCTTTAAATGATATGGGACTCTGCGTGTATGTACCCGTTATACAAAGAGAACCCTCACACGCTGATCTTCGTCTTGGCCCCGAACTGCAGACTGGCCATCAATGGATCGGCATGCGGGTAAGGGAAACGTAACGGCTGAAGCATGCAAAGCTTACGTGATACAAATTGTTGTGAACGCCCGTCTTCGTAAAATGGGTCTACATTCTTGGATGCGCGCGCATAGGTGAGGTCTTTGGCATGGGGCCGTTATCGCGAAGGACGTTTGCACAGGGAACGGTTCTGGGCCTGTTACACTGGCTTGGCTTTACCAACCCTGGCAAAGCGGCCACTCAATCTTCAGCTGGCGTAACGCTTATCGCCGGCGGCAGACCTGCGGCAACGCTCGTTATTTCGGATCAGCCGAGTGGCTCTGTTCACTACGCCGCCACGGAACTCGGCTGGCACATAGAAAAAGCGACCGGCATCCAACCTACCATCACAACTGAAAACCATGTCTCGCCGGCTGGCTTGCGTAACGCCGCCCATATTTTTCTGGGCGACACCCGGTTCGCCCGGGCAGCCGGAATCACATTCGGCGCATTGGCGCGTGAAACCTGTATCATCCGAACCGTCGGCAACCATCTGTGCATCGCCGGCCTCGATCATCCCGGCAGTGCACTCGACCAAAACACGTCCGCGGGCACCCTCTTCGGCGTGTACGAGCTCCTTGATCGCTATTTCGGTGTCCGATGGCTATGGCCAGGTGAACTGGGAACGTTTGTCCCAAAGGCACAGTCTTTGGTGATCCCCGCGCTTGATTACGTCGTTACGCCCCGGTTCATGCAGCGTCGCGTGCGCGCTGGGGCTGGCTTCACGAGCGAAGAACATCCCGAAATGGGTTTCACCGCAGCAGCGGCGAAAGAATATATGAAAGCCCAGGCCACGTTCCTGCGTCGCCACCGAATGGGCCGCAGAGTACCCACGAACTACGGTCACGCTTTCGTCGACTGGTGGCAGCGGTATGGCACCGAGCATCCCGAATGGTTTCAATTGGTCAGAGGCAAACGGGGCCCGGTGAGGCTGGGCGCTCGCTTCTCGATGTGCATTTCCAATCCGGGCTTGCGAGAAGAGATCGTCTCGCAATGGCGTGAGCATCGGAGCGCCTCTGCGGGACAGCCAACTTTCGTCAATGCGGTCGAGAACGACATCCCGGGGCAGTGCGAGTGCGAAATATGCAAAGCGCTGGATGGCCCAGAGCCGCCTGACTATCGAAAGTTCATTCCGTCGAAGTCGAAGATCGCCAGCAAGCCTTTCGTATCGGACCGCTATGCGCGTTCATGGCAAGCCATTCAGCGGATAGCCGCGAAAGACGACCCTAACGCGGTCGTGGTGGGATACGCCTATATGAATTACTTCGCGGCACCGACATCGGGAATCAAGTTGAACCCGAATATCCTGATCGGGTTTTGCCCATCGGCCTGGTACTATCCACGCAGCGGCGAAGAGCAGGACTGGATAAAAGACCAGTGGCGCGGATGGGCGGCAACGACTGCCCAGGTGTTCATGCGCACCAACTATTTCCTGGATGGCTACTGCATGCCGCACATATTCGCCGGCCAGTTCGCCGACGAGTTTCAGAACGCGGCGCGAAACGGGATGGTCGGAACCGATTTTGACTCGCTGACAGGCCATTGGGCGACGCAAGGTCCAAATCTCTATTTGTTGATGCGCCTGCAGACACATCCTGAGACTGCCGTGGAGTCATTGTTGTCGGAATATTATTCAGCCTTCGGACCTGCGGCCGACGACGTCAAAAGCTATTTTGATTATTGGCAGGCGTATACTTCGAACGCTCGCGCCCAGCTGCGGGAGGGGTTCGAGGCTCTTGGAGCATCTCGTTGGCGAAGCTGGGCGAAGGCGGCGCACGCTGTCTATCCAGAGGAGAGTTTCGCGCCGGCGGAAGCCTTGCTTGACAGGGCGGCAGCCTCCGCAATCCAAGATCCGGAAGCCTCGATGCGGGTGAAGTTTCTTGAGCTGGGATTGCAGCATGCGAAGCTGTGCTCGCGAGCGGCCAGCAAGCTCACGCTCGGCGATCCGCAATCCGCCTATGAGCGCGGAAAGCCGGAACTGGAAGCGTTGCTGCAATTTCGGCGATCATATGAGCATATGTGGATATCCAACATGAATCACTGCGCGTGGGTGGAGAGCCAGAGTTGGATCCTGCCGGGCTTTGCGATTCAATCTCCGGACCTTGATCCGGAATGATCCATCTATTTTGAAAGAAGATTTGCGGGAAGCTAGCTGGCCAAGCCGCGCGATATCGCGCCCTGGCCAGCTAGGGAGAGGTGGTCGGCGTTGTGCCAGGCACTGCCGACTGTGCTCGATGCAGTTGCGGGAGCGCTTCTGTCCATGAACGGGGGGACTGCGTCAAGACAGGCGACAGACACGACAATCACCTCGCAATTTTTCCTCAATCGCCGGAGAGGACACGTCGTGCTGCGCGGAAGTCGGTGCCTGGCTCTGGTTTCCCGATGTGAGGCCGAGACTTGCCGGACTGCATTTTTCCTGTCGGCTTTGAGCTGTGTTACGTTGCCCTTGAACCGGTGGATCGGACCGAGGGGACTAGGGTCCGAAACCCGATTTTCATCCTGTTTGGCTGACACCTCCCATTGTTTTGGGAGCTGTGAACCACCTGGGCATTTCGCGATTCGAAGGCGAACCTTCAACCGCGCCCTAGAGTATTGTTAGGCCCAGGTACTTCCCACCTCCCTTTATAGAACACGGGAAGTCTGTAACCTATGACTGCAAATTGTAAGCTGACAGTTTGGGGCTACTCCGTTCGGATACCGTGTGTTGCCGACGGCAAGGGCCGCGGCACCGATGGCAGCGGCAATGGCCATGCTCAACCGGCGCGTTCATCGGATCCCCGGTACCCAAGGTCAACGTCACAAGAGTCCGCAAAGTGTAGCCAGGAACATGGAACAACCGCTCTCAGCAGCAGTTGTCCGGTTCAGGAGGCAATATGAGCGCGACGATCGAGTTCTTTCGAACTTGGCTGCAGGAGAATGTCGGAAACCTGGCGACCGACACGCAAGTCAGCGTCGCGGTGTTGGCCCAGCAATTCGAGCAGGATGCGGACGCCGCAGGATACGGGCGCGAGGTTCGCGAAGAAGATATCGGCAACATAGAGGACGCCATCCAGCAGGCCCTCGACAAGGCGAACGCAGCCAACGGCCGGCAACCAGTTCCGGAGGAAGATGGCTCGCTTACGCCGATTATCGAAGGTCTTGAGGCTGCGGAGCCTGAACACTCAGCGTCTGCCGCCGGTGACGGCCGTAAGGAAGGAAGCTGACGAGCGCGTACAGCCGAATACCGGATCGTTAGTCCGGCGTATCGGGCTGGGTCGATCAGCGAGGGAAGTCGCGCGCAGGATGATCTTCTTCACGAGCGATACTCATTTCAACGATCCACGCATCCTGCGAATTGATCGGCGGCCGTTCGGCTCGCTGGCAACGCATGACGCGGCGCTGATGAGCCTCTGGAACGAGACCGTCGGCTCGGACGACGAGATCTGGCATCTGGGTGATTTTGCCCGCCCGAAGGCCGGCATCGAAAACATCCTGTCGCAGCTCAATGGGCGCAAGCACCTGATCATCGGCAACAATGACGGAAGCGATGCAACGCTCGCATCTGGCTGGGCCAGCATCCAGCACTATGCGGAACTGGTGGTGGACGGTACCCTCCTCGTCCTGTGCCATTATCCGTTTCGGACCTGGAATCAGATGGGCAAGGGATCGGTGAATTTGCACGGCCATTCGCATGGCAAGCTGAAGCCGCTTACTCGCCAGCGTGATGTCGGCGTTGACGTGTGGAATTTCCGGCCGGTTTCCCTGCCGATCCTGCTCAGCAAGCACAACCGTCGATCAGGCTGAGCGTGGCCCGTCGCCACTGACCGCAGTCGTCCTTTATACAGTTCTGGATGTGCTTCGCTCAGCATCAAAGCCGGACAAGAATGAAGATCGATCACGATTTTCCGTTACAGGAACAACAAGGACGGCGCTCCGTTGGGAAAGTGATCGCAACAAGCGATTTAACCAATGGAGGCACTTATGATGAAAACGATCTTGGTCGCATCCGCCCTGTCCTTAGCGCTCGCCACATCCGCCCTGGCCCAAACGAGCGGCTCGGGCAATGCCGGCGGTACCGCAGGCGGCGGCATGAACAACAGCGGCACGAGCGTCAACGGCTCCGGCAGCACCACGGGGACCGTCACAACTGATCCGAATGCGACGAACTCGACCACGACAACACCAAACGGCATGAATGACCGTTGCAAGGACACTGCGGGCAATGACGTCGACACCAATACCGCCAGCGGCACTGCCACCTCGCCGTCCCAAAATTGCAACAAATAGTTCCGCCAGCAGAATTCAGCTCAGGCCCGGCGATGGCCGGGCCTGAGACATCATGTCGAATCGCAAGGCTGGGGCTATCGAAAGACGGAGTGCATGACCGCTATAGCGTCTTGGAGCACGAAGTCTTGAGCCTCTCAGTCGCACCCGATCGGCAGCGGTTTCGTTTTGCCGGTCAATCTGGCTCCCAGCGTCAGGCTGTTCGGGAAGCCGCTCACGAACGTGTTCATCGCGGCAGCGGACATGGGATGGGAGGCAAGGCGTGCCAACAAGGCAGCCACGCGAATGCGGGTGGCAAATTGGCTGTTCCAGACCTTCGAATAGCGGCGGCCAACAGCAATCCTCGCCGCCCGGTCCCAACGGCCGAACCTGGCCAGTTCGTTGGCTAGCAACCAGCCTGACTGCAGGGCCATCGATATGCCTTCAGCGATGATGGGATGGGACTCACCGGCGAGGTTGCCCACCCGAAATATGTCGTCGGCAAAACGTGGACGAATGCCAGGCCGTATGGGACCTGTGGCGAGCCATTCGCCATCGAGCGTGGCATTCGCGATCGTGGAGGCGACACGGGGACACGAAGCAAGGATATGGGCATGAACAGCTTGGGCTGCCGACGAGACGTTGCCTTTTTCGCGTAGCCTGATCAAGACGTCGCGGCGCATGCAGCACGACAGCGACATCCTGTTCCGGTCGGCCCAGACCATGCCGCCATAGCCGCCCGGAAATGCCAGCAGGGGCATGAGGTCGCGGTCGAGCTCAGCGCCGGTGAAATGAGCCTTGAATCCGAAAAGATCGTGCGGCGCGTTGGTTTTCGGCAGGTTCGTCGGAAGCCTTCCTTGTTCCCACGAGCCATGCGCGGCAATAACGACCGGCGCAACGAGAACTCCCTGATCGTGCTTGCTTTCGATCCGAACCATAGCGTTGTCACCATCGGTGGTGATCTCCGCCGCCCGCCAAGGCTGGAACACGTCGGCTCCGGCATCGCGAGCCGCATCCAAAAGCATGCCATCCAGAACGTCGCGCCCGAGCGCGCGTCCAAATGCATCTCCCGCGGCCCGCGGCATGCCCGCATCCGTGCCGGGACCCGATGCAAAAAGTGCAACCCGCTTGACCTCCGGACCGGCTTTGGCGCGAACCGCGGCGCCTCCTCCCAATCTATCCAATAGATCCAGATTGACCGCAGACATGAATTCCCCGCAAACTTTGCGGCGCGGGAATTCACTTCGCTCGACGATGGCAACGGCGCGCCCCTGGCCGCTCAAAGCCAAGGCCACCGAAGAACCACTTGGCCCGGCGCCTATGACGATGGCGTCGTACATCATGGCAAACCTTCCGAAGCGCGGTCGACGGCAAGGAAGGCATGGGTAAACGGTCCAATTCTGCGTTCTGCACACTGGCGCCTGAAATCCGGGGGCCATAGGCTGGAAAGCTCATCACCCGCAAAACCGGCGCGGACGCTTGCCGGCGCATCGTGCAAAGTCACCTCGTTCGCGCCAATGACATGCAGAAGCGAGCAGGCTCTTAAGGCAATGGCGTTTCGGCTCGGCTCGGTGGCGAGAAACACTGGCGCCAGAGGGCGAATCGCCAAAAACAGGCGTTTCAGGGCTGCGTCCGGAAAATGGTGCAGAAACAAGTTGGCCGATACCACATCGAAGGCGCCGGCTCGGGGGTTTTGGATCCATTCGAAGACATCATCGATGATGGTTTCGACCCGCCAACCAAGTGCGTAGAAATCAGCGAACCGCCTGTCTGAAATGAGGTTGAACTGGTCAAGCATGACCAGGTCGACATCTGTCCAGCGCCGGGCGAGGCGCTTTGCGACGGAAAGCATGAATGCTCCATCGCCGGAACCAATTTCCAAAAATCTGGTCGGGCTTTTGCGCACGCTTGCCTTCAACAGGCTGGCCATGATCGCGCTCTGAAACATCAGTGCGTTTATCCAGGCGAGATCACGCCGCGAACCGACGGCCCTTGGATCGTCGGGAGGCAAATTGTCGAGCAGTTCCCGCTCGATCCGACGATGGTCGAGATCATTGGCCATTCAGGTATCGCCGGCTGTGTGGAACATCATCGTCTCGGTCGTCAGGCCAGGTCCGAATGCCATGGCACAACCCACACGGTCTTCCTTTGTGGCCTCGCGCAGCATTCGCTCGAGTACGAACATGACGGTAGCAGAGGACATGTTTCCGTTTTCACGAAGGACCTCGCGGGAGGTCGACAACGCATCGGAACGGAGATTCAGCGCGCGCTCCACTGCGTCGAGAACGGAGCGGCCGCCCGGGTGGACGGCCCAAAGGTCGACGTCTGAAACGCTCCTGTTTCCCAGAATGCTGCCTATGTCTGTGCCGAGTGCATGGTGGATTGCGGCGGGAACCTCTCCCGACAACACCATGTCGAAACCGTCGTCGTGTATGTTCCAGGTCATGAGGTCGCGGCTGCCGCCATCGACGAGCGCGTGAAAACTATCCAGTCCTATGCCAAAAGGACTGGCGCTTACCGACGCAGCCGAGCAGCCATCGCCCCACAGGCAGAACGAGAGCAGCTTTTCAAGGTCGGAGGTCTCCTTGAGGTGAAGCGTACAGAGTTCGATGCTGACCACCAGAACCCGGGCCTCGGGTTCCGACCGGATGATGTGTCGTGCCTGCTTGAGTGCGTTGATCGCTGCATAGCAACCCATGAAGCCGAGGATTGTGCGCTCGATGGAGGTCGGCAGGTTGCACCGGGCAATTATTTCCAGATCCAGGCCGGGGGCGGAAAACCCCGTGCAGGTGGTGACGATCAAATGTGTGATACGGGTCCTGTCCTGACCATGAAGGAGCTTCTCCACGGCCTGTTCAGCCAGAGCGGGCGCTGTGGCCGCGAACATCTCCATGCGCTTTGCCGTGCCTGGAAACGCGCCGCGTTTGAAAACACCCTCCAAATCGACACTTGGGCCTTCAGGATCATCGGCGGGCGCAAAGCACGAATAACGATGCTCTATTCCGCATCTGTCCGCCATGCGATCAAAGATCGCCCGGCGACGGGGATCTGCCGTCAGCTGGGAACCGGCAAATTGAAGAAAGAAGCGGTGAACGCCATTCTCCGGAACGGCTGCCGCAATCCGGTTGATGAAAGCTTGAGCGGGCATCTTTTCCTCGGCCTACAGCTTTAGGCTGGTGTACCGCGGGCGGTGACTACGAACCCGACCGGGTCGGGACCAGCCCCTGAGAGGTGGTAAACACTCTCATAAACGTTCGGGACAGATGAAAGCTTCCCTCGTCCTCGACGATTTCCAAGGTGCCGGCCAATGGCGGCACCAAGCGCAATTGGAGGCATCCTCGCTGTCGGCGGCGCAGGCGGGCGAGCGTCGAATGTGGCACCGTACCGCAACGGATGCCGCATTCGCATCAGGATGGATGGCATCGCGGCCGCCATATAGCCAGACGAGTCATCCATTCCTTGACCGGCCAAGGCCTGGCCAGTCGACCGCGATCTCGGGTGGACCGGCGGCTTCCCCGGACCACCAGGGGTATTGTTTAAGGCGGCCTAGCCATCATGGCGGCGGGGACAAACCGCTGTCGAATGGCGGTGCGCGGAGATACCCTATTTGCCGTTTTTGGCCCCGCCGATCTCCTTGTCCCACTTCTCGAACATGGCAACCAGCGGTTTGGCGTCGAGCGGCGGTTCGATCGGGTTGTCGGCGATCATCGCGGCATATTCGGGCCGGCCGAAACGCTTGATCGTGTCCTGGCTGTCCTGCGGCGCCATCTCTATCGGCACGTCCCTGATCGACGGGCCGGGGTACATGTAGCCGTGATCGTACATGAATGCCTGCTGCTCGGGCTCAAGGATGAAGGCGATCAGTTGCAGGAGAACGCCGAGCTTTTCGTCGGAAACGCCCTTTGGGATAGCCACATAGTTGGCGTCGCTGACCCAGTGGAAGCCCTTCAGGGTCGCAATCTTGTAGTCTTCGGGAACGATGCCGAGATAGCGCGGATTGATGTCCCATCCGGTGGTCGTGGCGATGATGTCGCGCGTGCCGTCACCCAGTTCCTTCATGGTGACGGTCGTGCCGGAGGGATAATAGTCGATGCAGTCGTTCAGTTCCTTGAGATAGGCCCAGGTCTTCTCCCAGCCGTCGATAGGATCCAGCGGATCCTTGTCGCCGAGCAGGTAGGGAAGGCCCATGACGAAGGTTCGGCCGGGGCCGGAATTCGCCGGGCGCGCATACATGAACTTTCCCGGATGCGCCTTGCACCAGGCAAGCAACTCTTCAGCGGTCCCAGGAAGGTCCTTGACCCGATCCGGCGCATATTCCAGGAGCGGGCCTGACGGATACCAGCTATCGACGAAGGCTTGGCCCTTCGCCATCTGCTGCATGGCATAGGCGCCCGGTAGGTAGCGCTCGTCGAGCTTGGGAAACATATCGGCATAGTCAGGCAGGATCTGGGTCCACAATCCCTGGTCGATGCCCGCGGCAAGGGCGTCGTTACCGGTGAGCACGAAATCGATGTCCAACCGGCCTGCCGCCTGCTGGGCCTTGAGCTTGGCGGCAAGTTCGGGCGCGGGCGCCTGCGTGTAAACGAACTTCGAGATCAGTTCCGGATGGGTCTCGGCGAACTTTTCAAGCGCCCGCTGGCTGAGTTGCAGGTCGCCGGCAACGTCGACCACATTGATGACCAGCGGCTCCTTCGGCTTCGGGAACTCGTTGGCAAGCACGAAAACCGGCCTTGCCGCCGCGGCAACGCCAGCACCCAGGATCGTTAGAAGGGCATTGCGTCGGGTTGTCATTGGTGTCTCCTCCCTTTCTAGGTTGCGTGGACGGTTATTCGCCCACGGTGCCCGGCACTTCGCGAAGCAGAGCAGCCGATTGCGGATCGAGAAACAGGTGGCAGTCGGCATGCCTGCGCAAGATACCGGCCGGCACCATCGGCGAGATCGGCGCTTCGACCGTGTCGCGCACCGCCTCGGCCTTGCGGCGGTCCGGCACCGCCAGCACGATCAGACCGCTTTTCATGATCTGGTTGACGGTCATGGAGATCGCCCTGTGCGGGACGTCTTCCAGCGTCGGAAACCAGCCTTCGCCGAACTGCTGGCGGCGGCAGCGGTCGTCCAGCGTTACCAGGTGGAACGGTGCGGTCGTCTCGAAGTCCGCGGGCGGATCGTTGAAGGCGAGGTGGCCGTTCTCGCCGATGCCCGCGAAGGTCACATCGATGGGGTGACGCGCAATCAACGCATTGATGCGCGCCACCTCGGCACCTGGATCCGGCACGTCCCCGTCGATGAAATGAAAGGCCCCGAACGACGGCAGAAACGCGGTGAAGCGCTCCTTGAGATAGCGCCGAAAACTGGCCGGATGCGTATCCGGCATGGCGACATATTCATCGAGGTGAAAGCCGGTGACGCGCGACCAGTCGATGTCATCCCGCTCCACCAGCGCGGCAAGTACCTCGAACTGGCTGGCTCCGGTGGCGACGACGATATTGGCCGCGCCGCGCGCC
Organism: Mesorhizobium sp. B2-1-3; assembly: GCF_006442495.1. Taxonomy (NCBI): domain Bacteria; kingdom Pseudomonadati; phylum Pseudomonadota; class Alphaproteobacteria; order Hyphomicrobiales; family Phyllobacteriaceae; genus Mesorhizobium; species Mesorhizobium sp. B2-1-3. The sequence goes on from NZ_VFWL01000017.1 coordinate 54,828, forward strand.
TCGATCGCGGCGCGGATCGACTGCGCCCCCAGTTCAGCGGCAGCGGCGCCCAGCAGCTTTTTGTCCGGTTTCACGTAAATTCGCATGATCACTCCGTGGTTGTAAGTCGATCGAGCCCCGCCGTGGCTCGCTGCGAGCACGGGGCCTGGGTTGTCGCCCTGATGACGAATTCGGTGACGAGATTGATGCGCTTGTGAGCGAGCGGCTTGCCTTGCAGCATAGCGACGAGAAGCTCGACCGCCTGCCTGCCGGCCTCCGCGCAATGGGTTGCGATGGACGTCAGGGGCGGGAAAAGGGTCGGCGCCAGTATGCCGTCGCAGCCGATCACGCTGTAGTCGCCCGGCACCGACAGGCCGCGCGCGGCAAGCCCGGCCATGATGCCTTGCGCCATGACATCGTCGAATGCGAGTACGGCGGTCGCGCCCGTCAGGACGAGTTCATCGACGCAGGCCTGGCCGGCCTCGAAGCTTGGCCGCGAGGTCGGAACCCGTACGATCTCAACCCCAAGCTCGGCGGCCCTCCTGGTCACGGTGCCGTAGCGCTGGCTGTTCGACCAGGAGAATGCCGGCCCGGCAACATAGGCGATCGATCTATGGCCCAGCGAAACCAGATGCTCCAGCGCCTGCCCATAGCTCGGCCCGCTATCGACCAGAAGCCGTACCATGCCGGGAATGTCGCGGTTGACGAGGACGCAAGGCCGCCTCCGCGCATGTTCAAGGATCTGTTTCGTGTGCAGGCGCGAAGAGGCGATGATGAAACCTTCTACCTGCGCTGACAGCTTGGTCAGGAGAATGTCTTCCACTTCCGGCGTCTCGTCAGAATCGCCGATAAACGTCGCATAGCCACATTCGCGGGCCGTCGCCTGCCCCCCACGCATCATCGCCGCGAAGAACGGGTTGGTGATATCGGGCACGATCAGCGCGATGTTGCCCATCCGCCCGGTGCTTAGTGCGCGCGCGGCATGATTGGGGACATAGCCGAGCCGCGCGGCGACCGAGTGAACCCGCGCGACCGTCTCGCGACTGAGAAGTTCCGGCCGGCTGAAAGCACGCGAAACGGTAGCCGAAGAGACGTTGGCAGCGTCCGCCACCTCGCTCAGCGTCGGTGTTGAAGATGAATTGTTCCGCTTTCGGTCAGGCATGCGCGCCCCTATGCAAGCGCTTGCATGAAAGCGCTTGCACGAAGTCGTGTCAAGGATTGATTGGCCTAGAACAGGTCGGATAGTCGGGCTGTCCCCCCGAGGCACTCCTCCACAGGCGGAAACCGACCTAATGCCGACCGACGTCAGGGATAGGGCAGGATCGGCGCAGGCGGACCGAAGCCGCGCCGATCACGGTAGGCATTGCCGCGCTGTCAACCCTTCGACTGGAGCGCGTGGATCACGCCGCGCGCCAGACCGCGCAGGCGACCTATCGCCGGATAGCCGGGATTCACCGTTTTTGTGAGATCATCCAGCATGCGGTGGCCGTGGTCGGAGCGGAAGACGATGGTGTCGTGCGGTTCCCGTTTGCCGTCTTCGGCCAACAATTCGCGCAGTACCGCAACCATGTCCACGTCGCCGTCCAGATGCGCCGCTTCATGGAAGGTGCGGCCATCGCCTTCGCGCTTGGTCGCCCGCAAATGTGCGAAGGGGATGCGCGACGCGAAGTGCTTCGCCATCGCCGGAAGATCGTTGTCGGCGCGCACGCCAAGGCTTCCGGTGCAAAAGCACATGCCGACGGCCGGCGACGGAACTGCCTCGAAGAGCGCGTTGTAGTCGGCGGCGGTCGAGGCCACCCGCGGCAGACCAAAGAGCGAGCGGGGCGGATCGTCCGGATGCAGCGCAAGCCGGACGCCGCTGCTCTCTGCGGCGGGCGCGATCGCCGCCAGGAATTCGGTGAGATGGTGGCGCAGCCGGGCGGCATCGATGCCAGCATAACGCTCCAGCCGGTCGCGAAACTGCGGGACCGTCAACGGCTCCGTGGTCGAGCCCGGCAGCGCACTGGCGATGTTGGCGACGAGGGTCGCGGCCTCCTCTTCGCTCATCGCCTCGAAAACAGCTTTCGCCCGCTCGCGGTCCTCGTTCGAATAATCGGCTTCGGCTCCCCTGCGCTGCAGGATGTGGAGGTCGAAGGCTGCAAACCGGTCCTGGTCGAAACGCATCGCGGTCGCGCCGCTTGGCAGTTCGTAATCGAGATCGGTGCGGGTCCAGTCCACCAGGGGCATGAAATTGAAACAGATGATATGGATGCCGTTGGCCGCAACCGCTTCCATGCTGGCGATCCAGGCCTCGATCTCGGCTTTCGCCTCGCCGCCGTGACGCTTGACAGCGTCGGGGACCGGTATGCTTTCAACGACCGACCAGACAAGCGGCGAGCGGTCGGACGGCGTATCCTCGATCATCGCCTTGCGCGTCGCCACCTCCGCCTTCGTCCAGGCACGCCCGATCGGGACTTCGTGCAACGCCGATACGATATCGGTGGCGCCGGCCTGACGCACCGCATCGAGCGGAACCCCCGCATCCGGCCCAAACCATCTCCATGCCTCGCGCATTCGTCATTTCTCCAACTATTTCAGGGCTGGTCGGCTCAAATAAACCAGTCGGGGTAGGCGTCGCGCAGTTGCTCGACATCGGGAATGACAGCGCCCAAATGGATTCGCATGGCTTCACAGGCAGCCTTCACGTCATGCACCGCTATGGCGTTGCGGATGACCGTATGCTCGCCGATCACATGGTCCATGCGGCCAAGCGCGGGCAGCGTCATGCGCCGCGCCCGGTCGATCTGCACCTTGACCGGCTTCAGATAGTTCCAGATGCCGGAATAGCTGGCTATTCGGGCAATCGCCTCGTGAAAGGCCTCGTCGGCCTCGTGAAAGCCGTTCATGTCCTGTCGTTCGGCAAGGAACCGCTGCCGCGCCAATATGTCGTCGAGCTTTCCCACATCGTCGCCGTTTGCGCATTGCGCGGCCTTTTCGACCGTGGCGCCTTCCAGCGCCTTACGGATGACGACGGCTTCAGGAATGAGCGAGATCGGTATCGGCGCGACGAAGGTTCCCGACTGGGGATAGATATTGACCAGCCCGTCTTCGACTAGGCGAATCAACGCCTCGCGCACCGGCGTGCGGCTGACACCGAAACGCTCGGTCAGCACCTTTTCATTCAAGGCGTTGCCGGGCTTAAGCTGCATGGATACGATCGCCTCGTGCAGTTCGCGGTATACTGCGGACGCAGCCGTCGTACGCACGATGCCCGGCCGACGCATCTTCGTTCGAACGGGGGCGGCGTCGCGGTCGGAGCCCGCAATGCCCGCATGCGCCTTTGCTGATGTCATTTCTCAATCCCCGATCTTCAATCAGTTGACATATTAATATATTATTCCTTACTGTTCGCCAACATCGGAACGCCGCTTCATCCCAAATTATGATCGCGCGCATTCAATCGCCCCTCCCTTCCGAACGCCGCTTTCGCGGCTCGACCGCAAGGATTTTGCAATGCCGCTCCATCCCGACAGGCTTTTTTCGCCTGACCCTACCGTCCGTTCCATCGCCAGGCGCCTCTATGAAGGCGTGCGTGCCTTGCCGATCATCTCCCCGCACGGCCATACCGAGCCGGATTGGTATGCGTATGACCTGCCGTTCCCGGATCCGGCCACGCTGTTCGTCAAGCCCGACCACTACATTTTGCGCATGTTCTATTCCCAGGGAATGCGCATGGAAGATTTCGGCGTCCCGCGGCTGGATGGGGGGCCGATCGAAACCGATCCTCGCAAGATCTGGCGCCGCTTCGCCGAGAACTACGCCCTTTTCCGCGGCACGCCGACGCGGCTGTGGTTCGAGCATTCGCTGGCAACGGTCTTCGGAATCGAAGAGCGGCTCGGCGCGAAGAATGCCGACCTTCTTTATGACCGCATCGCCGAACAGCTCGAGCGGCCGGAGATGCGCCCGCGCGCGCTCTACAAGCGTTTCAACATCGAAGCCATCTCAACGACGGACGCCGCCACCGATGCGCTTGCCGCGCATGATGCGATCAAGGCTTCCGGATGGGACGGCCGGGTTGTGCCAGCCTACCGGCCAGACGCCGTCGTCGACCCTTCGCGCAAGGGTTTCCATGCCGAGGTGGAGCGGTTCCTGGCGTTGGCCGGAACGCCGGCCAGCTATCCCGGCTATCTTGAGGCGCACCGAATCCGCCGTGCATATTTCAAGCAGCGCGGCGCGACGTCCACCGACCACGGCCATCCGAATGCCCGCACCGCCGACCTGTCGAAGGCGGAAGCAACGGCTCTGTTCAACCGGGTGCTGAAGGCCGATGTTTCGCCCGAGGATGCCGACCTGTTCCGCGCGCAAATGCTGACCGAAATGGCGCGCATGAGCGTCGAGGACGGCTTGGTCATGCAAATCCATCCCGGCTCTTTCCGCAACCACAACCCGCAGATTTTCGCCGAGTTCGGCTTCGACAAGGGCGCAGACATTCCCACCGGCACCGATTATGTCCACGACCTCAAGCCGCTCCTCGACGCGTTCGGCAACGACACGCGCCTGACATTGATCCTGTTCACACTGGACGAGACGGCCTATGGGCGCGAGCTTGCGCCGCTTGCCGGGCATTATCCGGCGCTGCGCCTCGGCCCGCCCTGGTGGTTTTTCGACAGCCCCGAAGGCATGTACCGGTTTCGCAAGCTTACCACGGAGACAGCCGGCCTCTATAACACGGTGGGCTTCAACGACGACACCCGTGCCTTCTGTTCGATCCCCGCGCGGCACGACATGGCGCGCCGCGTCGACTGCAATTTTCTCGCGGAATTGGTGGCTGACCACCGGCTCGACGAGGACGAGGCGCAGGAAGTGGCGCACGATCTCGCCTACCGCCTGGCCAAGAAAGCCTATAGGCTCTGACCATGGCGCAGCGGCTTTTCAATCGGACCTGGGTGACCTGCCGGCCGGGATCGGGCGCGCGGACCGCAAAGATCGGCTTGGCTGCCCAACTGGCCGCCGTCTTCCTGCGGCTGAAGCAGGTCCTCGGCACCGATCTCCCGGCCGAGCCCATTTCGCAAGCCTGGGAACCGTATTGACCGATCTTTTGAACGACGGCGCCGCAGCCACCGTGGCATGATTGGCGCAGCGGTTCATGCACGGAGCAGAAAGCGGTTGTTTTTGATGACTGGTAGATTAATATATCAAAATTGAAATCCTGCCGGACAAGACAGGACCAGCGGAGGAGATGAAGATGATCAAGATCACTCGGCGACAGGCGGTCGGCGGATTAGCCGGCATGGCGGCGCTTCCGGTTGCGCGCGCGTTTGCCCAGACCGCCAAGCTGCCGACCGCGCCCGTCACCATCAATATCGTCGATGTCGCCGGCAATCTGGCGCTAACCCAGAAGGCGATCGAGAATTACAAGACGGCCAAGCCGGAACTGATCTCGAACATCGTCTTCACCAAGGCGCCCGCCCCCGAGCTTCCCGGCAAGATCAAGGCGCAGCAGGCGGCGAACCGCGTCGATATCGACCTCGTGCTTACCGGAACGGATGCGCTGTCGGCAGGCCTCGAGATGGACCTGTGGGTCAAGCTGCTTCCTGACGATTCGGGCGCCTTGCCGAAGCTGGCCGATATCTATCAGGAGCCGGCAGCGCGGATGCAGACGCTGGCCAAGGACCACGGCGTCGTCGTCACCTACTACCCGTCCGGGCCGCTGCTCGAATACATGCCCGACAAGGTCAAGACGGTGCCGACCACGGCGGAGGAGCTTCTGGCGTGGGCCAAGGAGAACCCGAACCGGTTCCTCTATGCGCGCCCGGCCAATTCCGGCCCCGGCCGCACCTTCCTGATGGGTCTTCCCTATCTGCTCGGCGACAGCGATCCGAAGGATCCGGTCAAGGGCTGGGACAAGACCTGGGCCTATCTTAAGGAACTGCACAAATACATCGAATATTATCCGACCGGCACCGGTGCGCTGATGAAGGAACTCGGCGAAGGCACGCGCGACATGACGGTGTCGACGACTGGCTGGGACATCAACCCGCGCGTTCTCGGCGTCGTGCCGAAGGAAGCCAAGGTTGGGGCGCTGAAAGGCTTCCATTGGGTCGCCGACGCCCATTACATGTGCGTGCCGAAAGGGGTCAGCGACGAAAAACTGGCCGTGCTCAAGGACCTGATGGCATTCCTGCTGACGCCTAAGCAGCAGGCCTATACCTATGACGAGGGCTATTTCTATCCGGGCCCGGCGGTCAAGGATGTCACCCTCGACATGGCGCCGCAGGAAAGCCAGGATGCGATCGCCGAATTCGGCCGCACCGAATATGCCGACCTGATCGCCAACAATCCGATCGAACTGCCGCTGGAGCCAGCTTCGATGGTCACGGCATTCCGAACCTGGGACGAACAGGTCGCCGCCGCCGCGAAATGACAAACCTTTGAGTTTCAGCGCATAATAGGAACCGGGCATGCCGCCCGGTTCGCCTACAACAATGGGGCTACGAACGGATGCTGCTCGCCTCGTCGAAATTCGACGAACTCCGCCTCGATCATATGAGTCGAAAATTCGGCAGTATGAGCGCGCTGAGTGACGTTTCGCTGACCGTGCGCAAGGGGGAATTCATCGCCCTGCTCGGACCTTCGGGCTGCGGCAAGTCGACCGCCCTGAACTGCATCGCCGGACTGCTTTCCACCACGGGCGGCAGCATCTATCTCGACGACAAGCGTATCGACCAGCTTAAGCCGGAAGACCGCGGCTTCGGCATGGTCTTCCAGAACTATGCGCTGTTCCCGCATATGACCGTCAAAGCCAATATCGGCTTCGGCCTGAAGATGCGCGGCACGCCCAAGACCGAGATCACGCAACGCGTCGACGAGGCGCTGGGACTGGTGCGGCTGGAAACGCAGGGCCACAAGCTGCCGGGTCAACTGTCAGGCGGTCAGCAGCAGCGGGTCGCCATCGCCCGCGCCATCGTCATCGAGCCGCCGCTGGTGCTGATGGACGAGCCGCTCTCCAACCTCGACGCGAAATTGCGCATCGAGATGCGTGCGGAAATCCGGCGCATCCACAACCAGCTCGGGGCCACCACCCTTTATGTGACGCATGACCAGGATGAGGCCTTGTCGCTTGCCGACCGCATAGTCGTGCTGCGCGATGGCCGAATCCGGCAGGTCGGCGCTCCGCGGGACCTCTATGAGAGCCCGGACCATCTCGACGTCGCCGAATTCATGGGCTACCGCAACCGGCTAACCGGCATGGTCACCCGGCGCGACGGCGACATTGCCACGGTCGAAGTCGGCGGCGTCAGCCTTTCGGGCAGAGTGCGCGACGATCTCGCGGTTGGCGCGCACGCCGTGATCGCCGCCAGGCCGGACGATGTCACCGTGAGCGACAAGGGCGTCGGGACGCTCGATGCGAAGGTCGAAACCATCGAGTATCGCGGCCGGGAATTCGTCGGCACGGCACGCACCGAGGGCGGCCTCGAGCTGATTTTCCATGCCAGCCAGGCCGCGTCGGTCGGGAACACGGTTTCGCTCTCGATCGATTCTGCCCATGCCCTGATCTACGCGGCCTGAGGATGGCGATGTCGACGCTCGATCATACGCCCTCTCCTTCTCTGCGCCAGCGGCTGGCCTTGCACGGGATCGACGGCGTCACCCTTCTGGTGCTTCCGGCCGCCTTGTTTACGCTGGCGATCTTCGTCTATCCCTTTGTCTACGGCCTGCTCCTGTCCTTCCAGCCGAAGGAAGGGGGGCTCCTCGCCAACTACCAGCGTTTCTTCTCCGACCCGTTCCTCTACAACACCATTGCCACCACGCTGTGGCTGGCGGTGCCGGTCACCGTTATCAGCCTGGCGCTGGCGCTGCCCATCGCATTTCGCGTTCGCCTGATGACGCACCAGCGCATGCTGACCACCATCCTCGTGCTGCCGGTAACGCTCGGCACGGTGCTGGTGGCGGAAGGCCTGCTCAACTATCTGGGACCGCAGGGCTGGTTCAGCCGCACGCTGATGTTGTTCGGCGTCATCGGCAGTCCCGTGAAACTCACCAACAATTACTGGGGTGTTTTCGCGTCGCTGATCATCACCGGTTTCCCGTTCACGTTCCTTTTGACGCTTTCCTACGTGACAGGCATCGATCCGGCACTGGAACAGGCGGCGGCGACCCACGGCGCGCGCTCCTGGCAGCGGTTCCGCTATGTGTTCCTGCCGCTGCTGATCCCCGGCCTGGCCATCGCCTTCCTGCTTTCGTTCGTACAGGCCTTCGCCGTCTTTCCGTCGGCGGTTCTGCTCGGTGCGCCGGCCGGGCCGACCCGCGTCATCTCGATTGCAGCCTACCAGGCCGCCTTCGAGCAATATGACTACTCGATGGCCTCGGCAATCGCGATGATCATGGCCGGTGTGCAGTTGGTCATCGTCGTCGCCATCCTGATGCTGCGCAACCTGTTCTATCGTGGCAGCACCGCAGGCGGAAAGGGCTGACATGATCCGCGACACAACCATCGCCGCCAAGCTCTGGATCACCGCCATCTGGGTGGTGGTGGGTTTCTTCGTACTCAACCTCGCGGCGATGATTGCCACGGTCATCCTGTCGTCCTTCGGCACGCGCTGGCTGGGCACATGGATTCCTGCCGGCTTCACCACCCGCTGGTATTTCGCCGCCTGGGCGGAATTCCAGCTGCACGATATCCTGATCGTAACCTTCCAGATCGCCTTCACCGTGGTCGCGCTTTCAGGCCTGCTCGGCGTGACGGCGGCCTATGCGCTGGCGCGGCGCGATTTTCCCGGCAAGAAGCTGATCATGCTTCTGTTCCTGCTGCCGCTTCTGGTGCCGCCGATCACCTTCGGCATCCCGCTGGCCACCGTGCTCTATCAGTCGGGGGTCGGCGGCACATTCTGGGGCGTGGTGCTGGCCAATCTCGTGCCGACGGTTCCTTTCGTCATCCTGGTGATGATCCCCTTCATCGAGCAGATCGATCCCAAGATCGAGGCGGCCGCGCGCGTCTTCGGCGCCAACACGTTCCAGCTCTTTCTCCATGTTCTGCTGCCGATGCTGATGCCGGGCATCTTGGCGGCTCTGCTGCTGGTGCTGGTGCGTACCATCGGCATGTTCGAACTGACCTTCCTGACGGCCGGGCCGACCAGCCAGACGCTCGTCGTGGCGCTGTACTATTCTGTCTTCGCCTCGGGCGTGCGCGCGGTGCAGTCGATCGACGCGATGGCCGTGGTGTATATGATAACGACGCTGGTCTGGCTGCTGATCGCACTGCGCTTCGTCAATCCGACGCAGATTGTAGCGCGGGCAAAGCAGCAGCCCGCCTCCGCCTGAAACAGGCTTTCTTTCCGCCGCATGATGGCGGCGGAAAGCCACTCTCCAGGAATCCTGGAGCGTTCGAGGTTCGAAGGAAGCGCTCTTATACGGGTTGGTTGCTGGCCGGATCCGCACGGATGAGGGCTGCGATCAGGCGCTGTGTCTGGAGCGCCTCCTCACCCGTCACGACTGGATCGCGGTCTTGCGAAATCGCATCGGCGAAATCGTCAATCAGCGCACGGTGCGCGTCATGGGGGAAGTCCATGATGGCTGCGCCGCTGCCTGTCTTCCCCTCCGCCTCGACGCGCTCTTCGCGCCCGTCGAGCCAGTCGACGCTCAGCGCCCCGCCGGTCAGCGTGGCCGTGCCGAGCGAGCCGACAAGCTCCATGGTTTCAGGCGAGCCCGGATAGGCCGCCGTAGTGGCGAGCAGCGAGGCCGGCGAGCCGTTGCCGAGCCGCATCAAGGCGGTGACGTAATCCTCAGCCTCCATCCGGTGCAGACCGGTCGTCCGCACCTGCGAAGCCACCACCTCGATCTCTCCCAGCAGAGAGCGGAAAAGGTCGATGGCGTGGATGGCCTGCGACAACAGCACGCCGCCCCCGTCCCGCGCGAAGCTGCCGCGGCCGCCGGTGTCGTAGTAGGCCTGCGGACGCCACCACGGAACCCGAAGGCTGGCCGCCTCGACGGTGCCGATGGCGCCGGAAGCCAGCACCTGGCGCAGCCGCAGGCTGGCCGGCCGGAAACGGTGCTGCAGGACGACGCCGAGGCGCAGGCCGGCCCCGCGGGCCAGCGTGACCAGCTTCTCGGCGCGGGCCAGCGTCGTTTCGAGCGGCTTTTCGACGAGCACGTGCTTGCCGGCGGCAAGGGCCAGCTCGGCCACCGCCAGATGCGCGTTGGCCGGCGTCAGCACCATTACCGCCTGAACCTCGGGATCGGCAATCGCGGCCGCAATATCGGTCGTCACGGGAAAGGAAAACTGGTCGGCAAAGGCTTCTGCCGTCGCCTGGCTGCGGCTGGCCGCCCATTTCACCTCGATCCTGCCAGCAAGATCGACGAGGCTCTTCGCATGCGGCAACGCCGCCGGACCCAAGCCGATCATGGCGACGCGTAGCCTGCTCATCGCGCGTTCCTTTCCTGCCCCGTCACGACGACCGCCGCCGCCTGCGCCTCGAGCGCCAGCCGGCAGACCGTGAAGACATGCTCCTGCGTCATCGCCGTTTCGGTACGCTCGCACATGTCGGCAAGCAGGCGCTCGAAATAGGATATCTTTTCGCCCGACGCATCGAAATGGCGCGTGCCCTGGCCATCGACGAGGAATACGTGGTCCGTGCCAGGTTTGCCGGCTATGTCGACATATTTCCTAAGTTCGATCGTGCCCTTGGTGCCGAGCAGGATGAGCCGTCCATCCCCCCAGGTCGGCAGCCCGTCGGCGGTGAACCAGTCGACGCGGATATAGCCGCTCGCTTTGTCTCCCCGCAGGAGGATGTCGCCGAAATCCTGGAATGCCGGAATGTCAGGAGCGCCAAAATGGCCGACCGCACTTGAAACGACATTCGCGTCGGCGCAGCCAGTATAGAACAGGAACTGATCAATTTGGTGCGAGGCGATATCGACCAGGATGCCGCCGTAATTCACGGGATCGAAAAACCACGCCGGGCGTAGCGCACGGTTGAGCCGGTGCGGCCCCAGGCCCGTCACATGGATGACTTCGCCGATGGCGCCCTCCATCGCCAGCTGCGTCGCCAGCGTCGAGGCTCGGGTCAGGAGGCGCTCCGAAAAGCAGATCGAAAAGATGCGTCCCGTCTCACGCACGGTCTGCCGCACGGCGGCAAGCTGCTCGAACGTGGTCAGGCCGGGCTTGTCCGCAAGCACGTCCTTGCCATGCCGCATGGCCTCGACGGCAATGGCGGCCCGGTCGGAGGGGACAGCCGCGGTAACGACGAGGTCGATGGCGGGATCCTCGATCAGGCGCCGTCGTTCGACCGGCGCGATCCGTGGAAAACGCTCGGCGATGCCGGCGGCAACCTTGGGATCGGTCGTCGCGGGATCGTAGCCGGCGCACTCGGCGCCGGCATCCAGAAGCCCACCGATCAGGTCATAGACGTGACGATGATCGATGCCGATCACGGCAAATCGCATTGGTCCGCTATTTCATCTTGTTGGCACCGACCTCGCGGTCCCATTTCTCGAAGGCGGCGACCAGTGCTTCCGGCTTTAACGGCGCTTCGACCGGGAACTTCCTGATCAGCTCTTCATATTGTGGGCGGCCGAACTCTGCGATGGCGTCCTGGCTTTCCTGCGGCGCGGCGCTGAGCGGTACGCCCTTGACCGCCGGGCCGGGATAGAAATAGCCCTTGTCGTAGGTGTAGGCCTGCTGCGCGGGTTCGAGCATGAAGGCCATGAGCTTGACCAGAACCGCGACCTTTTCCTCGGCGACGCCCTTGGGAATGCACATGAACTGCGTATCGGGCACCCAATGCGTGCCTTCGAGTGCAAACGTCTCGATCTCCTTCGGCACTATGCCCAACACGCGCGGGTTGATGTCCCAGCCGAAGGTGGAAACGATCATGTCGCGGGTGCCCTCGGCCAGCTCCTTCATCGTCACGGTGGTGCCGGAGGGATAGTAATCGATGCCTTCATCCAGCGCCTTCAGATAGGCCCAGGTCTTCTCCCAGCCATTGATGGGATCGGAAGGATTTTTGTCGCCGAGGATGTAGGGCATGGCCATCAGGAAGGTCCAGCCCGGTCCCGAATTGACCGGCCGCGCATAACAGAATTTGCCGGGATTGGCCTTCACCCACGCCAGCAGTTCGTCGGTGTTCCTGGGAATGGTCTTGACCCTGTCCGGCGCATATTCGAAGAGTGGGCCCGACGGCGAATAGACGACGGCGACACCTTCGTTCTGGCCGAAGTTCTTCTGCATCATCAAGGCGCTGTCGAGATAGACGTCCTCAGCCTTGGGCAGCACAGTGGGATATTTCGTCCACACGTCGATCCACAGGCCCTGGGTGATGCCGTCCGACATGGCACCCGGACCCGTCAGCACCAGGTCGATGTCGACCCGGTTGGCCGCCTGCTGCGCGGCGAGCTTGGCCGGCAGTTCGGGGGACGGCGCGCGCGAGAACGTGATCTTGGAGACGAGCCCCGGATTTTCCTTGCCGAATTTCTCGATTGCCGCCTGGGTAAGCTGCAGATTGCCCGCGACGTCAATGATGTTGAGCGCCACCGGCGAAGTGGGCAGGGCAAGCTCGTCGGCGAATGACCTGCCAAAGGGCAGCGCTGCAAACCCCGCCAATGCGCCGAGCGCCTGGCGGCGTGAAATCGTGAACATTGTCGTCCTCCTCATTTATTTTCTTGAAAGAGCGGTATCTCCGCGCTTTCATCCCGGCTCTCCCAGACGAATGATATATTAGTCTATCAGTATCGAATGCAACACAAATGACGCCCCGCTGCGCTGAAGGTCCCGTCGCGGACAGGCCGCGTCAGGCCGGTGCCTGGCATGCTGCACTATCCTAGTGCCAGCCCCTCGACGCGGCCGGCCTTTGGCGAAGCATCAGGATTTCTTTGCGCCGACCAATTCGTCCCACTTCTTCGGAAGGCGGCGATCATCTTTTCCGGCGGCAGCGGCAGTTCGATCGGGTTGTCGGCGATGAGGCTGGCATACTCGTCCCTGCCGAAACGTTTGACGATGTCCTGGCTGTGCTGCGGCGCCATGGAGACAGGCACGTTCTTCACCGCCGGGCCGGGGTAGAGATAGCCCTCATCGTAGGAATAAGCCTGCGCTTCGGGCGTAAGCAAAAATGCCATCAGATCAAGCACCACGGCGAGCTTGTCGTCGGAAATGCCTTTCGGAACGCACATGAAAAAGGCGTCCGAAACCCAATGGAAGCCCTTGAGCGTGCCGATCCTTGCCGATTCCGGCACGATGCCGAGGGCACGTGGATTGATATCCCATCCCGTGGTCGAAATGATGATGTCGCGGCTGCCTTCCCCGAATTCCGTCATGGTGACGCCGGTGCCCGCGGGATAATAGTCGATATACTGGCCGATCTCTGCCAGATAACCCCACGTCTTCTCCCAGCCGTCGACGGGATCCTGCGGATCCTTGTCGCCGAGCAGGTAGGGGAGACCCATCATGAATGTGCGGCCAGGGCCGGAATTGGTGGGCCGCGCATACATGAAGCGGCCCGGATTGGCCTTGGCCCAGGCTAGCAGCTCCTCGACCGAGCCGGGAACCTCCTTCACCCGCTCAGGGGCGTATTCGATCAGCGGGCCGGAAGGATAGTAGTTGACGACAACGCCATATCCCGCGCCCTGCTTCTTGTGCAGGGCCAGTGCGGCCGGTTCGTAATTGTCCTCGATTTTGGGAAACTTGTCGTTGAAATCAGGCAGAATCTTGATCCATGTGCCGTTGGCTAGGCCTGCCGCCAGACCGTCGGAGCCGGTCAGCACCATGTCGATATCGACGCGGTTGGCTTCTTGCTGCGCGCGCAGCTTTCCGGCAAGCTCGGTCACCGGCGCCTTGGTGAAGGCGATCCGTTCGGTGCGCTCGGGATATTTCTTGGCGTAGTTTTCGAAGGCCGGCTGCGAAAGCGCCAGCGCGCCGCCCACGTCCATCACCGAAATGACGACCGGCGATGCCGGCAATTTGGGTGACTGCGCCCAGGCCCGCGTCGTGCCGGCGAGGAATGTACCGCCAATGCCGCCAAGGATGGTGCGGCGATTCACCTTGAGTTCACGAGCAGTCATGGTTGTCTTCCTTCCCATTTTGTCGTTTGCCGGTCGTATTCGCGTTCTTCTTCTCCGACGCGCGCATGGGTGATGGTCATGTCGGGCGCCCACTCGATCTCGCTGGCGGGCACGCGAAGGCCATGCGCGTCCAGCACCGGCTGCAGCAGCGCCATCACATTTGCCGAGGCCATATCGACAGCCTGTGCGAAACCGGCGATGCCCCAGCGCACCAGGTTGCGCACGGCGTCGTCCAGTCGCAGCGCCGACCCGGCGAGCCCGATGCCGCCAGGAACGCGGACCGAGCCATCGGCGCGGCTCTCGACCCGCATTCCGGCAAATTCGTAAGACCCGTGCGGCGCACCGGCCGCCGAAACGGCATCGGTAACCAGGACCGACCGGTCCGGCCCTTTTGCCCGGACCAGCGATTTCAACGCGCCTGGCGGAACGTGAATCCCGTCGGCGATGAATGTCGCGGCGAGACGGTCTTCGGCCAGTTGGGCAAACAGGGTATTGTCCAGTTTCGGCAAGGTTTGCGGCAGCCCGTTGCCGAGATGGGTGGAAAGGACAGCGCCAGCCGCCGCGGCCTGCGCCACGAGCTCAAAACCGCAAGCCGAGTGGCCGATCGAAACAAGAATGTTGTGCCGGTTCATGGCCCGTATGAAAGCAATGCCACCTTCCACTTCGGGTGCCAGCGTCGTCAAAAGGATCGGGCGCTTGAGCAGCGACTGCAGACGCTCAATGAGCGCAGGATCCGCAGCGGTCATCGCCGAGGCGGGATGGCATCCGGAATAACCCGGGGCGGGATTGAGGAACGGACCTTCCAGATGATAGCCGGGGCACATGAGGGGACCGAGGCGGCTTTCGGAGACAGCCTTGTCGAGAGCGCTGAACCGCGCCGACAATTCGTCCGGCCTTGCCGTGATGATCGTCGGCAGGCACGCTGTCACGCCGCACGCCAGGAGGGCCTCCAGCGCTTCGTCGAGTTCCGCCGCCGTCAGGGTCCCCGAGTTGAAATCGACGCCGGCGAAGCCATTGACCTGCATGTCGACCAGACCGGGAGTAATCATGTTGCGGCCGATCGCCAAGATTCCTTACGCGGAGAGTACACGGCTTGATACCGCTTGCAAGCCATTTTTGAATAATGTTATCCAAAAATGCGAAAGGAAAAGAATCCGGGCATGTTGACGCTCTACACCGCGGATTTCGAGGACGCCCGCCAACGCGACTGCGCACGCGTCATCGCCAGCCTGCACGAAGGCGGCGGCAAATCCCGCGCCGCACTTGCCGCCGAGTTGGACATGACCTCGATGGCGATCTCGCGCGCCATCGCCGACCTCGTCGGCAGGGGCATCATCGAGCAAAGCGTCGGCCAGGTGAGCGGCCGTGGCCGCCCACCGGCGCAAATCGTTTTGAACCCCGGTTGCGCGGGCGCGACCGTCCTTCTTGTTTCCAGCCAGGAACTGGTTGGCGTCCTTGTCGATTTCCGCGGAAGTGTCCTCGCCCGGCAAACCGCCCATGTTCCGTCCGACGCCGATTCGGCCCGCATGACCGCGACGATGCGTGACCTTGTCGCCGGTCTGCTCGGCAGCTGCCCGTCTGGCATGCGTCATGTCGGAACGTCCGTTGCCGTTTCCGGCATCGTGGACGTGAAGACCCGGACGTGGATATTGACCTCGCGATGGCCGAACGTTCGCGATTTCGACGTCGGCAAGGCGCTCGATGGCATCACGCCGCGCGTGTTCCTGTTTCGCCAACTGGATGTCGAATTGAGCGCCCGATACGCCGTGCCGGGCATGGAACGACTGGAAGGCGCCTTCATTCTTCATTGGGGTTGGGGCATCGGCCTGGCCTATCGCGGCAGCGACGATGCGCCGATGCGCCAGGGCGGCCCCTTCGGCGAAATCGGCCATTGGCGTTTCAACGTGCTCAAGGATCGCCCCTGCGGATGCGGCAACCGGGGCTGTCTCGAAACAGCAGCTTCGCTGTCAGCCCTGTTGCCGGTCATACGGGAGATATATCCGTGGGCTTCAGGGGAGGAGGAACTCCTCTCCAGCCAAATCGAGACGATGGAGCTGACGGATATTCCCGAAATCCGGGTCGCCGTCGATCTTATGGCGCGCGCGCTGGGTAACGCCTGCAGGCTGCTTTTCCCCGAGAAGGTGTTCATCACCGGCCCGTTTACCTGCAATGCCGGACTCTACGAACTTCTACGCTCCCGCTTCGAGGCGGAAGGATTGATCGGCACCTTGCGCCTGCCGACCCTGATCTCCGATCGCTCCAGCCTGGACTACGTCGTCCAAGGCGCCGCGCAACCGCTTCATGAAATCGCCGTTTGCGTGCTGCTCGGCACGCCGCAGGGGAAACCGAATGGCGCAGGGCGGAGCCGGCGGAATGGAAAGCGGCAAAGGCCGATGCCCTGACGCGAAGCATCTGAATGATTGACGCTGCGGGTTCAGAGATCCGGGAGCAATCTCGATGCCCCACACCTCTCACGTCCTGTGGAGAATGCTGCGACGCCGCTCGGGCGAAGCTCACTGCCTCGCGGAGGTTTTCGAGCCGGTTCTCACTAACGAGCCGCACAGCGAAACAGCCGCATTTAGCATGTCGCCAGCGTTTTCTTCTTTAGGCCAGGAGCGCATTCCCGCGCCGTTCCATCTCTGCCGGATCGAGGTCCTCCCTCCACGACAGGAGCACCCAGACGTGGCCGAAGGGATCGCGCACGGTGGCGGAACTGGCGCCATAGAACATATTCGTGGGTGGCTGAATCTCTTCCGCGCCAGCCTTGACCGCGCGCCGCAGCAAGGTCGCGTTATCATCAGTGAAGATGTGAAGGCCAGCTGTGCAGCGACCAAGTGTCCGCGGCTCGCCGTATAGTCTCTCGTCCGGATCCCCGATCATGATCACGGCTCCGCAGATCAAAATCTCGGCGTGCATGATTTTGCCGTCTGGGTGGGCAATTCGGAACAATTCCATCGCTCCGAATGCCCGCTCGTAGAACGCGATCCCATCCGACGCCCCGTCGACGTAGATATGAGGGACAATCGCATTTCGATATCTCTCCGGTCGTTCAGTCATCTCGGTGTCCTCGCGCCAAATATCAGAGCGCTCGTTTGCGGTGCACAAGCCGGCGAAACACTCTTTACAAGACCCGGCGGAAGGCTCGCCTCAGTTCGCCCACCGCACCGCCGGAGACCATCAACCGTGCGTCGACACGATCCGTTCCGGGTTCCACGCGATCATCTGCTCGATTGCCGCCGAAGCCGGCGCCGGCTCGACTTGAAATTCCTCGAAAATCGAACGGTGCCTCTCTTTTCCAACACGGCAGGTCGGCAAAAATCCAGGCCGACTCCAACCTGGAGACTGTCCTGATATTTCCGGCGATCAGCGGCTGGCGCCAGAAGGCGATACGGTCCTGCAAGCGATGGCCTGGATAGTCGCCGGCATGAAGCACGGATGGCCGAAGGCGGTCGGAAGTCGAACGCCGTCCGCGGCTGCTCGCCCCTAGACGCCGAGATGATGCTGCAGCAGCCCCGGCTGTGTCTTGAGCTCGGCGGCCGGGCCCTCGTGGGCGATATGGCCGTTATTGATGATATAAACGCGGCTCGCGAGCGCCAGCGTCGCGGCGATGTTCTGTTCCACCAGCACGATTGTCTGCCCTGCCTGGGCCAGTTCGCGGCAGGCGCGCACCAGATCGTGCACAATGACTGGAGCAAGTCCTTCGAAGGGTTCATCAAGCAGAAGGATCTTCGGGTTGCGCACCAATGCACGGGCTATGGCCAACATCTGCTGTTCGCCACCCGAGAGATCCGTGCCCCGGCTGGTGCGCCGTTCCTTCAGCCGTGGGAACATCGTGTAGATACGTTCCAGCGGCCAGCGGTCGTCGGCGGTCAATCCGGCCAGAATGATGTTTTCCTCGACGCTCAGGCTGCCGAAGATGCGCCGATTCTCGTGCACGAGCTGCATGCCTTCCCGAGCGATGCTGTGCGCCTTCCTGCCAACCAGCTCAACCCCGTCGAGCTCAACCGAGCCGGCTCGTGGCGTCACCACGCCCATCAGGCTCTTCAGCGTCGTCGACTTGCCCGCGCCGTTGCGCCCGAGCAGCGCCACGACCTCGTTTTTCTCGACCCTCAATGAGACGTCGAACAGAATGTGACTGTCGCCATAATAGCTGTTCAACGCCCTGACTTCGAGCAGGCTCATGCCACCTCTCCATGTACCCCGCCGAGGTAGGCTTCCTGCACCTTTGCGTTGGTCTTGATCTCAGTGGGCATGCCTTCGACCAGTATCCTGCCCTCCTGCAGGACGGTCACTTTCTCGACCAGCTCGAAGAGCGAATCCATGTCGTGGTCGATGATGATCATCGTGCGTCCACGCGCGATTGACTTGAGCAGCGCCACGGTCTCGACGCGCTCGCGCGGGCTCATGCCGGCAAGCGGCTCGTCAAGCAGGAGCAGGCTCGGCGACGTCGCCAGCGCAAGGCCGATTTCCAGCCGCCGCTTCTCGCCATAGGCCAGTTCCGAAACGGGCCGATCGAGCCGCGCCGTAAGGTTCACCAGCGCCGCCGTTCGCTCGACCTGCTCATTGAGACCGGGAACGCTGTGGATACTCTTGAACAGGTCAAGCCGGAACTTTCCACGCGCCTCGCCCAGCGCGGCAATCATCAGGTTCCGCCGCACCGTCAGGCGGTCGAACAGCTGGTTGATCTGGTAGCTCTTGGTGAGCCCGAGCTGGCACACCTCGGACACGCCCATGCCCGTAATGTCGCGGCCGGCCAGCATGATGCGGCCGGAGGTCGGCGCGATCTCGCAGGTGAGCATCTTGAAGAACGTCGTCTTGCCCGCGCCGTTGGGTCCAATGATGCCCCGTATCTCCCCATGATCGACACTGAAGTCGATGTCGCTGTTGGCTGTGATGCCGCCATAGCGTTTGGTTAGGCCCTGCACCTGCAGGATCGGTCCGGATGCTGGCGCAGTGCCATGCCGGCGCGCCGGCATCGGTTCGACGACCGTCACGACGTGCGGCGCACTCTCGACCGCGGGATTGGCCCGTTCGATGCGCTTGCGGCCGCCGGTCAACCCATAGAGATCGACGATCGCACCGACGATGCCGCGCCGCAGGAAGCAGACCAGCAGCACGAAAACGATGCCGAGCACCAACTTCCATGTGGCGCCGAGATGCAATGTGTTCTGGAAAAAGTCGCTCAGATACAGCCACACCGTCGCGCCCACCAGCGGCCCGAACAGTGTGCCGGCACCGCCGATCGCCGTCTGCATCACGACCTGGCCGGACGTGTCGAACATGAAGGCGTCCGGCGGCATGAAGCCCTGCATGACGCCCAACAGGCCGCCGGCAAAGCCGGCATAGATCGCCGCAATCACGAAGGCCGTGAGCTTGTAGCCGTGTATGTCGTGGCCGAGCGCCGCGGCGCGGAGCGGATTGTCGCGGATTGCCGAAAGGATCGCGCCAACCGGCGAGCGTACGATGCGAAGTGCGACGACAATGCCCACGAAATACCAGAACGCCAGGAAGGTATACATCGTCCAGTCGGTGTTGAATTCGAGTACCGTGAAGCCGAGGTTGACGACCGGGGTTGGCACGCCAGGCAAGCCGTTCTCGCCGCCTGTGAATGCCGAGAGCGGATTGAACTCGACAAAGAAGAAGACTTCGGCGATCGCCACCGTGATCATGGCGAAATAGATGCCGGTGCGTCTCAGGGCGATCAGGCCGATCACATAGCCGACGACACCCGACACGACGGCGCCCATGACGATGGCAGCCATGACATAGGAGAAGCCGGTTTCAGTCAGGAGATAGGCGGCGAACATCCCGCCAGTACCGTAGAAGGCCGACTGGCCGAAGGACAGCAATCCCGTGTAGCCGAACAGGATGTCGAAGCCGATCCCGAACAGGCCCCAAATGAGGATACGATTGATCGTGCTGGGCGAAAAGCCGAGATGGGGCAGCACGAACGGCGCCAGGACGAGCGCCAGCGCCGTCAGAAGCTCGACAAGGAAGGGATGTTTGATGTTCATGGCGACCGCGTCTACTCGCGCCCTGCCGTGCCGAGCAGCCCGTGCGGGCGAAGCACCAGCACCAGAGTCATCGCCACGAACAGCATGACATAGGAATAACCGGGATTGAACATCGAGGTGATGCTGATGATTTCGCCGGCGATGAGGCCGCCGAGGATCGCGCCCGGAAAGGAACCGACGCCGCCGATCACCACGACCACGAAGGTCTGGACCAGTATGGCTTCCCCGACATCGGGCGCGATCGACACCACGGGTGCATTGACAATGCCGGCGAAGCCGGCCGCCATGGCTCCGATGCCGAAGACGAGCATGAAGATCTTGTAGACGTCGATTCCAAGCGAATCGACCATTACCGAATCCTCGATGCCTGCTCGCACGATCATCCCGATGCGGGTGCGATAGAGCACGACATAGAGCATCAGCAGCGCCAGGGCGACGATGCCGAGGAGCGCCAATCGGTAGGTGGGATAGACCATGAAGCCCAGATGGGTGATGCCGACCAGCGAGGCGGGCGGCGGCACCGTGCGCGAGAGGCTGCCGAAGAAGAAGCGGACGGTCTCGACGAAGACGATGCCGAGCCCGAACGTGACGAGAAGCTGGTCCTCGAGCGGCCGCGTGTAGAAATGGCGAATGATCAGCCGCTCGATCAACACCCCGACGATCATCACGAACAGCGATCCGGCCGCCACCGCGGCGAGGAATGAACCTGTGTAGGTGTAGGCGAGCCAGCCGGCATAGCCTCCGAGCATGAACATCGCGCCATGGGCAAGGTTCAGGACGCCGAGCGTCCCGTAGATGATGGTCAGCCCGGAGGAGATCAGCGCCAGAAGCGCGCCGAGCACGAGCCCATTGAAGCACTGCGAGATGAAATTTGCCCAGTTGATCACTCTGCGCCCACCTTAATCATGAAAAATATGCCCTGCCCTCGCGCCAGCAAGGGTTTGGTTGATAAGTCGCGAACAATCGACATTCCACCGACCGCCGGGAGACGAACCGTCTGCGTCCAGCCAGAGCCAGTCCCGGTGCGAGCGCCTTCTCCACCCGTGGCGGGCGGAGAAGGCGCTGCGGGATATCAGGTGTAGCTGCCCAGGTTGCAGCCGAACTCGTCAGGCTTCTGCATCAGCGGCGCGCCATCGACCACCTCGACCACGTTCCAGTAGTCGTCGTCGCTCTTCATGTCCTTGGGGTCCTTACCCTGGACGAGTACGACCGGTCGCACGCACTGATGGTCTTCCGGCCGATAGTGAACGTCGCCGACGAGTGAAGGGATGGTCTCACTCTTCTCGTATTGCTTGATGACGTCCGGCGGATAGAAGCTACCGGCCTGCGACACCATGCGGGCCCAATGAGCGAAGCTGACATAGGCATTTTCGGCGCCCCATTCCGGCCGATAACCGAACTTTTTCTGGAACGCGTCCACGAACTGCTTGGCGAGCGGATACTTGTCCTGCAGGGTCCACCAGAAATCGGTAGCGGCAAAAACGCCGGCTGTCAGTTCGGGGCCCACTTCCTTGGCAAGGAAGGGGATCTGGTAGGGGATGACCATCTTCATGCTCGGAGTCAGGCCGAACTGCTTGGCCTGCTGGATCGACAGCACCGCGTCGCGGCCCCAGTTGACGTTGACAATGAATTCGGCGCCCGAATTGGCGATGTTGGTCAGATACTGGCTGAAATCCTGGGTGCCTAGCGGCGAGACCTGGTCCGTCACCATCTCCCATCCACCCTGAGAGGTCAGGTAGTCGTTCACCGACTTGGTGACGGTGTGACCGTAAGTGTAGTCCGGCGTCATGAATGCCGCCTTCTTTCCCTTTCCGTAGGTCTTCAGAAGGATCGGGCCGATCGCGTTGGCTGCGGTCTGGCCGTAGAAGTTCTGGCGGAAGCCGTAGCGGACACAGTCCTTACCTGTTGTGTCGTTTGAGCCGGAGATGCCCGCGACGTAGAGGATCTTCTCGCGCTGCGCGAATTTGTTGAGCGCAACCGCGACCGCTGATGAAGTCGAGCCGGTCATCAGGATGATGTTGTTTTGGTGGATGAAATTCTGCTCGAGCTCGACGGCCTGGTTCGGCTTGGCCGCGCTGTCGGCGGACAACAGCTCGACCTTCTTGCCGAGCAACCCCTTGTCGACTTTCGGCGCCAACGCCTTCATCAACTCATGGCCGTTGTTGATGTGGTCGACCGCCAGCTGCCAGCCCTTAAGTTCATCAGCACCCTGCACGGCATAGGCACCGGTAAGGGGCACCGCGGCTCCGATGTAGACGGTGTCGCCCGCCGACCCGGCCGGCCAGGTGCCTATCGCGGGCTTGTCGTCGGCTGCAAAAGCCGCAAAGCTGGATAAGGGCAGAACGGCACTACCGAGAAGACCTGCGCCCGCGTGCAGCATGGTGCGGCGGGATATATTGGAAGTATTTTGATCGTCGAGCGGCATCAGCTGTTCCTCCTTAGCGTGGAGCCGTCGGACGGCTCTCATTTGTTGTTCCCGGAAACCGGTTTTTCCAGCGAAACGCTGAAAATGGCCTATTTGCATGGGCATTCGCAGTGGCGTAGGCCTACCAGTCAATACAACTTTCGTTTGATAATTCTGTTCATTGATCTGGATTAATAAGCATAGGAAAGTTTCGTTGAAGGTCATGAACATTTGGAGCATGGCATGCCGCTGACCGGCCACCCGATCGTGACCCGACTGACACATGTAATGAAGCTGGATTCGCTAGACATCAAACGTCTTGAGGCAATCTTCGAGCGCGATCTTACCATTCGGAAGCGGGAGGAACTCGTCGTTCACGGCTCCGAGTTCCGAAACCTGTGCTTTGTTAAAGACGGCTACGCGATCCGCTACAGGTTGCTGCGCAGCGGCAGGCGGCAAATCCTGAAGCTCATCCTGCCCGGTGATGTCATTGGATTCCCGGTCAGCTTTTTCGATCGATCCACTTGTTCGGTCGTTGCCGTGAGCGAACTGACCTACGCCGTCTGCTCGTTCGACGCGTACATTCGTCTCTGCTACGAGCAGCCCCAATTCGGTCTGGTGTTAAGTTGGCTCGCCGCCCAAGAGGCAGCGACTTATGCGGAACACATCGTCAATCTAGGTCGGCGCACTCCGATTGAAAGGTTGGCGCACCTTTTGCTGGAGATTCACGCGCGTCTCCTGGAAGTCGAACGCGCCGACGAAGCAAGTTTCGATCTGCCGTTTTCACAGGAAATCATGGCGGACGCGCTCGGGTTGAGCGTGCCCCATCTCAATCGCATCATTCAGCAATTGCGCGCCGAACAGCTTATCACCAGCAACGCGCGCTTCATCGACTTGACTGATCTTGCGGGCCTTCGAAGACTGGCTCAGTACCAGCCGATGTCCCTCGTTCCGATCCCGGTGCTGAAGCAGCGGGAATGAAAAGCGTCCCGTCGATCATATTAGCACCCTGCGTGAATTCCTTCACATACAAATCTCACCCGCGGCGTACAAGAGATGACAGAGCAGGCAATTTAGTCTCTCTTTCGGACAGATCATAAAGAAAATAGCAAAGATCAAGCCCGAAGAGGAAGTTGGTTTTAAACTAAGCCAATTTCGTTCTCATCACGAATTTTGTGATGCCATCAACCAAAGGGAGAGAAACATGTATAAGATCATTACAGCTGCGTCTGCATTCTTCATCCTCACGGTGCCTTCGTTCGCGATCGACTCGACCTTCGTCCACAGTCTGCGAGCCGACAATGGTGACTTCGAAGCCCCAGGTGACTTGAAGGGTCAACATTCATTGGCTTCAGAAGAAGCGGTGTATGGCTTCCCGACCGGGTCGATCGGATTGCCTGGTGGCGCTTCGAACTCCAAGTGCATGGGGGTCAGCCCACACCAGTACGATCCTGTCAGCCCGGACTGCCGGAATTGATCCAGATAAGAGCGGTGGCTAGCGCCACCGCTCTGCCTCCTTGAGCGGGTACCGACTGACCGACGGACTATTAAGAAAAGCCCGACCATAGATCGCGCGACAGCGGTGGCAGGTCCAATCGCCTGGGACGGCGTCAGGATGCTGAACGGAGGTTCCCAGTTCGTCACCACGACAGGTGGAGGACTATCCCTTCATGCCGATCCGGTCTTCGTTGCGCAATCTGATTCGCGGCTCTGATGCGCGCGCCGATTGCGAATGGCGACATCAGTCATCGTCCTGTGACTCGGCAATGTGACGAAGCGCACCGGCATTCGTTATGCGCAGGCCACCACGCTTGATTGCGATAATCGAACGGTTGCGCCAATCGTTAAGCGTCTTGTTGACGGACTCGCGCGTGGCGCCCAGGAACTCCCCCAGTTCGGACTGGGAGATCGGTATCCAACCTGAGCCATCCGCCATAACGCCGGCCAAAAAGGCCAGTCGCTTTGCCAGCCTGGCCTCAATGCCGAAGAAAGCCTGATCGCCAAGTTCGCCGCTGACCCAACGCAGCCGTGCGCACAAAAGCTCAATCATGGCGCGTGCCAGAGGTGGAGTTTTTTCGATCCGATCGAAGAGCTGCTTCCGACCGAGCGAGGCCAGATCGCAAACGGTCAGGCAAGTAGCGGTTGCGGTGCGCGGGCGCCCGTCGAGCGCGCCGATCTCTCCGACCAAGCTGTGCGAAAGCTCGATATTGGCCACCAGCTTCCGGCCTCCCGGCGAATACATCGAGATCTCCACCGTCCCGCTCATAACCCCGTAAATACGATCGGATGGATCTTCCTGGACGAAGAGAATCTGGCCCGCCGCGTGGCGTTCAACCTTGCAGCCGCCGAAAAGAAGATCGAACAGGCGCGGATCGATCCGTGCAAGGCGCGGCAGATCATTTCTTTCGTTCGCGCCGCCAAAAGCCATGTCGCCCCCAAGTTGCCGATCGGATAACTCCAACGCAGGAGAGTATCTTAGGTCTTGTCTTGCCGGCGCCTCAGCTCGGCCGCAATGATCGACTGATCCCTGCGTAACGAGAGGCGCCGCGCAGCCGCGAGTGCTTGCCGCCAAGTAGAGACGGCGCGGTCACCGCGTCCGTCCAGCCAATGGGCCACGCCGACCCACAGCCCATATTGGGCGGTGCCGACAGGAAACGCGCGGCGGTAGCGCTTGAGCTCATGCAGCGCTTGGCGCTCCCAGTGGCGCCACTGGTCGTACTCGCGCGAGAGGCCTGCCTCCCTGCCGCGCAGAAGCACTTCGCACACGCCGGCAATGCCGGGCAGTGTGCTGTGCACAGTCGGCCGACGCATCTCGCGCAGCAGGCGTAGCGTCTCGACCACAGCCCGAAGGCTCTCAGCATGGAGCCCGACCCGTGCAAGCGCGAGCGCAAGCGACCCTTTGGCGGAGACCAAGTCGGCGAGATCAGCGGATCCGGCCATAGCGGACGTGGTCAGCCGAAGGATGTCGACCGCTTCACGGGGGCTATCCGTGTGGAGCACACACAACGACTTGCATCGGAGCGCCCAAATCTCTTGCTGGAGGTTTCCGCTGTTCTGTGCGCGGGAGAGCAGCGCTTGGGCGGTGTACTCCAGCGCACCCGATTCACCCCGGTAGTACATTGACCAGAAGCGCATGGCCTGGGCGTTGCACCAACTTAGTTGATCGCCCGCCTTTAGACATAGCTCTTGGGACTGATCCAGACGACGATCTACCATCAGCCAGTCGCAGCGCCCGATGCGCCAGAGCGCATCGAGATTACACAGGTGGGCATGGACCGCTGGATCGGCGAGCGCAGTCACCACCCGTTCTGCCCTTGCCATGAAGTAGTTGCAAGCGCGCCGGCGCCCCAGAATTCCCAGCCCGCATGCCAGTTGGGCCGACGCGACCACCATCTCCATGGTGAGTCCCGTGCGCTCCGCATGGGCGACAGCCGCGACGGTGTGGGAAAACGCTCGCGAAAAGCGAAGCTCGAAATAGTCCACGACGGCCGCCTGGTTAAGGCAGCGAGCTAGTTCTCGCTCCCAGGAGTCCAGCACACTACCCTGAGTTGACCATAGCGAAGGAGGGAACACCTGTTGGAACGCGAGCCGCATTCCACCCCCAAGCAGCCGCATCAAAAGGGCTGCCGAGGAACGTGGAACCGGCGTGCCCGCCAAGGTGAGGGCGCGCCTCACCGAAATGCCCTGAGCATGGAGGTCGCCACGACTGTAATGGGCCTCGCCGAGCTGCCTGCGCCAACGCACCGACTGAAGTCTTTGCTCAGCACTCCAAGGCTGCTTCGACTCGTATCTCAAGCAGATTTCCAGAAACGCCTCGACCTCTCGAAACGCACCGACCTGCAGCGCCTTGATTGCTGCCAAATTGGCATATCCAACTGCCTTGAAATTGTTTCCGGCGGCCTCAAAATGCTGAACGAGGGCCGCGACATCCGCGCCCATGGCGGCCGACTGGCTCGACTCGATCCAAGCGGCCAGAGCTGCATGAAGTCGCTGTCGCACTTCACTGGGAATTGAGCCATAAACGACGTCTCGGATTTGATCATGACGGAACTCGTAGTTCCCTGATCCAGTGCCCTGACGCACGAGATGCGCCGCCACGAGCGACTCGACAGCTGCACCCACACCGTCGTGATCCAACTCGCCCTCGAGCAACGTCGCCAGGGCCTCGCCGGTAAATGAACGCCCGATCACGGCCGCAGCCCTGAGAACGTGCTGGACTGGGGTCTCCAATCGATCAACGCGCTCCCGAATGACCCGATCGACACCTTCGAAATATCGAAGGCTCTCGAGCGGGCGGATCGGACACCACAAACCATCGCGTATGGCGATGAGCCCCTGGCTCTTTAATGTCAGCGCTATCTCCTCGGCGAAAAACGGATTGCCACCGGCTAAGGCCGAAACCCGGCGCGCCAGTTCGCCATGTGGGGGCACATCCCCGAGCGTGCGGGCGACCAGTTCGCAAATCGACGCCTCGCTGAGTTCCTCAAGATCCAGGATACGACACAGGCGCGCGGGATCGTCAGGTTCCGTTCCGGATGTATTCCTTCTTGTGGCCTCGGCTCGCCTTCGTAGGTTTTTTAACTCCTCCGGAACTTCGTCCGAGCGTACGCACAGGACCAGAAGCAACGAGGACAGAGATGAGAGAACCCACTCGACGAGGCGCCACGATGCCGAATCCAGCCACTGACTGTCCTCCAGGACCAATGCCAACGGGCGCGGTGCCAAGTTATCCATGAGATCACCCAAAAGACGCATGGTGGCATCAGCGCGATGAGGTCCCTCCAGATGTCGCGTCCCGTCGTTTTGGGGAATTTCGATGCTCAGAACATCACCTAGCAAGGGCAGTCGCCCAACGAGCGACGAGTTGCCTTGAACCCGTTGTGTGACGACATCAAGCACCGCAAATCCATCGCTGTCGGACGGTAGGCCGAGAAGGGACACAAGCACCCGCCGCCATGGCAGGAGCGATGTCCGGCGATCGTCACGTTCGGCGCGCGCGGTCAAAACCTCGATTGCGGTTGAGCGCAGTTCGTCCGTGAAAGCTCTGATCAAAGCGGTTTTTCCAATGCCCGACTCACCCAAGACAACGAGCAAACGCCTGCCTCCACGGCGGGTCTCCTCGAACGTACGTTTCAGGAACTCCAGCTCGCTCTGCCGACCAATCAGCGGACTAAGAGGTTGGACCGGGGCGCGCGGATCCATGGGACAAAATACCGTTGCCATGTCCCCAAGTCCGTCCAGTTGCAACGTGCCGTGTTCTTCGAACCAAAACGCCGTCCGGCTGGCTCGCTCTGTTGGTGCATCGCAGAGAACGTTTGCCGATGCCGCCGTCATAAGCCGCGCCGCCCGATTCACGGGCGCGCCGATCACCATCAGCTGGCGCCGACGTGCGCTTCCGACAACACTAAAAAGCGCATCGCCGGTAGCCACGCCCATCGACGCGGAGAGGCCCAAGCGTTGGGCCGTCAGACGGATCGCGCGAGCAGCATCGACGGCACGGCAAGGATCGTCGCGGTGGAAACTGCCTCGCGCTCCGAACGTCGCAAAGAAAATCAGACCTTTGTCGTCAAAGAGCAACTCGCCGGCCGGCCCACCGCGCGAACGCAGATCCTCCTGGAGGGTCGCGCATAGCAATTGATAGCGCGCAAGCGCCTGAGGTTGACGATGGTCAAGTCCGGCAATTCGCGCGAAAAGGGCGGTGATCGGCCTAATCTCCGCCAGGGCGTCTAAGCGAGCGGTCGTTGGACGATCTTCTTCGGAACGGATGGCAATGGCGCTGTCCGCGGCAACTGAGCGCAAGTCGGCTTCGGACAGCAGGTCCCTGAGCTGCAAAGGCAAAAACCTTGCCAGCCAGCCCGGAGGCGGAGAAGCCAGCGTAGGCCGACTGCGCCGCGATTGAGACGGCTGCGCAAGGGCCAAGTTGGCTTTGTCGGAAAGTACATATTCCCATCGGCGCGCAGCCGCTTGGGACTGAGCGGCCTGCATGATGGCATCTCCGCCTGCAAAGAGAGTCCAGACCGGCTGACCGCCTAAAGCCGCCGCCCAGAGGGCCCCCGCCCCTACTCCAACATGCAGCGCGGGTGCGATTTCAGCTGTTCCGTCCTCCAAACGCTCGTTCTGGCCGCCGCAGATTGCCTTGGCACAGGCTGTCGCCGCTCGCACCGCGCTTTCAAGTCCGCGGACATCCGCCGACCAGTAGGCCAGCAGTTCGTCGCCGGCGAGGTACAAAATCTCGCCTCCACGATTGTATACTTGCTCTACGCATCGTGCGTAGGAGTGACTAAGCAGGCTCGGGATTCTTTCAAGTCCTTCTTGCCCCCGTCGTGCTAGTTGCTCGACCAAGGCCGTGTATCTGGACACATCGACAAACACCACTGCAGCCTGGAATTCGACGGCTACTGGGCCATCCGCTCGAAGTGCGTGAATTCTACCGAGTAATTCCAGCGGCAGAAAACTCTCAAGTAGCTCGCAAGTACCCTCCATGGGTTCCTTCCCGCAGCCGTGCCCATGGTTCAGGGCAGAGAAAGGCACCGCCGACCGCGCACTTCCTAAAGGGAATGAATATCGCCCCGATAGATTGCGTGACTTCCTGACGTTACACCAAATTTCGTATATGATTGATATCTAAATTAGGGAGGACGCATTGCCTGTACACATCAAGGCAGCGCCGGAGCCGCCACGTGCGACGGCTTGGCTCTCGCACCGACTCGAGACGTTGGTCCACGATTTTCCGCAGATCGCCGATAGGGAAAGGACAACCGTCAAGGGCGGATATGACTTTGATGTTGCCATCGTTGGCAGCGGCTATGGCGGCTCGGTGGCTGCCGCCGAATTGAGCGCCTGCAAGGATGTGCAAGGCCAATCTTTAAAAATCTGCGTACTGGAACGCGGCAAGGAGTACCTGGCCGGAATGTTCCCTTCGCGATTGGCCGATCTGGGCGGCCACGTCCGCTTTGCCACCCCCTTTGCGAAACGCCAACGCGGCGTGTTCGATGGTCTTTACGACTTGCGCTGCAGCGACGACGCGGTAGCTCTCGTCGCGTGTGGCTTGGGTGGAGGCTCATTAATTAACGCCGGCGTGATGGAGATGCCGCTGCCGGAGATTTTCCGGGAAGCACGCTGGCCCACCAAAATCCGCAGAGATACGACGCTCACAGAGACGGCTAAACGGCTGGGCGATTGGCTGGGAGCCAAGCCGATACGTGTCACCAAGCCTTTCCTGGCCAAGTCCGAAGCAATTAGAAATTTGGCTGGTGGCAAAGCACGACCCGCTCACATAACCGTCGCTTCCGATTGCCACACCAACCACGCCGGGGTCGCGATGAGCGAATGCCGCCGTTGCGGCGACTGCGCCACTGGTTGCAACTACAATGCCAAAGAATCCCTCGACCTGAACTTGTTGCGGCTGGCTCGACAAAGCCTGGTACAGATCGTCACTGGCGCCACCGTCTTGCGCGTTTTGCGCGCGGGCGAAGGATGGCAGTTGGACGTCAATCACACCGACGGCCATCTACGCGATAACCAGCGGAAGCCGTTCGCGCTGCTGGCGAGGCGCGTGATCCTTGCAGCAGGCACATTCGGCTCGACGGAAATTTTGATGCGCTCGCAAATCCGCGGGATAAAGTTCTCCGATCAGCTGGGAAGCAAGTTCTCCGCCAATGGTGACATGCTCGTCGTTGCCCATGATTTGGCGGCACGGGTGAATGGCGTCGCTGACGAAACCGAGAATCCGGCCCCGAACATCAAAAGCGAGGATTGCGGTCGCGCGGTCGGCCCGACGATAACCGCAATGATCGATCTGCGCGACGGCAACGCGGCTACTGACCTGGTGATCCAGGATCTTGCCGTACCGGGACCGCTGCGCCGCTTATTTGAGGAAAGCGCCACCACATTCGATGTGCTCAATCGCGTCGCCGATGGCGACTGGGCGAAGCATGAGCCGAATCCTTCACGGGCAGACGATGCAGCCGTCAATCCAGCCGCCATCACCAACTCCCTGGTGTTGGCTATGATCGGCCGCGACGACGCGGAGGGAGCACTGGCGCTAGGGCCCTCGATGCAAAACAGCGCCGATGAGAAGCAAGACGATCCTGAAAAAATGCTCGCCGACGGGATGCTCACGGTGCGCTGGCCGGAGTTGCGACTGGACCCCCGGCTGGAGAACCATCATGCGCGCCTTGGCAAGTTGCTTCGAGAGTCTGGATTGGGCGGACGGCTGGTGAACAACCTGTTGTGGCGACCTTTGTCCGACAGGCTCGAAGCCGTGTTCGGTCGCCAACGCGGGCCGCTGCTGACGGTGCATCCCCTTGGGGGCTGCGCCATGGGTGACGACGTTCGCCAAGGCGTGACCGATCATTGCGGCCGCGTGTTCGATGCCGCTGCGGTCGGCCTCAGACGCACTCACGAAGGGTTGATCGTGCTCGATGGCTCGGTCGTGCCCACGTCGCTGGGCATCAATCCCGCCTTGACCATAGCCGTTCTGGCATTGCGAGCGATCACCGAGCTCAAGGAGGAATGGCAACTCAGTGGCGGCCGTTTGATCAACGCCCCCTTGCCTGGGAACTCTCGTGGCGAAACGCGGCCGATATATTCCACGCCGCGGACGAACCCTGCGCCTACGCCTACCAGCATCGAACTGACCGAACAGGTGCGCGGCAAGGTCCCTCTGGCTATGCGCGGCAACGGTGTGAAACCACACATGGTCGAACTGACGCTAACCACCAAGCCGGTGGTGCTCACCGATCTCTACGCGCTGCAAACGCCCCGTGGACGGTGTTTGCCGATTGCCCATGGTCGGCTGCGCATTCTGCGTGCAGGAAAGGAGTTCGACCCCATTGCAGATCAGGCCTATGAAAGCCATGTTGCGCTCGAGGCGGAGATCTCGGGATCGCTCCACCTGTTCGATCTGGAAAAATCGCGCCCCGTGCCCCGAATGCTGCGCGCTATCCTTGCGTGGGCGCTCAACCGCGGGATGCGCGACTTTGCTTACCGCTTGGTCCGCCAGGGCCAGGAATGGTTGCGTTTCACGCCGCCTAGCGGAGGGGCATCCCATCTCAGACTGCTCGACATTCTGCACCTGTGCTCGCGTGCGGGCGGGGTCCGCCTGATCGAATACGATTTGCACATCGACAAGGTTGTCGAGCCGGAAGATCTCGGCACGGGCGCGAGGTTCGACAGCTCTCTGTTCACGCAGAAGAAAATCAGAGCGGTGAAGCGGCTCACCTATGCGCGCGGCGCCAGCCCTTGGCAGCAATTGATGGAGATGTCGGTCGAAGTTTTCCCGCAGATGAGCAAGACCGTCATTGGCAAGAAGCTACCGTCGCTCGAGCTAAACAAACGATACCTGGCGCGGCAATCGGTGCCTCTGCTGCGAATAGTGGGGCAGCAAGACCGTGTCGCGGCACTGGCAGATCTGGCCTCTTTCATACTCTACGGATTTCGCGTCGTGCTTCAGATACATGCACTGAGTTTTCGCCGCCCTGACCCGCCATCTGCGCGTGAACCACAACGGCTGCCCGGGGCGGTGCCGGGCTTACCAGCGCCTCAAATCGACTGGTTGACCTTGAAAAGTCAGCTCAGCCCGCCGATCCGCATTCGCCTGGCCCGCTATGACGGCAGTATCGAGAAGGGCGTCCCGAAACGCCCCGTCTTGCTCATCCATGGTTACAGTGCGAGCGGCACCACATTTGCTCATGCTGCCGTACCCGGCAACCTCGCTCAATCGCTGTGTGATGCTGGGCGCGATGTCTGGGTGCTCGATATGCGATCGAGTTCAGGCCTGACTACCGCCACAGGCGGTTGGGCTTTTGAGGAGATGGCGGAGAATGACATTCCGATCGCCGTCCAACACGTGCTGGCTGCGACAGGGCAGGAAAGGCTCGATGTCGTCTGCCATTGCATGGGCGCGGCAATGTTCAGCATGGCAGTGCTTGGCGAGCATGATCGAAGGAATTTGCACAATAAGATCGGGCGCGTGGTGTTTTCGCAAGTCGGCCCGGCAATGCTGTTGAGTTCGGCAAATGTGCTCGCCGCATATGTGATGCGATATGTACGTTATTTTCTTCAACTTGAAGACTATGTGTTTAGTCCGCATGGCGATATCTCGCTCGCCGGTCAATTGCTCGACAGAGCGCTCTCGGCAATGTGGCTGCCGTCCGACGAGTATCGGCGCGAGAATCCCCTCTGGCCCCCAGGCAAAGCGACGCCTTGGGTCGGCACAAGACATCGGATGGACGCGCTCTATGCACGCACCTTCTCGCTCAACAATCTCTCTGACCTCGTACTCGACCACATCGACGATTTCTTCGGCCCGCTCAGCGTCGAGACAGTCTCGCAGGTCATACATTTTGCTGGCTTCAACACCGTGACCGATCGCGCCGGCATAAATCGCTATGTGCTGCCGGACCGGGTGAGGGATCGACTGGGATTCCCGATGATGTCGATCCATGGAGCGGAAAACGGTTTGGTCGCCCCCTCAACGCTAAGACTGATGCGAAATATGCTCAAAGGGGCCGGCGTGCCGCATTTGAACTCATCTCTGCATGCGGTCGAGGCGGTGCAATCGGAGGAAGAAATCAGGGATCTTATTGACAAAAGCGGCCAGTTCCTGGCGCTCGGCCAACCGTCCTACCTGACCTGGTGCATTGCCGGCCACGGTCATCAGGATTGCCTGATCGGCAAAGACGCCTCGTCGATCTGCGGCGTTATAGCGAAATACCTAGGAATGCCGGATATCTCCGATATGCCGGGGCCCTTGGAGGAAAAGCCATGACGCATTCTCTCCCCTCTGAAGCCAGGGCGCCCGCCTTCGGGGTGCGCGTAGAGGTCGAGGCGGGCAAGATCCTGGTGCAAGCGGCCGATAGCGGAGGGCGGGGCTTGCCTCATGCAGCTTTCATTGTTCCCGTCTACGCAAAGGGCGACCGCCTGCACATGATCGGTCCGCCGGTTACGAGCCGCGGCGACGAGAAAGGACAGAGCGACGATAGCCTCTATAATAGTCTTCCGCATTACTATATTAAGCAACCCGCATCTCCTTACGTATTTGAAGTTCCGCTCCATGAGTGGCCTGAAGCGCAGCAGGTACTGGTCTTGCTGCTGTACGTTCAGGCGCAGGGTATTGGCGGCTTGGCTCGGTTACCGAAACTGCCCGACGCGGCGGGATCACCACCTGAAATCCTCGACACAGGTTCGCATGCCAAGAACGCGGTGAAGAGGGCCGCCGAGGCTATTCGGTATGCGCTCGAGACTGACACATTGGATGATTTGCGAGGTGGCCTGATCGTCGGCAGGCCTGGAAGGTCGCACAGAAGCCATCGGCACAAGAGCGATGCCCGCGCGGTATCGAACCTTTCATTCGCTCTCGCAAGTTGCCAATACCCCAGTGATTTCCTCGACCACATGCCCGACGGTCAGCATGCGACACGAGGGCCCGCGGATGCGTCTCTGCTCGCGCTCGGCGATCTACTGGGCAAACCCGGCGCCCCAACGTTGCTGCTGCTGGCCGGCGATCAGGTATATATCGACGCTACGGCAGGGCTTTTCGACCCTAAGGTAGTCAACGACCGATTCCGAATACCCTACGAAC
The DNA here is from genome assembly GCF_006442495.1 of Mesorhizobium sp. B2-1-3. NCBI lineage: Bacteria > Pseudomonadati > Pseudomonadota > Alphaproteobacteria > Hyphomicrobiales > Phyllobacteriaceae > Mesorhizobium > Mesorhizobium sp. B2-1-3. The sequence continues at coordinate 88,840 of NZ_VFWL01000017.1, forward strand.
GCCGGGGCCAGAGCCGCGGTGTGAAGGCGGTGATGCAGCGCTTGGACATGGCGGTTGAAATGATGCTGGACGATCATGAGATTCGCGACAATTGGGCAAAAGACCCCGACCCGGCGATGCGCAAGAATGATATCGTCATAAAGCCTGGGAAGCTGGCTTACTTCAGGTACGAACGTGGCAAGACCGAGGTGCTGGAAAAGCGCCTGCCGGCACACATCTGGCGAGACGATTTAACCCACAACGGTATGCCATTCTTCCTTTGCGACACGCGCACCGAACGTCAAGGACGGACGGTTTCGAACTGGTGCGAAGCGCGGATCATGGGTTCAACGCAATTCGCCAAACTTTGTGAATGGCTTACCAAGCCTGAACACACCGAAATGCCCAAATTTGTTCTCACATCCTCGGCAGTGCTGCCGCGGCGGCGGGAGGTGGCCGAGGCCCCCACTTGTGCCTTGCGTTCGGACGCGTGGGATGGATACCCGTTTTCCTTACATAAACTGCTCAGGTTCGTGTGCAACAAGGAAATAAAGGGACTGGTATTCCTGTCGGGTGACGAGCACGTGAGCAGCCTGGTCACCGCTCGTGTAACAAACAGCAAAACCGGCAAGCAGAGCATCCTGCATTGTATCCACAGTTCGGCGCTGTACGCGCCATATCCGTTTGCGAACGGAACTGCCGACAATTTCCAGGCCAATGAGACTTTTTGCTTTCCCGATCCCGATCCTGAGCAGGGGCCGTATTGTTGCGAGGTGCAGACAAGTTTCGCCCCTGGCGACGGTTTCGCGCTTGTAACGACATGCCGCCGCCGTTCGCATTGGCGTCTGGATGTCAAGTTCCACGACAGCGGGGGGCTCAAGGAGAACGGAACCTTCACGCGCGACCTAGAGTAATAGCTGCGCGTGAAATAAGGCTTCACTCAGTTTTTCTCACTATACCAAGCGGCCCGCGCTCGATCAGGCGCGGCGGCAGCTATTTATCCCGAGATAATCGTCTCTGAGGCCGCATGTCCAAACGATCGCCTGCCCTTTGCATGAGCCTGTGTAGCCGCTCCCCATAAGGAAACGTCGCCATGAAGCGAAAACGCTTGGCCGGCAATCGGTCTCCTCAATCGACAATGGTGGCGGACAGGGTCCGCCACCATTGTGATAACAGGCCACGATAGAGGCCTGCCCGGATTATTTCCCGGCGGCAGCCGCATTCTTTACCCAGCCATCGAACTCCGACTGATTTGCGGCAATCCAGTCGTTGGCGATCTTCTTGATCTCGGCGTCGGTCTTGTTGCCGGCCCCCAGATCGCCTTCCCACTGGCTCCAGATGTCCAGCGACCATTTCGCTTGTTCGATGAATTTCTTGGCCGCCGGATTGTCAGCCAGGAACTTCTTGTTGGCGAGCGTGCGCCAGTTCCATGGGCCAACCGCCATGCGGCATGGGTTCTGCCCCCCCGCACAGCCAACCACGTCCTTGACCTCGTGCGTCTTCGGTTTCGATACGCCCTCGGGAAGAGCGTCATACGGGATCGGCAGCCACACCACGTCCTTGCCGGGCTTCAGCCGATAGACGATCCAGGATGGGCTCCAGGTGTAAAGAAGGATCGGCTCTCCTCGGTCGGCCCGTGCAAAGACCTCGCCGATCAGCGGCTCGTATTTGGCGCGGATGGAGCGCACCGTATCGCTCAAGCCGAACTCCTTGACCTGGAAATCGACGACGTCACCGCACTTCCAAGCGGGATCGCAATTCACCAGATTGGCTTTTCCGTCACCGTCGGTGTCGAACAAGGCGGCGATCTTCGGGTCCTTCAGTTGCGAGACATTGGTGATGTTGTTGGCTTCGGCTGTCTTCTTGTCGATCATGTAGCCGTTGATGCCGCCGCCCGCGATCGTGCCTTCATTGATCAGTTCGACCGTATCCGAGATCTGTGCGATGGCGGGCTCGGCCTGCGGCCAGTTGATGTCGCCGGTCATGTCGAGGTCGTCCTGCGAAATGGCCTGCAGGATCGCCGACATGTTCATGGTCGACAACTTTACGTCGTAACCGAGTTTCTCGAGGCCCGCTATCAGGACCTGGTCCTGAATATAGTTGGCGCCCAGGCTGTCGGAGGACGTGAAACGAATGGTCTTGCCTTCGCCAGGCTTATCCTGCGCAAAACTCTGCCCACCCATCATGGTTGCTGCAACAGCCATGGCGCAGGCCAGTCTCAGCCCTTTGCGGTATCGATAATTCGCCGACATGTATTCTCCCCTTGTTGTGATATTTGTTGCGTCGTTCCGCCTGATCGAGACGGTGTTCAAACCTGCTGGTGGTTCGTTTCGAAACTCCCCGCTTCCTCATTTCTGGGACGCAGCAACTGAGCCAGGGCGGCCCGGATGCCCCGGGTTGGTCCGGCCTTGTCCTGGTTGGCCAGGCCCTGCGTGATGCGATCGAGGATCATGGCTAGCAGGACGATGGCGATGCCGCCGACGGCAGCCATGCCGACATCGAGACGTCCCAGCCCCTGCAGGACCACAAGTCCGAGCCCTTCGGCCCCGATCATGGATACGATCACCGACATGACCATAGCCATCAGTACTGTCTGGTTGAGGCCGCCCAGAATGGTTGGCAAGGCCAATGGAAGTTGGACTTCCCAGAGAAGTTGGCGATCGGTGGCACCGAAGGCCCGCCCCGCCTCGACCATCTCCTTGTCGACAAGACGAATCCCGAGATTGGTGAAGCGGATCAGCGGCGATATCGCCGCCACGATGACCGCGACTGCCCCAGGCACCGTTCCGACGCCGAACAGCATGACCACCGGGACCAGGTAGACGAAGCTGGGCGTCGTCTGCATGACATCGAGCACCGGCCGCACGATGGTCCAGGCGCGATCGTGGCGCGCGCACAGGATTCCGATTGGAATGCCAAGAATGACGCACACCACGATTGCCGTGGCGATGAGCGACAGGGTGGTAATCGCTTCCGCCCACAGGCCCATGAAGGCAATCAGGGTCAGCGAAAGCAGCGTGAATATAGCCACGCCACGCGATGCGGAGCGCCATGCGATGAGGGCAAAGATCCCGATCAGGATTGGAAACGGAATGGCATGGAGTCCATGGTCGATCGCGGTCAGAAGGGTCTCGACGGGCCACTTGATGGTCTGGAAAAGCGGCCGGAAATGCATTGCCAGCCAGCGGACGCCGACCTGGATCCACTGGTCCAGCGGGATGACATAGAGATTATCGACATCCAGCATGATCAGGCCTCCGCTCCCCGGGATTGCGAGGAAGCCGCCGCCGGAGCGCCAATGCGGGACAGGATCTGGAGTGGATCGACACGCCCCAAATATCGGCCGCCCTCGTCAACAACGGCTATCGGCCGGTCTCGATGGCACAGGCTGGCCACCACCGACAGCTTTTCCGTGCCGCATACCGTCTCATAGTCCTTGCTCATCAATGATTGGATCGCCGAACCATCGGCGAGGCGTGGCAACTGGCGTGGTCCGACGACACCCACGACCTGCATCGAATCGTCGACGATGAACACCGGTTCGCCATCGGCATCGCGGCCGCCGGACGCACGTCCGTCTAGCCGGAGCGGGCTGCTTTCCACCATCACGGAACTCGCATCGAACAGATGGGCCCGGTTGACGTCGCGGGTGAAGGCTGCGACGTAGTCATTGCCGGGCTTGGTCACGATGTCCTGCGGAACGCCTTCGCGCATCACCATTCCATCCGCCATGATGGCGACCCTGCTTCCGAGCTTCAGCGCCTCCTGGAAATCATGCGTGATGAACAGGATGGTCTTGTGGAAAGTCCTGTGCAGGCGCAGCAGTTCGTCCTGCATTTCGCTGCGGATGAGTGGGTCCAGCGCGCTGAAAGCCTCGTCCATGATCAGGACATCGGCATCCGTGGCGAGTGCGCGGGCCAATCCGACGCGCTGACGCATGCCGCCGCTCAGCGTACCGGGAAGATGATTTGCCCACGAAGCCAGCCCGACGACCTCCAGCACCTCCATCACCTTCTTCCTGCGCGCGGCGGCTGGCACACCGCGCAGTTTCAGGCCGAACTCGGCATTCTCCAACACCGTTCTGTTCGGCAACAGGCCGAAGTGCTGGAACACCATGGAGATACGCGTCCGGCGGATTTCGCGCAGCCGCGCTTCGCTGGCGCCGGTGATCTCCTCGCCATCGATAAGGATGCGCCCTGCATTCGGCTCGATGAGGCGATTGATGCATCGCGCAAGCGTCGACTTACCGGAGCCGGACAAGCCCATGATCATGTAAATCGAACCGACAGGAACGGACAGCGACACGTCGCTCAAGCCGACGACCTGCCCGGTCTTCTGGAGCACAGCTTCCTTTGTCTCGCCAGACTTCAGCATGGCCAAAGCCGATTCCGGCGATCTGCCGAAAATCTTGTACACGCCCTCGACCGTTATGCGATCCGTCACACCTGTCCTCCACTCCTGGCCTGGCGGACGATAGTCAGCACATTCCAGAGCCACGATCCCGATTAATGAAGATAGAACTGCACCCGCCGTCTTCCCCCGTTCGGCAGGATACCCGCCTAGCCCAGTGCTACGAAGGAAAGCATACGGCTCGCGGGTTCGATGATATAGGCTCTCCGCTACCCGGATAGGTATAATCCGGGACGCCTGTATGGAGAAACGGCGTGCTGGCTTCGCTTAAAAACCCTGCCCTCATGGTCGTGGACATGCAGAACGATTTCGTGCGCAGGCATGCGCCGATGGAGGTTGCATCCGCGCGCGAAACCATACCTTCGATCGGCAGACTCATTGCGGCGTTTCGCGGCAACGGCAAGCCGGTGGTATTCACGCGATACGTTGCCGACCCCCTGTATCAGGCCCTGGCCGGCAAGCTGACCTGGATCAAGCTGACCGATGCGCCGACCCATGCGTGCGTGCCGGGTTTCATGCGCTCCTACGGCGATGTCGAGGGCCTGCGGGATGCCGCGGAGGTGATTGACGAGCTTGCGCCACAGAATGGCGACATCGTGCTGGACAAGGTCTATTTCAGCGCCTTTCATGCCACGGATCTTGCCAAGACGCTCAAGCTGCTTGCGGTCGACGGTCTGGTATTCGTCGGCACGGTAGCGGAGATGTGCGTCGAAGATAGCTGCCGTCACGCCGTGCATTTCGGTTATCCCACGATTGTGGTGGAGGATGCTGTTTCTTCCAACCATCCGCCCAGCCGGCAGGCCATGCTCGATGCTTTCGCACGCAACTACGGCTGGGTGATGACCACGGACCGGCTCCTGGATTCTTTCGCGGTCGGGCAAGCGGGATGCGAGGTCTTGAACCTACCGCAGCGGTGAAAAATCGGTCGGGATCAGGATTCGGTTTTCCATCGTTTCGATATTCTCGGTGAGCTTGACCGTAAACGCCCGCCACGCGGGATCTTCGGCCAGCCGCTGACGCCGCTCGGCGCGGTCGTTCAGATCGCTATAGCCCCATAGATGCACGACATGGTTGAGAGGTCCGATCTCGGTGCGGAAATAGCCGATCAGGTTGCCCAGGATCGGCTGCTGGATGGCAAGGCCTTCCTCGCTGATAAGCTGCATGTACCTGGCGAGACGGCCGGCCCTTATCTTGTAGATGCGTTCCTCGACAATCATGGCGCGACAGCTCCCATCAGGCGATCACCCGCGACTTTTCCCTGCCCGCTTCCTTCTCGCGCATCGCAAATACGGGCATCACTTCCTTGATGAACAGCACCAGCGATTTCTTCTGCACCTCAAACGGCAGGTCGAAGGCGAGGCCGAGGCAGAACTGGTCTACGCCCGCCGCTTCATAGACCATCAGCTTTTCGACCACCTCGTCCGGGGTGCCGAAAAGGAGATTGTCGCGGATCGACCGCGGATCGTAGTCGCCGCTGTTGCCAACGGTGTCGTAAGAAACCGCTTCAGGAAAGCCGTTCTTCACCGTGCCGATGTTCTGGAACAGGTTCTCGAAGCTGCGCCCATATTGATAGCTGTAGCGAACCGGCAGTTCCCAGTCCTCGGGACGTTCATACACGCAAGTGCGGCGCAGCATCATGAACCGCGGCCTCGGCACTTCCGGATGATCCTGGACCGCCTTCTTGAACTTGTCGCCGAGAATGCCGACTTCCGCGACTGGCCGCGACAACGGCGTGGAGAGGATGTTGTGGCCATTGCGCACCGCCCAATCGAATGTGCCGGGGTCACGCGCCGCCACCCAGATAGGCGGGTTGGGTTGCTGCAAGGGCTTCGGCACTGAGGTTGCCCGCGGGAAGTGGTAATACTTACCCTCGTGGGCGTAGTCGCCTGCCCATAATTTCTGGACTGCCGGCAGCAGTTCCTGCATGTAGGCGCCGCCTTCCTGTTGCGGGATGCCTCCCGCCATGCGGTCAAATTCATACTGATAGGCGCCGCGGGCGATGCCGAATTCCAGCCGCCCTCCCGTCAGGTGATCGCAAAGTGCGGCCTCTCCCGCGAGACGGATCGGGGTCCAGTACGGCGCGACGATGGTGGCGGTTCCAAGCCGGATCTGTTCGGTATGAGCTCCCCACCAGACCAGCAACTGGAACGGGCCGGGCGCGATCGTGAATTCAATCGTGTGATGCTCGGGCGACCAGGCGGTCTCGAAGCCGCCGGCATCGGCCATACGTACCAGTTCCAGCGTCTCAGCCGCCACCTGGCGCATATCCTTGTCCGGACTGAACCTCTCCATGTTCAGGGAAACGGAAAATTTCATGGCAATGACCTTTTCGAATATTGGGGAATCGTCGGATGAGCGTCAGCGCAAACGGATTACGAACGGGTCCTGCGTGGCGCCGGAGTAGTCGATGACGACATTCTTCAGACGGGAGAACTCGCGCATGACCTCGAAGCCTCCGCGCTTGCCGTAACCGCTCTCCTTGAACCCGCCGGAGGGCGACATGTAAGCAGCAGAGCGATACGTGTTGACCCAGACCGTGCCGGCATCGACGTTGCGCGCAAAGCGCAGCGCGCGATCGATGTCGCGGGTCCAGACACCCGCCGCCAGCCCATAATGGGTGTCGTTGGCAAGCCCAATCAGCTCGCTTTCATTGTCGAACGGCACGACGCCCACGACGGGCCCGAAAATTTCGTCGCGCATGAAGCGCATGTCGTTGCGCGCATCCGCCAGAACCGTGGGCTCGTAATACCAGCCGCCGGAGAGGTCGTCCCGCCGCGGCCGGTGGCCTCCGGCAACCAGCCGCGCGCCATCGGCGACGCCGTAGTCCACATACTGCTCGACCTTGTCGAGTTGGGCAGCCAGCGCCAGCGGACCGATTTCCGTGTCCTCATCGGTCGGATGGCCGATACGCACGCGCCTGGTACGATCCGCCAGCTTTTCGACGAATGCGGCATAGATGGATTTTTCGACGAAACAGCGCGAGCCTGCGATACAGGTCTGCCCGGCAGCGGCGAACACGCCGGCAACCACGCCGTTCACCGCACGCTCGATGTCGGTATCGGCGAATACGACATGAGGCGACTTGCCGCCCAGTTCCATCTGACACGAAACAAGTCGGCTGGCAGCGTTGGCGGCGATGCGGCGGCCGGTTGCCGTACTGCCCGTGAAGGCGATCTTGGCGACATCGGGATGCAAGGTCAGCGCTTCGCCCGCCGTAGCGCCCTTGCCGGTAACGACATTGAAAACGCCAGCCGGGAAGCCCGCTTTTGCAATCAGTTCGGCGAGGGCAAGGGTGGACGCGGACGTATGCTCTGATGGCTTGACCACGACCGTATTGCCAATTGCCAGGCAGGGTGCGAGCGTGCCGGTCAGCAGCATCAGCGGTGAATTCCACGGCGAGATCATGCCCACCACGCCGATCGGCTCGCGCAGCGTGAAGTTCAGCATATCGAGCTTATTGACCGGTATGGTCTCGCCATGCAGCTTGTCGGCCATTCCGGCGAAATAGAGATAGCTGTCCGGCGCCGCGCGCAGTTGCACACGCATCTCTTTCAGAAGCTTGCCGTTGTCACGCGTCTCGATGGCCGCGAGTTCATCGGCGTGTTCCGCGATGAGATCGGCCAACCGGCGCAGCAGCTTGCCGCGATCCGTCTGCGTCAGCCTGCGCCAGGCCGGATCGTGAAACGCTCTTTTGGCTGCCTGCACGGCGGCGTCGACATCATCCGCCCCGGCGTCGGCAACCTCATACCAAGGCGCCGCGTTCGTCGGATCGTAGCTCGGCATGTAGCGGCCGGACCGCGGCGCGAGGCGCTCCCCGGCAATGAAAAGATCCTGGCGCGATCCTTCGATCACCTTCAGCGTCAGGTCCATCATCTCATCCCTTCGCGGTTTCTCGGTCGCCGGCCAAGCCGTTAAGCGACCGCCACGGACGCGGGGCGCCGTCTATCATCGCCACCCGGCCGCCATCGCTGGAATCGACGTAGATCCCGAAGCGAGAGTCCGCGCGCTCATGCAGGTAACGGCGCAGCGTTGCGCGTATCTGCCTGATCGGAATGCTGTCCCAAGGCAGCTCTTCATGGGCAAAGAACCTCAGCGACGGCGACAAATCCGGAATTTCGCCAGGCGGGCCCGCGAGCGCACCACGGTAAACGACATAACCGGGCTGCTGGTCGGCCACATCGAAGACCGAATAGAGAAACGCATCGCTGGTGAGCGGCGCAACCACGCCGCCGCCTTCGAAGCTGAGCATGTCGCCCGGCTTACGGTGCGTTGCCGTCGGCAGTTCCCAGCCTCCGGCGCCATCGTCGCGCAGCAGGATGCGGCCGTCATGCTCGACCAGGTAGCCGATGATCATGCGATGGGAAGGCGTCCAGCCAGGCGGCATCGGGTCTTCCACGCAGACATAGCGCCCCCGGCAAAACCCTAGCGGAGCGGCAGGGCTGGTGCCGAAAGCACGCACTCGGCCGATCAGGATCACATGGTCTCCCGCCTCGATACGGTCATGCACCGTGCAGTCGAACCAGGTGAGGCTGTCGGTGAGCACCGGCGAGCCCGTATGTACGGTGGTATGGGCTATCGTCTCGAACTTGGAGAGTGACTTCGAGGCGAAGAGGCTCGCCACCTCCTTCTGGCGGTCGTGCAGAACGTTGACGGCGAAGCCTTCGGCAATGTTGAACGCCGGAAAGCTGCTGGCGCTCTTTCCTATGCAGACGAGCAGCAGCGGCGGTTCAAGAGAGACTGAGGTGAAGGAATTCGCAGTCATGCCGCGCGGCGAACCATCTTCGTCCCGCGTCGTCACCACCGTGATGCCCGTGACGAAGGTGCCGAACGTTCGCCGCAGTTCCACTGGATCGATCGTGCTCAGCTCTTTTTCCCTCTTGTCCGTCATGCGTCCTGCCTCTCCAGGAGGGTGGAAGGATAAAGGGACGTGAGAGAGGGTCTTCCTGCTCTACGCAGGAGAGGCGGTAATCAGACTCCTAGGACACGAAGCAGAGACCGCATCAGACAGGTTGCTCCCGGGCAATGGTCTCGTTGAGGCGTATTGCCAGTTCAAGCGCGAACCGACGTTCGGGTGAATCGATCTCGATGCCAAACAGTTCCTGGATACGGTTCAGGCGGTAGCGAAGCGTTGTAACATGCAATTCCATCGCATCCGCGCAGGCCTGGCTGCGGCAACCGTGCTCCAGAAAGACGGTCAGGGTCCTGATATAGTCCGTTGCATGCGCCTCGTCGTGGCGCACGACCGCGCCAATGGCGATATCCACGAACGACCTCACTTCCTTGCTGTCGGCCGCCGAAAGCAGCAGCGGAAAAGGACCGAAGTCCTGGGGCGCAAGCAACCCGGTACGGTTGAAGCGGACGGCAAGACGGATCATGCGCTCGCATTCAAGCCATGCCTGGGGATAGTCGTGAATGCTCGAACAGGTCTTACCCGCCACGATGATCGGCTTGGTGCCGATCAGCCACTGCGTTTCCTCGATCAGCTTGCGCACAAACGTCTTGACCACCGTGTCCGCGTCGCGGGGCGCGTCGGGAATGCGGCACAGAATGATCTCGCCCAATGCGGCGGCGGTCGCCTGCGGCGCCAATTGGCCGGCGAGCCGCATGATGGAGCGGTGCAGTTCGGGTATGGTCTTGCCCTTTTCCGGCACAGTTTCCGGGAGGCCGATCGCGACCAGCCTGGCGGTGGCGTTTACGTCAATGCCGAGCCGGCGCGCCCGCGCCGTCAAATCGTCCACGTTGCGCCAGTTGCCGGAAACGATTTCCATGAACAATTCGCTGGAAGTCTGCGATTCCGTCTGGAACCGTAAATGGCTGCGCATCAACTGGACGCTGAGCGCGAACCGAGCGCTCTGAAGAAGAAGATGATCGAGGTCGCCGAAATTGGCGTCGAGCGAAAACACGATCAGCGCCCCTACCGTCTTGCCATCCACGACCAACGGCTCCACCGCCGCCGGCAGGTTGAGGTGATGGCCGCCGCAGTTCAGGTACAGCTTGCGCATTTCAAGCCCGGCCTGGTCCGAGATATCGCGAGCAAGACGGAGAAACTGGCGGCTCATGCAATCGTCCATCTCCTCGCGCCAGCGGTCGGTGTCGATGAGGTCCGGCTTGGGCGAACGTCCGGCAACGACCAGGTTGGCAGTCAGATCCACCACGACGATTGCGTTCGGCAGGAAGGTTTCGACCATGGAAGCCGCGGATGCGACGGAACCGTCCGACAGGACCTGGTGCATCAGGGAGGAATGCGCGGCAAGTGCGTTTTGGAGTTGCGCGGCGGCAGCATGTTCCGCCCTTAGCCTGTGGGCCTTGTCCACGGCTATGGCGCCCAGATGGACGATCGTCTGCAGGAATGCGAGATCGGCCGCTGACAGATCGACAACGTCGCGCGACTGCACCGACAAGACCATCGCGCGGTCTTCCATGTCCCGGCAGCCCAGAGGCAAAACCACGACAGTGCGATAACCGCGCTGGATTGCCTCTTCCCGATAGCCCGGAAATTCGATGCTCTCCTGGGCATCGCGAATGATCACCGGATCATTGCGGGTCAACGCGATGAGGGATGGACTTGTCGCCAGCGTCCAGCGGTTGCGATAGGACTTCGTCAACTGGCTAGGATCATGCCGGGTCACGACCACAGCATTGCCATCCGCCTGATCGATGCTCATCACCGCCGCCATCGACCAGGCATCGTGCTGGCATGCCGCATCGACAAGGTGCTGCAGCGTTGTCTCGAGGTCGACGCTGGAATTGATGAGGCTGGTCACGTCGCGCAGGACGCGTGACAGCGGGCGATCCAAAGCGCTCAACAGAACCTCGCTGCTTGCCGGTACTCGATCGTTACATAGCCTTCCTGGTCGATGGCGCGCCACAGTCATATTCGTTACCGGGGGTCATGCCGCCGCCATATGGCCGGCATGGATAGGATCGACCTTGCCGGCTGTTCGCGAAAGGTTTGGCAGGCCTTCAAAGCGACATGATGACCGACTTGGTCTCCGTATAAAGGTTCAGCCCTTCCTGTCCCCGTTCCCTGCCCCAGCCGGATTGCTTGAAGCCGCCGGTGGGTATCGCCGCGTCCACCGAGCCGTGTACGTTGACCCCGATCCGGCCCGCGCGAATTCGCCGTACCATCTTGTGGGCGACGCTTAGGTCCCGCGTCCAGACGCTGCCAGCTAGTCCGAAGATGCTGTCATTCGCCTGCCGCGCGATCTGTTCCAGGTCGTCGTCATCGAAGCTCATGGCGCACAGGACAGGACCGAAAATCTCTTCCTGCACCACCGCCATGTCGGGTCGGGTATCGGTCAGCACCGTCGGCGCAATGAAGTTGCCTTCATTGCCTATCCGCGTGCCGCCAAACGCCACCGTTGCACCGGCGCTCCTGCCCTGCTCGATATAGCTCATGACGCGGTCGCACTGGACCGGGGAAATGACCGGCCCCATCTGGACGCCTTCGCTGAGGCCATGACCAACGCGGATGTTCCCCGCCCGCTGGCCGATCCCATCCACGATCTGGTCGAACACCTTCTTGTGGGCGAACAGCCGCGATCCTGCGGTGCAGACCTGGCCGCTATTGGCAAAAATGCCCTGCGTGACACCGGGAATGGCAACCGACATGTCAGCATCGGGAAAGACGATGACGGGCGACTTCCCTCCCAATTCGAGCGACACTTTCTTCAAATTGCCCGCGGCAGCCTTGACGATGACGCGGCCGATCTCGCTGGAACCCGTAAAGGCAACCTTGTCGATCTGGGGGTGCGAGGCTATCGCTGCGCCCGCCGTAGGTCCAAAACCGGTCACGATATTGATCACGCCGGCGGGAATGCCGGCCTCCTGGACCAGTTCACCGAAGCGCAGCGCCGTCAGCGGCGTCTGCTCCGCCGGCTTGAGCACGATCGTGCAGCCGGTGGCCAGCGCCGGAGCTACCTTCCAGGCCAGCATGAGCAGTGGCGCATTCCACGGAATGATCTGCCCGACGACGCCGACCGGCTCGCGCACCGTGAAGGCATGGTACTTGTCCGGCGCAGAGATCGAAATGGTTTCGCCTGTGATCTTGGTCGCCCAGCCCGCCATGTAGCGGAACATATCCACGCTGAGCGTGACGTCGGAATTCCGGGCATTGGCAAGCGGCTTGCCATTGTTGAGAACCTCCAGTTCGGCCAGTTCATCGGCGTTCTGTTCCAGCAGATCCGCCAGTTTCCAGATGAGACGTCCACGTTCGCTGGGCGTGATGCGGCTCCATGGGCCTTCTTCAAAGGCCTGCCGCGCAGCTTTGACGGCATTGTCGATATCGGCGGCGTCGCCCTCCGGAACCTGTGCAATTATGCGTCCCGTGCCCGGATCATATGTGTCGAAAATCTTCCCGGACTGAGCCGGCACCCATTTTCCATCGATAAGGAGTTTTTTCTCCTGGCGTAAAAAGGACGCCGCCTTCTCTCCAATTCGGAACTGATCAGCATGTGTGTTCATCGAATTCTCCATAGGTATCGGGAAGCGCCTTGCCCGGATTCGTTCAAGGGCGTCCATCTGAAGCGCCCTCGTTAAAGCTTGTCACTCGATCACGAAGTGGTCGGGTCCGACCGCGCGAGGCTGCCGGTTCGGCGGAATGAAATCGAGCGGCCGCACGGGAGACGGCAATTCCGTCACTGGCTTGCCGATCAAGCGGTGCCTGTCCGCGGCCGGCTCCGGGTTCGGCACCGCTGCCATCAGCTTCTGGGTATAGGGATGTTTCGGATTCCCTATCACCTCGCGGCTGGGCCCGATCTCCACGATCTCGCCAAGATACATGACCGCCACGCGGTGGCTGACACGTTCGACAATGGCCATGTCGTGACTGATGAAGAGGTAGGACAACCGCAGGTCCTCCTGCAACTCAAGCAGCAGGTCGATCACCTGCGCCTTTACCGAAACGTCGAGCGCCGAGACGGCCTCGTCGGCTATAATGACCTTCGGGTCGAGCATCAGGGTCCGCGCAATGCAGATTCGCTGACGCTGTCCGCCGGAAAACTCGTGCGGAAGACGGGTGATCATCGACGGTTCGAGGCCGACACGCTCCAGAAGATGTTTCGCCTTGTCCAGGGCCTTGGCCCTGGTCGCCAACCCATGGCATAGCAGGGGCTCCGCCAGGATCGCACCGACGTTTTGCTTCGGGTCCAGGGAACTGAAAGGATCCTGGAAGATCATCTGCACATTGCGCCGGAGATCCGAAAGATCGGACCTGTTGTCGCGCCGCACCGTGCGTCCGTCGAAGACCACCTCGCCGGAATCCGGAGGATTGAGAAACAGGATGCTGCGTCCGGTCGTCGACTTGCCGCAGCCGGATTCGCCAACCAGCGACAGCGTTTCTCCAGGCATGATGTCGAAGCTCAGACCCTCGACGGCATGGAGACGCCCCACCTTGCGACGCATCGCCCCGCCACGCACGTCGAACCGGGTCACCAGCTTGCGCACGCTCAAAACCGGCTTCGGCACAGCATCCTTGGCGGGCGCGCGGTAGGAGCGGGCGACGCCTTGCCCCAGGCGGGGGACCGCGTCGATCAGCATCCTCGTATAGTCCTCGCGCGGACGCTCGAAAACGTCCTTTACTGCTCCCGTCTCCACCACGCGTCCCTTGTGCATGACCATGACGCGGTCGGCGATGTTGGCCACTACGCCCATGTCATGCGTGATGAACAGGATCGCGGTGCCGGTATCGCGCTGGACCTCGTTCAGGAGATCGAGGATTTGCGCCTGTATCGTCACGTCGAGCGCTGTTGTCGGCTCGTCGGCGATAAGCAGCTTCGGCGAGCACGCCAATGCGATGGCGATCATGATCCGCTGCCGCATCCCCCCGGAGAACATGTGAGGATAGTCATTGAACCGCCGCCGCGCGTCAGGAATGCGAACGCGGTCGAAAAGCCGGATGCCCTCCTCCCGCGCCTCGGCATCGCTTAAGGGTCGATGCTGGCGCAGCATTTCCTTGATTTGGGTGCTGACCTGCAGAACCGGGTTCAGGCTCATCATCGGTTCTTGGAAGATCATGCTGGCAATGCCGCCACGCACCCGCCGCAATGTCGATGTCGACGCCCCCACCACTTGCTGGCCATCCACGATGACCGAACCGGTCACTTGGGTATTGCCGGAAAGCAGTCCCATGATCGTCATGGAGGTGACGCTCTTGCCGGACCCCGACTCGCCGACAAGCGCCAGCGTCTCGCCAGCATGGATGGCCAGATCGACATCATGCACCACCTGATGCTTGCCGAAAGCGACGTTGAGGCCTTTTACCTCGACCACTGGATCGGATTTCCGTTCACTCATGAGTTTGGCGCCGGTGCAACAGTGAAGCCCGCCTGCGAGCGAGAGCGCTCCGAAGTTGGAGCCCAGGTGAGCATTTCGAGCGCGTACAGCGCATCCAGCGTCTCGCGCGACAGGGGAATGCCCTTCTGGTGCGCCATGGCGATCTTTTCCCGAGGCCGAACGGCAATGTGCCCGGACGCCTTCAGTTCAGGCCTGCGGGCGCTGACCATGAGAAGCGCGCAGCCCGGCGTCAGCCCGGCGGCGTCGATCGATTCCAGAACCGCCGTGTCCTCACCGAGGAGCGCCGCCAGGGCATCCCGGCCCCGGCCCGAATAAAGCGCACCCCGTGCGTCGGGGTCAGCCAACAGCCAGTCGAAGGTTCCATCCCTGGCGATGATGCCGATAGAGGAGAGATTGTAGTCCATCGCACCGACCAGCGTGGCCGGAACAAGCGACAGCTCGGTCGCCGCCAATATCCGGCACATTTCCCATTTGGCGCCGCCTGCATGCGCGGCGAGAGCATCGATCGCGGCAGGTCCCGTTTCCAGAAATGAAACGCCGGCGGCGTCCAGCATCGTGAGCCCGTTCGATTTCCGGTAGCGGAAGCCATGGGAGGGCCGCGGTCCCGCCTGGCGAATTTCATCCAGAATAGCCGGATCGAGCGCCGCACCTGTTGCAACGAGATGAGCGCCCCGGTCAGCGGTTCCGAACGCGTAGCCCAGCGCCCTGAGCGACCACGGCAGGACGCGAGTCAGTTCGGAATAGGCAACAAACATGCTCGTGCTCACAGGGCGACCTCATTCTCATGCTTGCGAACCCGGGAACCCGGCCTGTCAGGCTCGAGGAATTCCGAAGGCAGCGGCTGGTCTTGGAAGAAAGTCCCCCGCACATAGCGGATGCTGAGCGGCGTCGAGCCGCGAATGCCCAGCGACGCAAGGAAAAACCGTATGAGATCGGCGGGGACGAAATCGCGATGCGCGAGCGGATCGCGTATTTCCGCATAGAGCAGGCCATCCAGATATTGCACCCGCGAAATGGCGTAATGCAAGTCCGGATGGTCGAGGACGACGTCGCCGGCGCGCTCCTTGTCACCACGGCTGACCAGCACCGCCGCCAGCCTCTGGATCAATCCGATATGATCGATGAAGGATTCGAAACGCTCGTGCGGGTCGATGACCCGCTCGCCGCGCCTTTGTTCGCCATTGTCGATCGAATGGTACCAGAAGTGCTGATGGGTTTCGGCAAGCGTGCGGTCGGCGGTGAGAGCCCAGACGTAGTTCCTGCGCAGGATCTCGCGCAATTCAGCGACCGTCATTGCTGGCTGCAATTGCCGCTTGCGGGCTGCGCCGATCTGGAAATAGGGCGCGATGGCGTCACAAAAGTCCGGTACCACGTCGAGAAGTACGCTGTGGAACTGCTCACTGGTCTCGCCATCCATGACTTCTGCGACGTGCGCAGCAACGTCGCCCCAGCACCGAAACTGTCCTTCGCGCAGGCTTGCCGATATGCGTGTCAGGTTCTCGATGATGGTTTCGTTGGCCACCACGTAGTCCTGCGTCTGTGGGTCGGTCTGCGCATAGATGCGGATGGTGCTCTCTATCGAGCCGCGGACAACTGAAATGCTTCCCGCATCGACCGGCAGGCTTTTTGCGTAGCCAAGAGCCGCCTCGCGTACGGTCACCCATGTGGCGACCCAATGCGGCCAGCGCTGGAGGGCAACGCACATGCCCTGGCCTGAGGAGTTGCCTATTCCAAGCCCGCGCGCGATCGAAATGTCGAGCTGCGCTGCGTCCGGATTGCGCCGCCGCGCCACGGCATTGACGAGATCGATGGAGACGAGCCGCACCAGGTAGATGGCGAAGATATCCGCAAAGAACGGGTGCGCCAGCGGATGCCCCTCGGGAATGCCCGGATAGGAAACCGTGCCATTCCGGCCGCTGCTTTGAAAGCCACCGTTCCGCATGAGATAGGCGATGCCGAGCTCGGGGGCGGGCTGTTCGCCGCGGGACAGTGCTTCGACTACGGCGTCGAAATGCCGGCTGCTGCGATTGGCCGGGGTCCAGCCGACCACATCCGAATCCGTACGCATCTGGCCTTCAGCCTTGATGTCGAACGTTTCAAATTCCCGCTCGATACGCTGTTGGCTGGCAAGATTGACGAAGAGCGCGCCGAACATGTCACGGTCCGCGCCATCGGAGCGGCGTCCGACTTTTTCGATTCCGTCCCATGGATATGCTCGGGCAATATAGGAGAAGGAATGGCCTTCCGCGTCGATCCGGTAGACGAATCTCGCCGCGCCGTCATCGCCGCATTCCGCCGAGATCATCCTTATCTGCCAGCGTTCGCGAACGATCCTGCGCAACAACATGTCGGCAAAACTGACGCGCGAAGCCTTGAAGCAGCGAAGGTTCTCCACACGCATCAGAACATCCGCCGGCCGCATCCATCGCCGCGCTTTCAGGGCACCTTCCCGGCCGGCAAACTCCTGCAGGCGTTGTTCTATGAATGCCGGCAGCGGCGGCTCGATCTGGTTAGACGTCATTTCCCTGTTCCAATCAGCGATCATTGCGGGACGCGGCCTCGTTCATGCTCGACCCGACAAGATAAAATGTGAAAACTGTAAGGGCGACGGCAGCGCCCGGCCCCAGGCTGAGCAGCGGCAGGATCGGCAGGAACATCGAACCGTCGCGTACCATGCCGCCCCAGTCCGGAGCCGGCGGAGGAACGCCCAGCCCCAGGAAGCTGAGGCTTGCGGAGGTGAAGATCGCGAAGGCCACATTGATTGCGAACTGCGCCCACACCACGCGCATCGTGTTTGGCATGATATGATGGCGGATGATCCAGAAAGAGCTTGCGCCCGTGGCGCGCGCAGCTTCCACGAAGACCATTTCCCGGACGACGAAGACCTGACCACGAACCAGCCGGGCGACCGTCGGCGCGGTGACGACACCCAGCGTGACCGCCAGGTTGACCACCGATGGCCCGAGCATCGCGGTGATGATCAATGCGAGAACGAGCCCCGGCAAGGCGATGAAAATGTCGATGATCTGGACGAGGACAAAATCGATCCAGCCACGGAAAAATCCGGCGATCAGGCCAATGGGGGCGCCGATCAGCACAGCCACTATGGCCGCCGAAGCGCCCACCTGCAGTGAAACCCTTGTTCCGTAGATGACGCGCGACAGCACGTCCCGGCCAAGTTGATCCGTGCCAAGGATGTTTTCAGCCGAAGGCGGGCCGAGGACGTTTACCGTCGTGGCGGTCGGGTGCAGGGGCGCGATCAAGGGCGCGAACACCGCGATCAAAGTGATGATCACCAGAAGCGTCAGGCCAAGGACCAATCGGAATGGAAGTTTTCTCATTGGATGCTAAGCCGATGTTCGCACGAGCGGATTGACGAGGCTGTAGGTCACGTCCGCCACAAGGTTGAGGATCATCACGCCGACGATGATCACCATTCCAACCGACAGCATGACAGGAAAATCCCGGGACGAGATCGCTTCCACCAGAAGCCGGCCCATGCCCGGCATCGAAAAGACGGTTTCGGTGACGACCGCGCCGCCAACCAGTTGTCCAAGCGAAAGACCGGCATAGGTGATCAAGGGCAATATGCTGTTGGGCAGAATGTGCCGGTAGGAAATGCGCGCCTCGGACAGCCCCTTCGAACGCGCGGCCTGGATGTAGAGGCTGCCTTTCACCGACTGGTATTCGGCTTTGTAGACGAGCGTGAAGGAGCTAAAATAAAAGGTCGTAAGCGTGATGACGGGCAGGATCATGTGGATGAGATGCTGCCCGGCGCCCCGTGACCACGGCGACCATCCGGTCGTCGGTAGCCAGCGGAGTTGAACCGAAAACAGGTAGATCAGCAGCAGTCCGAGAAAGAAATTCGGTACGGTGATGCCGACGATGCTGACGGCGGCGGTGAGCCGGTCCACCAGCTTTTTCATGAACGTCGCCGAATTGATCAGCGTGGCGCCCAGGAAAGCGATGAGGATTGCCCAGGATGCCAGCTCAAGCGTTAGAGGAAGGGCATCCGCGATCATTTGCGCGACAGGCTGTTGGGTGGAATAAGACCGGCCCAGGTCGCCCGACAATGCGGCGCTGATCCAGTTCCAGTAACGCGACAGAATGGGCTGGTCGAAGCCTAGCTTCGCGTTGAGTTCGGCGATCGATTGGGGGGATGCGTTCTCGCCCAGCATGATCGCCGCCGGCGTCCCCAGAAAGGACGTCACCGACGTGAACAGCAGAAACGTCAGAACGATAACGTTCGGAACCATGATCGCTATGCGGGAAAGTACAAGCGCAAGCATGCCGGCCTCAGTTCATCGCGAAGGATTGAAGAAACGCCTCCGGGGCGCCCGTCCCGCAAAGCGGGCGGTTGGGCACATCCGATGGGCGGCGGTCATAATGGCGATCAAGTTCCTCTACCGGTTGCAGGCGGGACCAGGTCCGACCCGCGCCAGAGGCCGCGGCGCGCCGCGCCGCGCCGCGGCAAAGCATGAAGATCAGGCCTGCGTTTTCCAGACGTAACGGAACCGCGGGATCTCGTCCGGCATCGGAGCGAACCCTTTGACGGTGTTGCGCATGGCGTTGAATTCGACGCTGAACCCGACGGGCATGTAAGGCAGATCGGCAGAAATCTGACGCTGGATCTTTTCGTACAATTCCTTGCGGCGCGCCTGATCGGAAATTACCCGCGCTTCATCGATCCATTTGTCCACTTGGTCATTCTTGTACCCCGTGGAGTTCGCGGTGCCTTTGCTGGAGAAGAGATAGTGGATCAGGCCGTCGGGATCCGCCCGTTGCGTCCAGCGCATCGGCGTGAAGCGTATCTCGCCTGAGACCGCCTTTGCGTAGTAGTCGCTTTGGGGGACCGGCTCGAGCTCAATGTTGAGGCCGATCGCGTCGAGGTCTTCCTTGGCAAGTTCGGCAAAGCGTCGCAGCGTATCGCCGCTTGGCGCCGCAAGCTTGATGGTGGTGCCCTTCAGGCCGGAATCAGCCACGATCTTGCGCGCCTTTTCCGGATCGTATTCGTAGTGCACCAGATCGGTTGGGGTCCACCACAGGCCGTCTGGCGTGAAGCTGTCGGAAATCTTGCCTTGCCCCGCCCATATGATCTGGTTGATGCGGTCGCGGTTGAGGCCATGCGCGATGGCCTGGCGCAGTTCCGGCTTGTTATATGGCTCGGCGTCCCACCGCCACTGGTAGGAATACCAGACGCCACCCTTCGACGGCACAAGCTCGATGTCCGGGCTGGCCTTGGAAAGGCGCGTATCCAACGGATCAAGCTGGCTTATGAAATCCAGTTCACCGATGGCCATGCGCTGAATGCCGACGACGTTCGTCGGAATGTCATGGAAGGTAATGCCGTCGAGATATGGCATTCCCTTCTGCCAATAGCTGTCGTTCTTGGTGAGCGCGATGCGCGACCCGCGGACCCATTCGCCGAAAACGAACGGACCGGTCCCGACAGGATTGGAACCGACGTCGCTGCCGTATTTCTTGGCCGCAGTTGGCGAAGCCATCAGCCCTGCGCGGTCGGCAAACAGCGCCAGCAGCGGCGGATAAGGTTCCTTCATGTCGATGGCGACGGTGAATTCGTCCAGCACTTCGACATTCTTGACGCCTTCCAGCAACTTGAGCTGCGATGAGTTGCCTTTCGGATCGAGACGCGCATCAAGGTTCCATTTCACGGCCTCGGCGTTGAACGGTGTGCCGTCATGGAACTTCACGCCTTCCTGCAGCTTCAGGACCACGCGCTTGCCGTCGTCCGAAAACTCCCAGCTTTTCGCCAGGGCAGGCTTCAGGGAGAAGTCCGCCTCGGTCTCGAGAAGCGTATCGAATATCAGGAAAAGGATCTGCCGCTCGGTCCATTGCGACGACTGAAGCGGGTCGAGCGTGCGGACGTCGCTGATGAAGCCGACGTTGAGCGTGCCGCCGGTGACCGGCTGGGTATCTTGAGCCAGCGCTACCGCCGGCAAAGAGGCCACGATTGCGAAGCCGCTGACGGCGGCCATAAATTGCCTTCTATCCATGACAAATCCTCCGTTGGTTCAGTTCCCGATATTATCGGCATTGCCGTTATTGGCCTCCGGGCAAGGACCCGGAGGCTTGCGCGTTATTTGCTCTCGGCTGGCAGCGGCCGGCCGGCCTGATCGACTCCCATGATCCGCATGTCGTTGAACCGATCGCCGATGCGATGGTGCGGACGCCCGCCGCTCGCGGCGCCCAAGGCGATGACGATCTCGTCATGCGCAGGCGCGTCGGGAATGGTGAATTCCACGGTCAGAAAATGAGCGCGGCTTCCCTTCTTCTCAGCGTCCTTGTGGGTCAAGGGAACGGTGAGCGCGGTGCCGGCGCCGGCACGCTTGTTCGTGAACGGGAGAAAGGAATCGCCACCAGCGGCGATGCGGAAGACATTGCCGAAATGCAGCGTGTGGATCAGGCCGGCCGCGTGTTCGACTTCGCCGTCCGTCCCGGTCACCGCGCACTTTCCAAACGCTTCTATCCTGTCCGGACCGCCCATGATCGCCACCAGGCGAGGCACGAGGGCATCCGTGAGAGCCTTGGCGTGCTCCATGATGTGCGGCTGCAGGTCCTCGACGAATGCCGATCCTGCCCAGGGATTGCGGATTACCGCCGCGCAGGCGGCCATGCGAAGCGGAACCGGCGCGACGCGCCCCCCTTCGATAAGCGTGTCCTCGACGAAATCGACGATCTTGCGGATCAGGACCCCAGTCATTTTTCCACTCCGCCGGCTGCGAGTTCGGCAAGCACGCGGTTGGCGATGCGATGGCATTCGACGCCGACAGGAACGCCGCAATAAATCGTGAGATGGGTTATCAACGCGTCCAGCTCGTCACGGGTGACCCCGTTGCGAAGGGCGCCGCGAAAATGCAGTTCCCACTCATGCATGCGGTTGAGCGCGGCAATCATGACGATGTTCAGCATGCTGCGGGTCCTGGCATCCAGCCTGTCGTCACCCCAGGCCGTTCCCCAGCAATATTCTGTGATAAATGACTGAAAACCCTTGGAAAACTCGGTTGCCTTGCTCAGCGAATTTTCAACATATTCGCTGCCGAGCGTCGCCTTGCGCCGCTCCAGCCCACGCTCAAATAGCGTCTCGTTCATTCGTCTTCCCTTCATTTTCAGCGTGGACGCAAAAGGAACTCGCGGACATGGTCGGACACCAGCTTGGATGCCTCGACCAGGACGCTGTGCTTCAGGCCGGCCAGAATGCGCAATTCCGAATCGGGGATCAGCCGGTGCATCGTCTCGGCCATCCGGACATTCGACCCCTGATCGAATTCGCCCGTCATCACCAGCGTTGGCTGTCTGATCTCGGGAAGCCGATCCACCAGTTCGGTAAGGCCGAACACCCGATACGCCTCCAGGTAAGACGGCACGTGGACAGCCTTGAGCTCGGCAATTCGCCGCTCGATCACATCGGGATGGCGCTCGGCGAATTCCTTGGTGAACCAGCGGTCGTGCGCAGCACCAACGACTGCGTCCATACCGCCGTCGCGGATCATCTGCAGGCGCGCCACAACCTTCTCACGTTCGGCGGGGGTGCGCCCCGCAACTGCGGAAAGAAGCACGACGCGCTCAAACCGGTCCGAATAGGAACAGGCCAGTTCTTGCGCGATCAAGCCCCCCAATGAAAAGCCGACCAGATGGGCTTTGCGCACGCCGGCGTCGTCCATCACCCGAACGATATCGGCGGCAAACTTCTCGACGGAATATTCCGAATCGATGTGCGCGGACTGACCATGACCGCGCAGGTCGGAGCGAATAATGTCGAAGCTGCCCTCCAATTGGAGGCTGACGTCCTCCCAGCTTTGCAGGTTGGCGCCGACACCGTGCACCAGCACGAGAGGATGGCCCTTACCGCTTCTCTCATAGGCGATGAGATCGTCTTTGGTGCGCATCGGCGCCATCCCAGGTCCCTCGTTCGAACTCGATTTTTTTGGTATACCGACAGACAGGCATATGGTCAACCGTATTTGAATCGGCTACTTGTGATGAAAGAGTCGAACGCGTAGCTGTCATGGAAGGAACGACGGGAGAGGACGCCGCGATGCATGAATGGACGGACTGGTCGATTGCGGATTCGCCGACATTGCGCGAGCAGACCGTTGTCACGCTGCGCGAGGCGTTGTTCAACGAAGTGTTCAAGCCGGGTGACAAGCTGGTGGAACGGAAGCTTGCCGAGCAGACCGGCGTAAGCCGCACAAGCATTCGGGAAGCGCTGAGCCAGCTTGAGTCCGAAGGGCTTGTGACTCGGGTAGCCGGCAAGGGCATGTTCGTGACCCGCTTGTCGGAACGGGAAGTCCGGCAGATCTACGAGGCCCGCGCAATCCTGGAATCGGCCATGGCGCGCCTGTTTGTCGAACGGGCCAGCCAGGAACAAATGGACGAATTGGCGCGGCGTATTTCGGAAGCAGGCGAAACCGACACCTCCGAGCTTGCCAGGCAGCATGCCGAGAAGCTCGACGCGGTGTGGGACATCATCATGCAAGGCGCAGGCAACGACATCACCAGGCAAATGACCTTTCTCCTGCATGGCCGCGTCACCTATCTGCGCACCGTCACCACCCGCGTCGCCTCGGCTGAACGGCGCAGGAATACGATGGCCTTGCTCCACGGCATTTTCGACGCGCTGCGCGCGCGCGATGCCGACCTCGCCGAAAAGCTCACGCGCGGGTATGTCGAAAGATCCGCGGCTTTCGCGCTGTCGCTGCTGCGGGACTCTGGGCAGAACGCCAAATCCTCATCACGCAAGCAACGGATCGACACATGAACTATGTCAGGCTCGGCAAGAGCAATCTGAAGGTATCCCGGCTATGCCTCGGCGCGATGGGATTCGGATCCGCGGGATGGCGGGCCTGGGTGCTCGATGAGAAGGCGTCGGCGCCGATCGTTGCGCGCGCCCTCGACCACGGCATCAACTTCTTCGACACCTGCGACTTCTATTCGGCTGGCGAGAGTGAACGCATTCTCGGCCAGATACTCGTTCTCAAGCAGCCGCGCGACAGCTTCGTCATCGCCACCAAGGCGGGAAACCCGATGGCCGCGCATTGCAACGGCCGCGGCTACTCCAGAAAGCACCTGTTCAAGGCAATCGACGATTCGTTGGTCCGCCTTGGAACCGATCACGTGGACCTCTTCCAGACGCATATCTGGGACAAGGACACCGACCTCGACGAACTGGTCGATGCCATGGCGGATATCGTGCGCGCCGGAAAGGCGCTCTATGTAGGCGTCACGACGATGCCCGGCTGGACACTCGCAAAATGCCGTGCGGCTGCCAGCGCACGCGACCTTCCGGCATTCATCTCGATGCAATGCGAATACAATCCCGCTCACCGGGAGTGCGAGCGGGAACTGCTTGCCTACTGCCGCCACGATGATGTTGCCCTGATACCGTTCAGCCCGATCGCGCGCGGCTTCCTTGCCGCGGACCGCCGCAATCCCGGCCAGCAGACGGCGCGCACGAAAAGCGACGACTATACGCAGAGATGTTACCACCGCGACGGCGACCACGCCGTGCGCGAAGCCGTCGCTGCCGTTGCCGCCGACATCGGAAAGACACCGGCGCAGGTGGCTCTCGCCTGGACATTGGCGCGCCCCGGCATTACCGCGCCCATCTTCGGAGCGACCTCGACAGACCATGTCGACGAGGCAGTCGCGGCATTGGACATAGTGCTTACGCCCGAACATATCGACCGCATCGACGGGGCCTACGAGCCACGGCCGCTGAACGCCTCAGGCCACTGAATGAAGCACAATGCTTGCGGTAAGCTGATATGCTTGTGACATTGCACTCGTCCGCGCAGGTTTCAAAGGAGCAAATCCGCCGTGTATGATCTGCGAGTCCATGCTCCGCCGCGCCTGTACACGCAGGTGGCCGATACCATCCGCAACGCCATCGTCGTCGGAGAACTGGCGCCGGGAGAGCGGCTGGTGGAGCGCACGCTTTGCGAGCGCATGGGCGTTTCACGGACGTCGCTCAGGGAAGCGATGCGCGAGCTCGAGAACGAGGGCTTGGTCACGAACCTGCCCAACCGGGGGCTTATCGTCTCTGTCGTCGATCCCAAGATCGCGAAGGACATTTTTGACCTTCGCGAGGCGCTGGAGGCGCTTGTATGCAGGTTGTTTTGCGAGAATGCGACTGACGATCATATCACGCGTTGTCGGGGCGTGTATGACGAGCTGATGGAAACCTATCGCGTCGGTGTGGCGCGCGAAATGATAGCTGCAAAGACTAGATTCTACGACGTCTTGATAGCGGGCGCGAACAATTCCGAGGCGGAACGGATGCTTCGCAGCATCCATATGCGGGCCTCACAGTTGCGCATGATTTCTCTTTCCGATGCAGAGCGGCGAAAGGCATCTCAGGAAGAGCTGGCAGCCCTGCTCGACGCCCTGGTGAACCGCAGGGCATCGGATGCCGAGCGGCTTGCAAAAAAGCATGTACGCAAAGCCGCCCAGTTCGCGCTCGGGATGATCGAACAGCTTGAAAACCAATCCGTCAGCTGATCGGCGGCGCTTGAAAGCGCGAGACGCCGCCCGTCCGCCGCTACCCGCGGCGACGGTGAAGGAGAATTATGTCGTGGCGGGCGGCATCCGTACGCGCTATTTCGAAGCTGGCAGCGGACCGGCCGTGATCCTTCTGCACGGCTCGTCACTGGCGATCGATGCCTGGTCCACCTGGCACAACACCATCCCGGCACTCGCGCATGACTTCCGGGTGCTGGCGCCCGATCTGGTCGGCTTCGGTCTCTCGGATGCGCCGGTGGACGGGAAACACGTTCCCCGCCTCGAAAGGCGGCATCACGTTTCAGCCTTCATCGAAGCGCTCGGCATTACCCGATGCGCGCTCGTCGGCCATTCCGAAGGCGGTTTCATCGCGGCAATGCTCGCCGTTGAAAAGCCGGGTCTGGTCGATAAGGTGGTCGTCGTGAGCAGCGGTGCGACCTCCCCGCGCCTCGGCGGAAATGAGGACCACGCTTGGCAGGCAGCAGCGGCAGCAGCGTATAATGTGCTCGAGGGATGCGACACCGAGGAAGACTTTCTGCGAACCAATGCGAGGCTAAGCACGAAGAATCCGCCGGAGTTCGTGGAGCTGCTAAAAAAGAACTACCGCCTGGCCTGCGAGTCCGGTCAGTTGGAGCGCTTCAAGCAGGCTGCCCGGAAAAAGGACGACACCGAATATACCCAGATCCAGGAGGACCATCTCCTTCCGCATTTGCCCACCATGCAGGCCAAGCTGTTCATAGCCTGGTCAGGCTGCGACGAAACCGTGCCGGTGGCGCGCGGCATCAAGCTGCTGGAACGCGCGCCGCAAGCCGACATGCACATTTTCGCCAATGCCGCTCACATGGTCATGATCGATCGCCCACGCGAATTCAATGGAGTTGTCCGGGACTGGCTTGGCAGCTAGCGCCGGTCAAACCGTCCAGCTTATGACCCACAGCAAGTCGTCCCAAGAGGCCCGCCATGCCGCGGGAGGATGTCCTCGGGCGTGCGCCCTCACTCCCTCGCCACCAGGTAACGCGCTTCCGAGTCGTAGAGCAGCCCGCCATAGTGCTGCCCGAGGTCGGACATGCCAGCCGTGGCGCCCACCACCTCCTGACCGCGTGCCGTAGAGCCGCCGGTAATGATGAACGAGGGCGCGCGGCATCCACGGCCATGTTTCGCATAATCCGTTGACGGAAGGCTCAAAGTCCGCGTTCGGCATGTTGCCGCCCGGCAGCGGCACACTCGCGGTCCAGTCGCCCCCCATCTGCGGAAAGATATGTTCGAGGCGATGGGCCGCGCTAGGCCAATTTCCGGAAGGTCGTGATCTTGCCGCCGAAGACATTGAACAGTGGCGTGTCCCCGGTCTCGTCAAGGTCGAAGACGTAGTCGCGCGTAACCGCCGAAGGGTTCCCATTGCCGTCGTCGAACAACAGCCGCACGCCCCAGAACGCATACAGCAAGTCCTGGGGGCGCAGCTTCTCTTTGAAGTAGCGGTTCACGGCCGCGCTCAAACATTCGATCTCGGTCTGGTCGATCTGCACCGCTTCGGCAGCACCCTCTAGGCGCCGCAGTTCGAGGTGCGGCTACGGTCGCGATTTTTGTCTTGATATTTTTATCAAGCTGTGAAATTTTTTTCAATTAAATGCTGGAGGAAGTTTTCCGCACCTCAGAATGCCCTGACAATGGGCATCGGACGGAGAACACGATGGGAGGTTCAATATGCCGGTCCAAGCCGTTTCAACCGAGTGAGCCTTTCCTGCGGGAGACGCCGCGTCCTGGACCTAAAAATCCGGCGTCGTCGTCACACCTTCACAGGCAGGGGAAAGAGTGCATCCGGCTTCAGGCGCTTTTTTCAAAACGACGAGATCAACGCCGCGAGACGCGGCAAAGGTTCCAGAACGTCCGATGACGCGAATAGTGCAGATTTCCGATACCCATCTCAGCCCTGGCAAGCGACACTTCCATGCCAACAGCCAGCCGCTCCTCGACTGGCTGAAGGAAAGCGATGCCGACCTCGTTATCCATACAGGCGACGTCACCGTGGATGGCGCCGATGTCGAGGAGGACATGCGCTATTGCGCCGAGATGATGGACTCCATCGGACTGCCCTATCTCGCCGTGCCGGGCAATCACGACGTGGGCGAGCCCAAGCATCTCTATCAGCCAGTCAACGCAGAACGCCTGGCCCGCTGGCGACGTCATTTCGGGCCGGACTGGTGGCATCGCGACATCGAGGGCTGGCGCCTGATCGGACTCGATTCGATGCTGTTCGGCAGCGACGAGCCGGCCGAAACGGAGCAGATCGCGTGGCTGGAAAACGCCATGCGCGAAGCGTCCGGGCGCCGGATCGGCTGGTTCACCCATCGCCCGCTCTTCATCGGCGAGCCGACCGAAGGCGACGTTGGATACTGGGCGCCCACTCCCGAGCCTCGCGCGCAACTGCTCGACATGGTGCGCCGCTACGACGTGGCCTTCGTGGCCAGCGGCCACCTGCACAAACTCTACGATCGTCAACTCGGCGGCGTCCGGTACCTGTGGGGGCCGTCGTCCGGCTTCCTCGTCGAGGCGCACTTGCAGCCGGAAGGGATGGCCGGAGAAGCCACCTTGGGCGTGCTCGTCTACGACTTTTCCGGGTCCGATTTCACCGTGCGGCCTCATGAAATTCCGGGCCTCACACCCTTTTTCATCGGTGATGTCGTGCATGAGGTCTATCCACCGAGATAGCGCCTCTACCCAATTGTTCGCGAAACGGAGCAACCCCAGTGGCTGCAGTGGAAATAAAGAACCTTTCGAAGTCCTTCGGGCCCCATCGGGTTCTCAAAGACATCAACCTGTCCATCAACGATGGCGAGTTCCTGACGCTTGTCGGCCCCTCCGGCTGCGGAAAATCGACGCTCATCCGCATCATCGCCGGCCTCGAGCCGCAAACCTCGGGCTCGATCCTCGTCGATGGCGCGCCGATCGATCATCTGAGGCCGCATGAGCGGCGCATCGCCATGGTGTTCCAGAGCTACGCGCTCTACCCGCACATGTCCGTCTTCAACAACATGGCCCTGCCCCTGACGATGACCGGGCTTAGCCTCTACGAGCGCCTGCCGCTCGTCCGCCTATTCTCGTCCCGGCGCCGCAAGGTGATGCAGGAGATCGGCAAGCAGGTCAGGGGCATCGCGGCGCAACTTCAGATTGAACCTCTTTTAGAGCGCAAGCCCGCCCAGCTCTCCGGCGGCCAGCGTCAGCGCGTCGCGCTCGGTCGCGCCATGGTGCGCCAGCCCGCCGCTTTCCTGATGGACGAGCCACTTTCTAACCTCGACGCCAAGCTGCGCGTCCACATGCGTAGCGAGCTGGCCGAGCTTCACCAGAGACTCGGCGCGACATTCGTCTACGTCACGCACGACCAGGTCGAAGCGATGACCATGTCAAGCCGGGTCGCCATGATGGAAGGCGGAGACATCCTTCAACTCGGCACGCCCGACGAACTCTACGACAGGCCGGCCAACGTCCAGGTCGCCCAGTTCATCGGCAGCCCGACGATCAACCTGATTCCCGTGACGGTGGGGGTCGGTGGGCGGCTGGAATTGCTCGGAAAGCCTCTGCCGATCGGCACCGCCCTCCCCGCTGGAGAGAAAGCGACGATCGGCGTCCGCCCGGAAATGATCCTGCCCGGCGCGGTCTCGGGCCAGTCGGCGGACCAAGTCCCGCTTCCGGCGAAGCTGCGGCGCAGCGAGCATCTCGGCTCCGAGAAGATCCTGCATTTCGATGTTCCCTCGCTCCCTGGGATCTTGGTGACCTCGCGCATAGGCGCGGGCGTGCCGGACGGTGAGGTCGAGAACACCGAACTCTTGTTCCATCCCTCGGCCTGCCATGTCTTCGATGCCGCAGGAAACCGCGTGGAACCCCAAGTTTCCCAAGACGCGGCCACCGCCGCCAAGGGAAAGCTGCGCCTCGCAGAGGGAGCGCGCGCATCATGAGCCTGACCGCGGTACCCGCTCCGCCCGCCCGGCCCGGTGCCCGGCAGGCCTTCATCGAGAGGCTGGTCGCCGGCGGCTTCGCGCTGCCTGCCCTGCTTTTGCTGGTGCTGACGATTCTCGTGCCGCTCGGCGTGCTCGGTTATCTCAGTTTCACCGACTACGAGCTCGGCGAGGTCGATGTCCATTATGTCGGCCTGCAAAACATCACCGACGCGCTGACCGATCCGGAATTCCGCCGCGCACTCAAGAACACGCTCGTCTACGTCGCGATCGTCCTGCCCGGCTCGGTGATCCTGTCGCTGCTCGTCGCCGTCCTCGTTCACCGCCGCAAGCGCACCCGCTCACTCTACGAAATCATCTACTTCCTGCCTGTGACCTCGACCTTCATCGCCATGGCGACCGTGTGGCAGTTCCTGCTGCACCCCAGCCTCGGCCCGGTGAGCGCGGTGCTGCGCTGGCTCGGCATCGGCGAGGTCGCCTTCCTGAGCAATCCCTCGCTGGCGCTGCCGACGCTTGCCGTGATCGGCATCTGGCAACTGGTCGGCTTCAATATGATCCTGTTCCTGGCCGGCCTCTCGACCATTCCAAAGGACCTCTACGAAGCCGCCGAGATCGACGGCTGCGGCGGCGAAATCGACCGCTTCCTGACGATCACGTGGCCGCTGCTGGGACCGACGACCATGTTCGTCATCGTCACCAGTTCGATCACCGCCTTCAAGGTGTTCGACACGGTGGCGGTGCTGACCCATGGCGGTCCGGTGGGATCGACCGAGGTCCTGCTCTACAAAGTCTACCTCGAAGGCTTCCAGTACTTCCGCATGGCGTATGCATCGGTCCTCACCTTCATCTTCCTCATTTTCATTCTGGTCTTCTCGATCCTCCAGACCGTCGTCATGGACCGCAGGGTGCATTACTGATGACCGACACAACCATCACTGCTCCCGCGATGGGGGGCACAACAACCACACCAGCTGGCTCCGCCGGCCGACGCTTCGCCTCTCTGTTCATCACTCACGGCATCCTGATCACCGGCGCGGCGTTCATTCTCCTGCCTTTCCTGTGGATGCTGGTGACCTCGATCAAGCCGCCGGAAGAGGTGTTCAACGCCCAGCTCAGGATCTGGCCGAGGCATTTCTACGGCTTCGAGAATTATGCGATGGCGCTGACCAGCGCGCCGCTGCTGCGCTTCGCTCTCAACGGCGTCATAGTGTGCGGCGGCATCCTCATCATCCAGCTTCTGGTCGCCATCCCATGCGCCTACGCGTTGGCCAAGCTGAAGTTCCCGGGCCGCAACCTGCTTTTCGTCCTCGTCCTGCTCGGCCTATGCGTGCCCGAACAGGTGCCGGCGCTGCCGATCTACATCGCGCTGGCGAAGATGGACCTGCTGAATACCTATTTCGCCATGATGGTGCCCTTCTTCCTCTCAGTCTTCGCGATCTTCCTGTTCAGGCAGTTTTTCCGTTCCTTCCCCGACGACATCATTCATGCCGCGCGGCTCGACGGGATGAGCGAGTTCGAGATCGTGTGGCGCATCGTCACGCCCAGCGCCATGCCGGCGATCGCCGCCTTCGCGGTGTTTTCCTTCGTCGCGCACTGGAACGACCTCTACTGGCCGCTAATCGTCATATCCGACGTCAACCTGGCGCCGCCGCCGCTCGGCATGATGTTCTTCTCGGACGCCGAAGCCGGCACCAATTACGGCGCACTGACGGCCGCCGCGACCATCCTGACCGCGCCTCTGCTGCTCGCGTTCCTGTTCGCACGCCGCCGCTTCATCGAGGGCGTCACGATGACCGGCGTGAAATAAAACTGACAACTGGCGCGGCTAGAAGCCCGGTCGCGCCGTTCCCCCACACCTTTCGCGGGGCAAGGCGGCATCATCGCCTCAAGAGCATCGGGCAAATCGCATAACCGGAGGAAGCCTTAATGAAATTCCTGTCAAAGATCATCGCGGCCTCGGCCGTATTGCTGGGAGCGGCGTCGACAGCGCTGGCCCAGTCTCCCGTGACGCTCGACGTCTACTACGCATTCCCGGCCTTCGCGAAGTTCCATGAGCCGCTGGCCGCGGAATTCATGAAGGAACATCCCGACATCAAGATCCAGTTCCGCGCACCGGCGGCCAGCTACGACGAAGGCCACCAGGCCATGCTGCGGGCCTCCATCACCAACAACCTGCCCGACGTCTATTATTCGGGCTATCACGTCCTGCATGAACTGGTCGGCAAGCTGAAGGCGCGCAACCAGATCTTGGACCTCGGCACGATGATGGACGCCGAGTCGAAGGAATGGCGCGACGCCAACTACGCCGACAACATTCTCGACCTCGGCCGGGTGGACGGCAAGCTCTACGGACTGGCCTTCAACGCTTCCATGCCGATCATGTTCTACAATGCCGACCTGGTTAAAAAGGCCGGCGGCGATCCCGACAACATGCCCACCGACTGGCCGGGCACCATGGAACTCGCCAAGAAGATCAAGGCCACCGGTTCCGGCATCGCCGGCCTCGCCTACAATATTCATGACTGGCCCGACGAATGGCTCTGGGACGCCATGTTGATGCAGGGTGGGGGCGAGCTGACCAAGGACGGCAAAGTGGCCTTCGGCGACGAGCACGGCCTGAAGGCGCTGGAATATTTCCGCAGCTTCGTCACCGATGCCGGCATGCCGTTGATCGACTGGGATCAGTCGCGCCAGGCCTTTATCGCCGGCCAGATTGGCATCTTCTTCGATACGCCTGCCCGTCTCAGCCAGGATACCGAACTGATCGGCGACCGATTCAAGCTGCGTACCGCGGTCTTCCCGGTCGACGACAAGGAAAAGGGTGGCCTGCCCACAGGCGGCAACGCGGCGGTGATCACTGCCTCCGACCCGGCAAAGCAGAAGGCGGCCTGGGAATTCCTTAAATTCGTCACCGGCCCCAAGGCGCAGGAGCAGGTCGTGAAGATGAGCGGCTACCTCCCGACCAACAAGGCCGCCACCGGGACCGACTATCTCGGCCCGTTCTACGAAGCGAACCCGAATTACGCCACCGTTGCCAAGCAGATGGCACTGTCGCGCCCGTGGCCCGGCTATTCGGCGGGCAACACGGTCCGCATCTGGCGCACCCAGCGCGAGATCATCAGCAAGGTCATGAGCGGCGACGTATCCATCAAGGACGGGCTCGACAGCCTCGTCTCCGAAACACAGGCACTCATGAAATAAGTCGCCATGCCACGCGCGCCGGCCGGCTTCGGCTGGCGCGCCCTTTTTAAGGTGGCGCCGATGTGGCGCCCTTCTTGTGTCAGCCCTCCCTTCACACTGCCGGACCTCCCGATGCTCATTGCACAGATCAGCGATTTTCATATCCGACCCGACGGCCAGATGGCCTATGAGGGTCTCCAGACCAACACCATGACTCGTCGCGCCATCGCGACCGTCGCCGCGCTCGATCCGGCGCCCGATTGCGTCCTCGTCACCGGCGATCTCGCCGATTGCGGTCGCCCGGAAGAGTATGCGCTGGTCGCCGACATGCTGTCGGCCCTGCCCATGCCCGTCTTCGTCATTCCTGGCAACCACGACCGGCGTGAGACAATGCGCGAGGTGATGGCGCCGAAATTCCCCTATCTGAGCCAGTCGCCGGATTTCCTGCATTATACGATCGAGGACCTTCCGGTCCGCCTTATCGGGCTGGACACGGTGCAGCCGGGCGAGGACGGTGGTGCGATCTGCGAGCGGCGCGAAGCCTGGCTCGGTGAGCGTCTCGCCGAGGGCGACGGCCGCCCGACCTTCGTCTTCATGCACCATCCGCCCTTTCCCGTCGGCGTGCACGGCATGGACATCATGATGTGCGTCGTCGGCGACGGCTTCCGCGACATGATCAGGTCCCACGCCGAAATCGAGCGGGTGGCCTGCGGGCACTATCACCGGCCCATCACCACGCGCTTTGCCGGCACGGTCGGCTTCGTCGCGCCGGGCGTCGCGCACCAGGTCGCGCTCGATCTTCGTCCGGGCGAGCCCAATCGCTTCATCTTCGAACCGCCGGCCTTCGCCCTGCACGCCTGGTCGCCGCAGACCGGTGTCGTTTCGCACGTCGTCCCGATCGGCGATTTCGGCCCCGCCCACGATTTCATCACCGATGTCGACTACCCCGGGAAAAACGAAACATGAGCGACTACCGTCAAATCCTGAAAGACGCCGATGCCATCGCACGCAAGGCAGCCGCGACGTTGATGTCGATGCGCGAGGAGCGCCTCGACGTCACGCGCAAGGAAGGGCTGGACATTGTCACCGCCGCCGATCTCGCTTCGGAGCGCATTGTCATCGACGGGCTGCGCGCGCTTACGCCGCAAGCTTCCATCCTGTCGGAAGAAGCCGGCACGACGGGAATCTTGGGCGAAAGCCGCTGGATCGTCGACCCGCTCGACGGCACGATAAACTACGCGTCCGGCCTGCCGTGGTTCTCCGTCACCATGGCCTATCAGGAGCAGGGTGCGACGAAGATCGGCCTGACCGTCGCGCCCGCCGCCGGCTTCGAGGCGCACTACACCAGCGACGGAATCGCGACCGTCAACGGCAAGACGGCCAATGTGTCGACAACTGCAAGACTGGCCGATGCGGTCATTGCCGTCGTGCTGACGTCGCACTTTTCGGCCGAGGAGGTGGCGCGCACCGCAGAGATCGTGCGGCGGCTCGGCGTCGGCGCGCGCGGCGTGCGCGTTATCGTCTCAGGGGCCTTTGAACATTCGATGGTCGCCGCCGGCCAGCTCGATGCGGCGGTTTCGATCAAGGCCGACGTCGTGTCCTACGCGGCTGCCATGCCGCTGCTACGCGCAGCAGGAGGCAAGGTCACCACGCTTTCAGGTGTCGACTCCACAGACGAGGACACGCAGAAGGTCGGCTCGAACGGGCTCATTCACGACGAACTTCTTGAAGCGCTACGCGGCCTGTGACACCTGGCGCGCAAACCGGAGCGAGCATGCAAGACACATTGATCATATTCGACTGCGACGGCGTGCTGGTCGACAGCGAACCGCTGGCGGCGCTTGCCTACGGGCGGGTCTATTCGAAACACGGCATGGAACTCGACCCGCAGGCGGTCCTGCAATGCGTCGGCATGAAGCAGACCGATATCCTGGAGCGCATCAGGCTCACGACCGGCCATCGCCTTGAGGAGCACCAGACCGCGGATTTGTGGGACGAGGTGAAAGCGCTCTTCACCGAAAGTCTGCAGCCGATGGCGGGCCTGAAGCCCTTCCTTGAACGGCTGTCCAATCCCCGCTGCGTCGCCTCATCCTCCTCGCTGGAGCGGATACATCACAGCCTTTCGGTCACAGGGCTCGCGAGATTCTTCGGCGAGAACATATTCTCATCGTCAATGGTCGCGCGCGGGAAGCCCGCCCCCGACATCTTCCTGTTCGCCGCGGATCAGATGAGCATCGAACCGAAGCACTGCGCGGTTGTCGAGGACTCGCCTTTCGGCGTGCAGGGCGCAGTCGCCGCCGGCATGACGGCGATCGGCTTCATCGGCGGCGGCCACACCTATCCGGGGCATGCCGAGAAACTGCGCGTGGCCGGCGCCCGAACCATCTGCGCCGACTGGGACGAAGTCGCGCGCGAACTCGTTTCTCTGGAGTTGATCGCACCCGTCTCCGTTTAGATTTCAGGCCCAGCGAAAGCCGGGCAGCAGATAATCCGGCACCGCCCTTTCCTGCTCGAACACCGTCGAAAGCGCGCGTCGTCGAATGTAACAGATAGGTAGGATTCCGTAATTGGGGCCGGAACAAGAGCTGTTTCAGAATCTGCTTAAGGTCGAACGGAGAGCGAACACCCGGATGTTCGCTGTGGATGCGCGATTGCTAGCGAACTTTCGAAACTACCTGCCGGTGCCAGAGGTACCGCTCACATGATCATTATCAGGTAGCCGAAGTTGGTCCAAAAAGAGGCCGTGCCGTTGACGATCACCGCACCGGCTGAGCCAACGAATCGTCCAATTGCACCGTCGCCGCCACGCCCTGGCGAACGCGAGGCCGCCTTAGATTTCTCTGCTTTCTCTTTTTCACTTGACGCGGTTCTTCGTTTGAAAGCGCACCCGTCACGCAGTCGACCACGTTGAACGCAACAAAGTCCGCTTCCAGTTGCTCGGCGAGGCCCGCCGCATCCGCCCTGGGCTTGTCATGGGTATCGTGCCAGAGCGCGATTCCGATGCGTGCACGCGGTGCGAGTCGCCTCAAGCGCCTCACGACGAACACCGCGTGTTTGAACGAATCGCGGTTGAGGAAGCCCACGACGACTGCGTCGCGAGCTTCAAGCGGAAGTTTCCGGATCCGCGCGGGGAGGAGGTCACGGTGGCTCGCGGCCGCGCAATCCGCACCCTCGATCGAAATGACCTGCGCGAGCATCGCAGCGGCCACATCGTCGAGGTCTCCGCGCCCGCCGATACACAGCACTGACTTCCCAGCACCATCCGGGAGATCAGGCGCAAACTCGGCTTGATCCTCATCCTCTTCGCCCGGATCCCCGCTCGCGCCTTCTTTTTCCGCGTGCTCGTCTTCTTCCTCTTCTTCTTCCTCCGCGGCGATCTCGTTGAGGTTGGCCACCAGGGTGCGGGCGTTTTCGGCAAGGTTCGCCAACTGACTTGCCGTCAGTGCGCCCCGAGCCCGGTCCTGTTCACCAAGCAGCAACGCCGGAATCGCAACCGTGCTGTGGAACTCGATCAGGTATTTCTCCTCGAGCATTTCTTCCGCGTTGTCGGTGGCTTCGTCGATATCGTCGGCAAGAAGCCGCTGGTACAGACGCTCCTTCGGGTCAAGCACCGGCTCATCGCCAAACAGGATCTGCAGGAATTCGAACTGGGGCACGTGCCGTCCAAGCACGACAAGGCAGACGGTCAACGGCGTCGACAGCACCAAGCCGACCGGGCCCCATAGCCAAGCCCAGAAAACGGCGGCTACGATGATCGCCAGCGGCGAGAGGCCCGTGTGCGAGCCGTAAAGCCAGGGCTCGACGATGTTGCTGATTACGAGCTCTGCCAAGATGAAGAGAGCGCCAGTCCATACCAGTAAGCTCCAGCCGGGAGCCACTGCGAAGGCAAGAAACAAAGGTATCACCGCCGCGATAACCGGACCGATAAAGGGTACGAAACGCAAGACAACGGCCAACATGCCCCATAGCAGGGCATTGGGAATGCCAAGAAACCAAAGACCTATCGCAAGGGGCACGCCGTAGACGATGTTCACGACCAATTGCATGAGCAGATATTGTCCGACGCGACTGCCTGCATCCTGCAATGCCTGGGTCGTGCGATGGAGATCGCTGTAGCCCACAAGGCGAATGAATCGATCCCGCAATTCTTCACGCTCGAGCAGCATGAAAATCACCACGATGATGACAAGGCCGGTCGTGGCGAGTGGTCCGATCAGCGGCTCGATGATGTTCCTCAGCGTCTCTATCGGACGCTGGGGCGAGAATATCTGAACCAGAAGCGGATCCTGCTGCTTCGTGGTTTGCTCCACATCTGCCTGCCCGCTGGATTGGGATTTGTTTATCTCAGTGTTGACGCGCTCGAACACCTTGCCGAGCCGGCTGATAAGGCCGTCTTCGGATCCTGTTTCTTTCAAAGTCCGAATCTTCTCGAGGATGTTGGATTGGTATGTCGGAATGTCCTGCGCGACCTGGCTCACCTGCGTGGCAACGATCAGGCTGAACAGCGACACGAGGACGAAGGCCGATGCAACCGCGCCAAGCACAGCGATCATTCGCGGCAGCTTCAACTTTCGGAGCAAAGAAACAATCGGCGCCAACGCAAATGTGAGAAGGACCGCTATTGCCAATGGCAGCAGGACCTCCTTGGCGACGTAAAGAATGGCGACGGTAGCAATCATCGCCACGACGGTTGCCAACTTCGATGTCATAAAAGCAGGGGGCATGATGGGACCTATCTGCAATCTCGCGATTTAGAGGACGGCCATGGCCTAACCGCGCAAAGCGTGCGCTGGTCCATATACTGGCACCTCCTCAGCTTCTGGCCAATGACCTGGTTCGTTACACCGCATGTGTGATGATCTCGAACTTTTGCAGGGCATGTAGCCCAAAGGTGTGGATCATCGGAACATCCGCAGCGTCCCTCGCAGGCCCAAAAGATTTCTTTGGCGGCGTGCTTCCTACCCGGCTGGCAATGACCAAGGTCATCACGCATGGCGTGACCGGCGCGTCCGTATTTCGGCCTGGTGACTGGCCAGCGGAATTCGCTGAACGGATCAGCGCTGCGGTTTTGCCGGGCTACAACACGTTCTCCCGAGCCGACACTTTGAGAGCGGCGGATTGTCGGCCGCAGCCGACGCTACCGTGCATTTTCAGCGAGAGGATCCCGACGAGGGTGCCATCACGCGCTACACGGCGGTTACGCGGAAATCCGTTTAGCGATGATCAAGGGAGTGATTGACGAACTCAAAAGCAGGCACCGAAAACCGGTCGAAGCTCGAGTTTGGAAAAGGGCGGCAAGCCGATCGTCGATGGCGAACTCGACTTGGATGCGCTCTCGATGGGGTCGCCGGTTCGACGGCAGACGGCCGTCATATCGGCTTGCCTGGAATCAAGGAACATGGGGGGGGAGTCTTTTGTTCGGGAGTTACAGAACCGGATCGATGGGAGCGACTGAAAATGAGACAAGACATTGTGGCTGGCGCGAAGTTCCCCGACTACGTTCTTCCCGACCACACCAAGACACCACGGCGGCTGTCGGACCTGCAGGGCGACCAGCTGATGATCGTGATGCTGACGCGTGGGTTCTTCTGTCCGAAAGACCGGCAGCAAATGCTCGAACTGGTGCGGTTTCACTCGCAATTGGTCGTCGGCTACACACAGCTCGTCACGATCACCACGGATGATTGGCATACGACCAACAATTACCGCCAGCAGACCTCCGCGCCCTGGCCCTTTCTTTATGACGAGGAACGGCTCGTGCAGAAGGACCTGGACATCAAGGAATACACCGACACCACGCACGACGTGATGATCCCGCACACGATCGTGCTCGGGCGGGACCTCGAAGTCTTCAAGGTCTACAACGGTTACTATTACTGGGGCCGCCCCTCCACCGCCGAATTGCACGCAGAACTGCGCGAACTGGCGCAAAGGACCTATCGCGACTGGGACATCACCGAACCCGAGCTGCGGGAGAAA
Source organism: Mesorhizobium sp. B2-1-3 (assembly GCF_006442495.1). NCBI lineage: Bacteria > Pseudomonadati > Pseudomonadota > Alphaproteobacteria > Hyphomicrobiales > Phyllobacteriaceae > Mesorhizobium > Mesorhizobium sp. B2-1-3. The sequence continues at coordinate 127,149 of NZ_VFWL01000017.1, forward strand.
TGGAAGAAAGGCGATAAATCCGACTTCTATCCCTATGGCGGGAATTCCATCTCCATGGACACACTCATGCTCCAGATGGCCGGCGCGGTCGACCAATATGCCGGTCGGGCAAAGAGAAGCTGAACGGAGGAAGCCAGCATCGCTCGCGGCGGTCTTCTCCCAGTCACGCTTTTTGTCCAGCCGCGCTTGGTGAACGAACCTTTTCCGATCCGGGCCTGCTACTGGATTTCCGCTTCCGCAACAGGGCCATGCTGTTCGATCTCGGAGATCTTTCGAGGCTTTCGCCGCCCGAATTCCTGCGGATCTCGCACGTCTTCGTGACGCACATGCATATGGATCACTTCGGCGGTTTCGACAGCCTGAGCAGGCTGTCACTTTACAGAGCAAGCCCGGAAGTCCACGGTCAAAATTTTATTAGCAAACCAGTTGTTTAGAGGAAAGCCGATGGTACCGTTGGCTGGGATCGAACCAGCGACCTCCGGATCCACAATCCGGCGCTCTAACCAGCTGAGCTACAACGGCACGTCTGCCTGAGCGGGATCGGCGGAACATAGTCCCCTCGAGCGCTCTGTCGTTCGGCGATGCGTCCTTACGGGCTTATGGATTTTAATTCAAGGCTTTTGCAAAGCAAAGGTCACTTGCCCACATGGAAGCGGATCTGCGGACAAGAAAAAGGCCGGCGGGAGGAGGTGCCGGCCTTTTCCTGTTACGAGCCAGCGGGAGGAGGTGCTGGCTGGTCACCCCGGAGGCGGAGGGAGGAGGTTCCGCCGACCGGGTATTCGTTGATGGCTGCCATCATACACACGATCATTTCGAAGAAAATGCGACCTTTTGTTACATCTTCCGATCATGCGCAAATATTAGGCGGCCTTGATGTCCTTCATCGCCTTCTCGAAAACGGTCTTGATCGGCTTGGAGACATCCTCGGCCGCCTTGGAGGCGACGGTCTGGAACTCCTTGGCTTGCTCGACGGTCATTTCGACGCGCTTGCGCAGGAACGCGGTCTGCAGCTCCACGACTTCCGACAGCGATTTGGCGCCGATCAGCGCCTCGAGATGCGAAAAGCCCGCTTCGGCATTGGCGCGCAGTGCGGCAACGGTCTTGAGCGACAGGTCGCTGGAAACGGTCTTGGCGGACTCGTATGTGGATTCCAGGGCCTTCTGGGTCTCCTCGGCGCCAGTCTTGAGCTTGGCGTAAGCCTCCTTCGACTGCTCGACGCCCTTCTCGGCGAAAGCGCGGATCTGGTCGGTGGCCTTGGAAGCGTCAAAGCTCGGGAATTCAACGTTTTCGATGGTCTCGGCAGTCTTAGTCCTGGACATTTTCCATCCTTTTCAGCGGTAGCGGCTTTGACGGAAAGCCGTCTCGTTCATGTATGATGGCAATATAAAGGCAATTTTTGTGCATTGCAATATCTTTGTTGCACTGCACCATAGATTCCGTTTCGGCCGTTAACCAAGAGCCGAAATTCAGGCCTATGCACGTTCTGGCTTGTGGACCTTCGCGCCGCCGGCTTTTATTAACAAAGCGTTAACTGCAAAAATGCCCGCTGCATGAGGATTTCGCCAGCGCATGCCGTCCGAATATTCCTTTCTTGACGTCGCCGTGCTCGACGCGGTCCGCCAGCGCTTCGCCGCCGGCGACGCGATCGCGATCCTGTCGGCGAATCTGGAGCAGGTGATCTGGGCCAATGGACCGGGTGCCGCGGTGTTCGGCTATCCCGACATCGAAAGCATCATCGGCGCCGAGGCACGGCTGCCGCTGATCGCCCGCCGCCAGATCATGGCAACCAGTGGATTTCCCGACATCGGCAGCGACCGCACCATCACGGTCAGGCTGGCGACCGGCATGTCCAGCCGCGCCATCGGTTTCCTTGCAAGTGCTGTGGCGCTGCCCGACGGCGAGAACGCCATCATGCTGGCGGTGCCGGCGGCCCAGACCGGCTCGCGCAGTGCGGCCGAAATCGCCGGCAGGGCCATCAGCGGCTTCACGGAAGATGGTCATTTCATCGCCTTCATCGACGCCAGCGGCAATGTCGAAGCGGCATCGGAGAGCTTTTCGCAGCTCGGCATCGAGCCCGCGACGCTGGCCGCGCTGGTGGCCGACGTCGCGAATGAGAGCGACCGCATCGTCAAGCGCCTGGTCCCGGGCGGCGGCACATCCTATCCGGCGGGCCTCGCCCGACTGACGCCTGAGCGGCATTTGCTGGTGGTGATCGACGAAAACAGACTCGACGACGGTGCGCTGGCGGAGGGAATTCCAGCGGCCGAGCGTTCCGAAGGATCTGACCGCTCACAGGGCGTCGCCAAGGACATCTCGGAACCGGAGGCACAAGCCGCTGCCAAAGCGGCCGTGCAGGAGCCGGCGTCGGCAGAACCCGGACAACCGGCGGCAAGCGGTACGCCGGCACAGCACGACCATTGGTATTTCAATGCCGGCGAGGACGGGAGGCATGCGCGCGGCCCAGCCGCGCCGGATGCCGAAGCTGCACCTTCGTCAGCTGTCGCCGAAGGTCCAGCCGAGAACGCGAAGCACGATGTCCAGCCTCTACCTAGCCTGGCAGCCCCGGCCGCCAGGACCGTGGATCGCACGGCGGCGCCGATGCGTTTCGTCTGGCGCACCGACGCCGAGGGCAGGTTCAGCGCGCTGTCGCCGGAATTCGCCGACGTCGTCGGCAAGCCGGCAGCGGATGTCATCGGCCGGCGCTTCAGGGACGTCGCGGCGGCCTTCGGGCTGGATGCGTCCGGCGAGATCGCCGGTCTCCTGGAGCGGCGCGACACCTGGTCCGGCCGTTCCGTGCTGTGGCCGGTCGTCGGCACGGACCTGAAGATCCCCGTCGACCTGGCGGCCCTGCCCGTCTATGGCCGCAGCCGTGCCTTCGAGGGCTTCCGCGGTTTCGGCGTCGCCCGCGCCGGCGACGCCGTCGTCGATCCTGAAGCGATCGGCATGGCGCTGGTGCCCAACAGCGAGGCACCCCCGGCGTCGGAACCGGTCGAACCCGCACCCGAGGAACCGAAGACCGAGGAGTTGAAGCCATCGGACCCGTTCCGGGGCGAGGTGCCGGCGCTGACCATCGTGCCGAAGCCTGAACGCCGCTTTGCCGACAAGGTGATCCGTCTGGCCGAACATCGCCAGCCGGCTAACGACAAGGGTCTGTCGACCCTGGAACGCAGCGCCTTCCGCGAGATCGGCGAGCGGCTGAAGAAGGAAAGCAGCCCGGCCGAGCCGGAGGCCGAAAGACCGGGTCCGGACGATGCCGGGCAACCGGAGGCGGCAACGCCGGCGGGGCCGTCCGAGAAACCAGCGGACGCCCGCAAAAACCTTGCGCCAAAGGGCGAAGCCGCACCGGCCGAGCCGTCCGAAACCGATGTCGATGCCGAGGATGCAGAGGACCTCGCCCGGCTCGATGGCGAACGGCCGGACAAAACGGCTGATGAGGAGCCCGCCGACACGGTAGCCGGAGTGACGGGTTCGCTGCTCGACTATGCCGAGCGGAGCGAGGAACCAGCGCCGATCGCCGACAACAATGACGAGACCCCGGCTTCCGAACCGGCGGCGGCGCAGACGGAACGGGAGAGCGAAGAGCCCGTCGCGGCGGCAGGCGAACCGACCGTCGCCGGCGCCAACGATGACATTGCCGACGACGAGAGCATGACATCGGCCGATTTTCGCGATGCCGAGGACAGTGAGGACTGGGTCGGGGACGAGGAAGCGTCCGCGTCCGATGAGCAGGCCGCAACCGCCGAGGGGGCCGCCGGCACAAGCGACGCGGTGGAGGCTCCGGTCGAGCGGCCACGCCTCAAAGTGCCTCCGCTCAAGCTCGAAGGGTTCGTGCCGTCGGCCTTTGCGGTCGGAGACGAGAGCAAGGCTCCCGACACCTCGCTCCTGAGCAAGCTGCCCGTGCCGCTGCTCATCCATTCCGGGGATGAACTTCATTACGCCAACGAGGAGTTTCTCGTCCTGACAGGCTATGAGACGCTCGATGAACTGGCGGATGCCGGCGGGCTGGGCGCGCTGTTTGCCGATCCCTATGGCCATGATGGCGCCGCCGAGGGCGCCGACCGGGCGTTGCGGCTGAAGACGCATGGCCGGCAGGAATTTCCAATCGAGGCTATCCTGCGCTCGGTGCCGTGGCGCGACGGCAAGGCGCTGATGCTGGTGGTGCGCCGTTCGGGCGAGGATGAGGCACCGGCGGCACTGCATGCGGCCGGCGACGAGCAGACGCAGCCCGATATTTCCGAGCTCAAGGCGCGCATCGCCGAGATGCGCACCATCATCGATACCGCCACCGACGGCGTCGTGCTGATCGGCCGTGACGGCGCGATCCGTTCCATAAGCCGTCCAGCCGAGGCGCTGTTCGGCTTCGATAGCGACGACGTGACCGGCAAGCCGTTCGCCTCGCTGTTCGCCATCGAAAGCCAGCGCGCGGCGCGCGATTATCTCGACGGCCTGTCCGAGCCCGGCGTGGCGAGCGTCCTGAACGACGGCCGCGAAGTCATCGGCCGCGAGGCGCAGGGCCGCTTCATTCCCCTGTTCATGACCATCGGCCGGCTGCCCAACGACAGCGGCTTTTGCGCGGTAGTGCGCGACATCACGCAGTGGAAGCGGGCCGAGGAGGACCTGACCCAGGCGCGTGCGGTGGCCGAGCGCGCCTCCTCGCAGAAGACGGATTTCCTCGCCCGCATCAGCCACGAGATCCGTACGCCGCTCAATGCCATCATCGGCTTTTCCGAACTGATGGTGGACGAGAAATTCGGGCCGGTGGCCAATGACCGCTACCGCGATTACCTGCGCGACATCAACCGATCGGGCAATCATGTGCTCGATCTCGTCAACGACCTTCTCGACATCTCCAAGATCGAGGCCGGCCAGCAGGAAATGGCCTATGAAGCGGTGTCGCTCAACGACACACTGGCCGAGACGGTGGCGATGATGCAGCCGCAGGCCAACCGCGAGCGCGTCATCATTCGCTCCAGCTTCGCGTCGCGACTGCCGGAAGTGGTGGCGGACCTGCGCAGCGTGCGCCAGATTGCCCTCAACATCCTGTCGAACGCCATCCGTTATACCCAGGCCGGCGGCCAGGTGATCGTCTCGACCGCCTATGAGACATCAGGCGATGTCGTCATGCGCGTGCGCGACACCGGCATCGGTATGAGCCAAGCCGAGATCGAGCAGGCGTTGAAGCCGTTCAAACAGATCAATGCATTGAAACGGGGGCGCGGCGACGGCACCGGTCTCGGCCTGCCGTTGACCAAGGCGATGGTTGAAGCGAACCGCGCCCGTTTTATCATCACCTCGACGCCCGGCGAAGGAACCCTGGTCGAGATCGCGTTCCCGTCGACGCGCGTGCTTGCGGAATAGGCAAGCTCCCGTCCATCCAACCGCCTGAAAAAGAAAAGGCGCCCAACAGGACGCCTTGAAAGATGGGATTTGCTGTCACAACGGGGGCTTGAGCGAATTCAGATCCTCCGGGGGCTGAGGAACGGGATTTCTCCCTCAAGTTACGTGCGACTATCGACGCCGGGCCTTAACAAGTCCTTACCAGGTCCCGAAAAAATTTACGAATGTGTACCACTCGTGAAATCTAGGTAAATTCGCGCGGCAGATTTGATTAACCATGCCGGGCGGGGCGGTCACTCGGCCAATTGCGGCAGGTTTCTGAACAGCTCGAGCGCCTCGGGATTGGCGAGCGCCTCCTTGTTCTTGATGGCGCGGCCATGCACGACGTCGCGCACCGCAAGCTCGGTGATCTTGCCCGATTTGGTGCGAGGAATGTCTGACACGGCCACGATCCTGGCCGGCACGTGGCGCGGGCTAGCGCCGGCGCGGATTTTCGCCCGGATGCGCTTCTCCAGATCCTCGTCGAGCTGAACGCCGGCGGCCAGCCGCACGAACAGCACCACACGCACGTCATTGTCGAAATCCTGGCCGATACAGAGCGCCTCCAGGATTTCCGGCATCTGCTCGACCTGATTGTAGATCTCCGCCGTACCAATGCGCACACCACCCGGATTGAGCGTCGCGTCGGAGCGGCCGTGGATGATCATGCCGCCATGAGCGGTCCACTCGGCGAAGTCGCCGTGGCACCAGACATTGTCGAAGCGCTCGAAATACGCAGCCCGGTATTTCTTGCCCTCGGGGTCGTTCCAGAAGCCGATCGGCATTGCCGGGAACGCCTTGGTGCAGACTAGTTCGCCTTTCTCCTGCCTGACCGGCTTGCCGTCGTCGTCCCAGACGTCGACAGCAAGGCCGAGGCCTGGTCCCTGGATCTCGCCGGTCCATACCGGTTCAGTCGGGACGCCGAGGACGAAGCAGGAAACGATGTCGGTACCGCCGGAGACCGATGCCAGATGCACGTTCTTCTTGATCCCGTCGTAGACGAAGCGGAAATCCTCGGGCGACAGCGGCGAGCCCGTCGAGGAGATGGCGCGCACGGTCGACAGATCATGGCTTTGGATCGGCTTGAGGCCGGCCTTGCGTACCGAATCGATGAATTTCGCCGAGGTGCCGAAGAAGGTCATCTTCTCGGCGTCGGCGAAGTCGAACAGCGCATTGCCATTGGGGTAGAAAGGCGAGCCGTCATAGAGCAGCAGCGTCGCGCCCGAAGCGAGGCCCGACACCAGCCAGTTCCACATCATCCAGCCGCAGGTGGTGAAGTAGAAGAAGCGGTCGCCGTCGAACAGGCCTGCGTGCAGGCGATGTTCCTTGAGGTGCTGGATCAGCGTTCCGCCGGCCGAATGGACGATGCATTTGGGGATACCGGTCGTTCCGGACGAGAACAGGATGTAGAGCGGATGCGCGAACGGCAGCCGCTCGAAGGTGACCTGCCTGACCGCGAAGGGCGACAGCGCCTCTTCCATCGCCACGGCCTTATCGATCGTATCAGCGACATCGGCCGAGGTGCCGAGATAGTCAACGACCACCACCTTGCGGACAGTGTCCAGCTTTGCCGCCACCGCGGCGATCTTGTCGGCGACCTCGATCGCCTTGCCGTTGTACCAGTAACCATCGGGAACGATGAAGACGACGGGTTCGATCTGCCCGAACCGGTCGAGAACGCCCTGCTCGCCGAAATCCGGTGAGCAGGACGACCACACCGCGCCGATAGAGGCGGTCGCGAGCATCGCGGCGACTGTTTCCGGCATGTTGGGCATCATCGCAGCGATACGGTCGCCTTTCTTGACCTTGAGCGACAAGAAGAGTTGCTGGAAGCGCGAGGTGAGCGCATGCAGTTCGTTCCAGGACAGCCGGCGCTCGACCTTGTCCTCGCCGCGAAACACGATCGCCTCTCCTGCTCCGGTCTTCTTCAGGAGGTTCTCGGCGAAATTCACCATCGCGTCGGGAAAGAAGGCCGCTCCCGGCATCTTCTCGCCAGCGACGAGCACACGCTCGCTTTCGGCGCTGCCCTTGTCGCCGACGATGCCGCAAAAATCCCAGACCAGGCTCCAGAACGCTTCGCGGTCCGCCACCGACCAACGGTGAAGGTCGGCATAGGAAGTCACGGATATGCCGCTTTTTGCAGCGGCGGCCTTCATGAAGGCGGTCAGCGGCGCAGCGTCAATCTGGTCCTGCGTCGGGGTCCAGAGTGGTACTTCGGCAGCCATGATGGGTCCTCCCAGGATCGCCACCGCTTATGCATATTGCGCCGCAGCAGAGCAAGATTTTGTTCGGCCGAGGCGTCCAGATGTGCGCAAATGCCATCGCCGGGCCATAAAGACTTGAAATGCCTCGACCCTAAGTCGTAGTGACGACTAGAAGTCGTAGTGACGACTGGAAGTCGTGGTGACGACCGGGTTTACACCCGCCGGACGATTTTTGTCGGAACGAAAGCATACGGGGCGATATGCCATCATCTTTGATCCGACGCGGAACATGGGCGATCGGCGCTGCCGTGATCGTCATCGCGCTGGTGGTCGCCGCCCTGCCGCTGATCGCTTCGACGCGTATCGTGCGCGATCGTATCGCCTGGGAATTGAGTGCCTGGAGCGGTTTCCGGGTTGCCATCGAAGGCTCGCCGCGCATCGAGGTCTGGCCGAACTTCCGGGCGATCCTGACGGATGTGACGCTTTCGAAGTGGACCGACGTCGACGCACCGCCGGTCGTCGAGGCCGAACGGGTCGAGGTCGACCTCTCGGCCATGGCGGCGCTGCGCGGCGACGTGGTGTTTTCCACGGCGCGGCTGGTGCGGCCGACGATCAGGGTCCAGCGCACGGCGAGCGGCCTGTTCCTGCCCACCGCTCCGACCGGCGGCCGCATCGCACGCGCCATCGACGTGGCGCGCGGCGTGGTCGGTGCGGACCCCGCCAAACCCGATCTTGACAAGCTACCGGCCGACACTTTCGGCACGGTGGAGTTCAGGGACGGCCGCATGGTGGCGTCCGTCAACGGCAAGGACGAAGAGGTGCTGAGTAGCCTGAGCGGCCAGGCGACATGGGCGGCGATGAACAGCAATGCGACGCTCTCGGCGACCGGCATCTGGCGCGGCGAAAGCGTCGCCGTGGATGCCGCATCGCCGAAGCCGCTGGTGTTGTTTGCCGGCGGCATGGCCCCGCTCACCCTGTCGTTCAAGGCGGCGCCCGCCACCTTCTCCTTCGACGGCACGGCCAGCATGTCCGAAAACGCCTATTTCGACGGCCAGGCCAAGTTTTCAGCGCCCTCGTTGCGGCGTGTGCTCGAATGGTCGCAGGCCGATATCGCGCCGGGCGCCGCGATCGGCTCCGTCAGCATCTCGAGCAAGGTGACCGCGACGGCGGGGCGCGTCAAATTCGAGAACACCGCACTCTCCCTCGACAATAACCCAGGCATGGGTGCGCTGGACCTGTCGCTTGGCGACGCACAGCCGGTGATCTCCGGCACGCTCGCCTTCGACACGCTCGATCTGAGGTCGTTCCTGTCCGCCTTCACGCCGCTCGGGCCGGCAAGCGGGGCAGGTCCAAGCGAAGTCGACACGAATTTCGCCGACCGGGTCAATCTCGACCTCAGGCTGTCGGCGGCGCACGCCACGGCAGGCTCCATCCAGCTTGCCGACGTCGCCGCCACGGCGCAGGTCAAGGATGGCCTGTCCGTTTTCGACATTTCCGATGCCTCGGCCTTTGGCGGCAACATCCAGAGCAGCCTTCGCTTCGACCGCAAGCCCGAGGGCAGCCAGGTCGAGATCCGGCTGCTGGCTTCCGATATCGATGGCGGCGCTTTCGGCACGGCGGCCGGGATGACGCGGTTGGTGCCGGTCGGCACGGGGACCGTGTCCGTCATCCTCAAAGGGCCGGGCAGGACCTGGGACTCGATCTTTGAAACCGCCGACGGCTCGGTTTCGGCGACCTTCGGGCCAGGCGCGCTCAGCAAGTTCAACCTGCCGGCCTTTCTCAAGCATACCGAACAGGGCGGCTTCTTCGCACTTGACGACGTCTCGGACGGGACACTGCCGATCGATGGCGCCGAACTGAAGGCCACCATCTCGAAAGGCGTGGCGAGGCTGGACAAGGCCGAGGCCAATTCGGCGAAATACAAGATCTGGCTTTCCGGCATCGCCTCCTATGCCGGACGGGGGCTGGCGCTGTCAGGCGGTGTCATCCAGCCGGACCAGGTCGCCACGCAGGCAAACGGCCAGCAAGGCCCCAAGCAATCGTCCTTCTTCGTTGGGGGGACATGGAGCACGCCGTTCATTTCGCCGATCAACCGCGGCGTGTCGGGCGAATAAGCAGCCTTTCGGCCTCGTTGTTCAAGCATGATCTCTGGACAAACGGAACCGTTTGTCCGCGAAAACCGGTTCCCACTTTTCGGGATCATGCTCAGCCTATTCGGGCATGATCTCTGGACAAACGGAACCGTTTGTCCGCGAAAACCGGTGCCCACTTTTCGGGATCATGCTCAGCCGCGTTGGGCGGCCTGCTCGTCGCGATGGCGCTGGACCTCGCGACGCTTATTGGCAAGCGAAGCGACGATGACGCCGACCGCGACGACCGCGATCAGAATGGTGCAGGCGGCGTTGATCTCCGGTGTCACGCCGAGACGAACCTGGCTGTAGATCTTCATCGGCAGCGTGGTCGCACCCGGCCCCGAGGTGAAGCTGGCGATGACCAGGTCGTCGAGCGAGAGCGTGAAGGCAAGCATCCACCCCGACACGATCGCGGGCAGGATGACGGGCAGCGTGATCTGGAAGAATGTCTTGACCGGCGGCGCGCCGAGATCCATCGCCGCCTCCTCGAGCGAGCGGTCGAAAGATACGAGGCGCGACTGCACGACGACGGCGACGAAGCACATCGTCAAGGTGGTGTGTGCGAGTGTGACGGTGAGGAAGCCCCGGTCGAGGCCGACAGCGACGAAGAGCAGCAACAGCGACAGGCCGGTGATGACTTCGGGCATGACCAAAGGCGCGAACACCATGCCGGAGAACAGTACCCTGCCCCGGAAACGCGTGTAGCGTGTCAGCGTCAGCGCCGCCAACGTGCCGAGCACGGTCGCCGCCGTGGCCGAAATGACGCCGACGCGCGCCGTCACCCAGGTGGCGTCCATGAGGCCCTGATTGTGGAACAGCGACACGTACCATTTGGTCGAAAAGCCGCCCCAGACGGTGACCAGCTTGGATTCGTTGAAGGAGAACACGATGAGCAGCACGATCGGCAGATAGAGGAAGGCGAAACCGAGCACGATCGAGGTGATGTTGAAGCGGCTCCAGCTGCTGTTCATTTGTCCTGCTCCTGCGCCTTCGCCTGGGCTTGCTGGAAGATCATGATCGGGACCGTCAGCAACAGCAGCAGGATGACCGCAACGGCTGAAGAGACCGGCCAGTCGCGATTGGCGAAGAACTCGTTCCACAACGTCTTGCCGATCATCAGCGTCTGCGAACCGCCAAGCAGATCGGGAATAACGAATTCGCCGACCGCCGGAATGAACACCAGCAGGCAGCCGGCGATGACGCCGGGCAATGACAGCGGGAACGTGATCTTCCAGAATGCACTGGTCGGCGGACAACCAAGGTCCTTGGCCGCCTCGATCAGCGAATAATCCATTTTTTCCAGCGACGAATAGAGCGGCAGCACCATGAACGGCAGGTAGGAGTAGACGATGCCGATGAAAATCGCCGTATAGGTGTTGAGGATGACCAGCGGCTGGTTGATCAGATGCAGCGACAGAAGCAACTGATTGAGCAGCCCCTCGGGCTTCAGGATGCCGATCCAGGCATAGACCCGGATCAGGAACGAGGTCCAGAACGGCAGGATGACCAGCATCAGCAAGGTCGGGCGGATCGTCGCCGGCGCGCGGGCCATGCCGTAGGCTATGGGATAGCCGACGATCAGCGTCAGCACGGTCGAGATCGCCGCGATGATCAAGCTGGTGACATAGGCGTTGAAGTAGAGCGCGTCCTGCGTCAGCCAGGCATAGTTGTCGAAGTTGAGATCGCGAAAGCCCGCGAAGAAGCCGGAGACGCCATCGCTGAAATCAAGCACCGGCGTATAGGGCGGCATGGCGATCGCCGTCTGCGACAACGAGATCTTGAAGACGATGATGAAGGGGACGAGGAAGAAGAACAGCAGCCAGAGATAGGGAATGAAGATGACGAGACGGTTGACGAAGCCGGCGCCCAGCCGCGCCAGCAACGGTTTTGCCGCGGCCGGTAGGGCGGCGTCGGTGGCGGCGATGTCGGACATGTCAGCCCCCTACCGCGTCAGTACGACGCCGGCATCCGGCCGAAAAGAGACCCAGGCGCGGTCGTTCCAGGTCAGCGGGTCCTCGGTGATGCGCGCCGCGTTCAAGGCGCTTGCCCGCACGAGTTGCCCGTCGTCCAGCCGGACGTGATAGACGGTCATGTCGCCGAGATAGGCGATGTCGTAAACCTCGCCCTCCAGCGCATTGACGCCATCGGCCGGCTTCTTGGACGACACCTTGATCTTCTCCGGCCTAATCGCGAAGACGATATCGGCGCCCGCGGCGGCGGCATTGCCGGCATTCTCGACGAGGATCTGGGCGCCGGTCGCTCCGGTGATGCGCGCCGTCTTGTCCGTCCGTTCGGCAACCTTGCCCTCGAACATGTTCACGTTGCCGACGAAATGCGCGACGAAGCGCGACGCCGGGGCCTCGTAGACTTCCGCCGGCGTCGCGACCTGCATGACCTCGCCCTTGTCCATGATGGCGATACGGTCGGCCATGGTCATGGCCTCTTCCTGGTCGTGGGTGACAACGACGAAGGTGAGGCCGAGTTCCTGCTGAAGGTCCATCAGTTCGAACTGCGTCTCCTCGCGCAGCTTCTTGTCGAGCGCGCCGAGCGGCTCGTCGAGCAGCAGCACCTTCGGCCGCTTGGCGACCGAACGGGCGAGCGCGACACGTTGGCGCTGGCCGCCGGAGAGCTGGTGCGGCTTGCGCTTGGCGAACTGCTCGAGCTTGACCAGCTTGAGCATCTCGGCGACGCGCTTTTCGACGTCTGGCTTGGCCATCCCTTCCTGCTTGAGGCCGAAGGCGATGTTGTTCTCCACCGTCATATGCGGAAACAGGGCATAGGACTGGAACATCATGTTGACCGGCCGGCGATAAGGCGGGATGCCGCGCAGATCCTGGCCGTCGAGCAGGATGCGGCCGGCCGTCGGCTCCTCGAAGCCGGCGAGCATCCTGAGCAGCGTCGATTTTCCGCAACCGGAGGCGCCGAGCAGGGCGAAGAACTCGCGCTCGAATATGGTCAGCGAGAGATTGTTGACGGCGGTGAAGTCGCCGAACTTCTTGGAGACGTTGTCGAACTGAATGTATGGCTTGGCGTTCGGATCGTTCCAAGGCGCGAAATCCCTGCGGATGCTGCCAAGCGATTTCATGTGCCACTCCGCTGCTGTTTTGCCCCATCGAAAAGAAGGAGACCCGGCAGGGTGACTGCCGGGCCTCCTCGGACTGACTACTGACCGGTGACGATTTTGGTCCAGGTGCGCGTGATGACGCGCTGGGTCTTGGGATCGTAGGGCGAGATCGTAAAGAGCTTCTGCAAGGTCGCGGCGTCCGGGTAGACAGCGGGATCCTCCAGAAGCGCCTTGTCGACGAATTGCTGGGAAGCCTTGTTGCCGTTGGCATAGAGCACGGCGTTCGACGATTTGGCGATCACCTCCGGCTTCATCATATAGTTCAGGAACTCATGTGCCTCGGCGACATGCGGCGCATCGGCAGGGATTGCCATCTGGTCGAACCACATTTCGGCGCCTTCCTTCGGCACGGCGTAGCCGATCTCGACGCCCTGCTTGGCCTCCTCGGCGCGGTTGCGCGCCTGGAACACGTCGCCCGACCAGCCAACCGCCAGGCAGATATCGCCATTGGCCAGAGCGTTGATGTATTCGGAGGAATGGAACTTCCTGATGTAGGGCCTGATCTTCATCATCAATTCCTCGGCCTTGGCAAAATCGTCCGGCGACGTGGTCTCAGGATTGATGCCGAGATATTTGAAGGCGGTCGGGAAGATGTCGGTCGGCGAATCCAGGACATAGACGCCGCAATCCTTCAGCTTGGCCAGCTTTTCCGGATTGAAGAACACGTCCCAGCTGTCGATCTTGTCGGTGCCGAGCGCTGCCTGCACCTTCTTGATGTTGTAGCCGAGGCCGACCGTGCCCCACATGTAATTGATCGAATATTCATTGCCCGGATCGTATTTGGCGGTCCGTTCCGAAACCGTGTCCCACATGTTGGAGAGGTTCGGCAGTTTCGACTTGTCGAGCTTCTGGAACACGCCGGCCTGGATCTGGCGGGCAAGGAAATTGCCGCTCGGGACGACGACGTCATAGCCGCTGCCGCCGGCAAGCAATTTGGTTTCCAGGATCTCATTGGAATCGAACGTGTCGTAGACCACCTTGATGCCGGTCTGCTTGGTGAAATCGTCGATGACCGAGGGGTCGATATAGTCCGACCAGTTGAAGACATTGACGACGCGGTCCTCGGCGTGGCCGCCGAGCGTAAAGAGCGCCAGAAATGCCGAAGTCGCCGAAAGCCAGAGCGCTTTGCGGATCATGCTATTCTCCTTTTGTGAGTGTTCCATCGCCGGCGCGTCGCGGTATCCGCGCGGCCGGGCATTTGCTTCAGACTATTGAGCTTTCCAGGAGGCGACAAGCGCCAATTGCCGCGCCGCCGGCTGTCGCAAGCGATGCTCGCGCGCCACTGTCCTGGGCTGGAAGGAGTCGCCGCATCGTCAGAAGCTTTCGCCGCCGCGCAGGCAGAAATACTGGAATATGATCCGGTCTCGATCGGGTCGCCGGGGAGACTTGGCAAGATAAGCCTGTCTTGTTGTTGCCGTGGTCCCAGCCTGCCCGCGCGGCAGCGAACTTGTCAATGGCAAAGCTAGGGCGCCGCATCAATTCGGCGACGGCACGCCGGTGACCCCTGCCCTGACTGGCCGCGTCTGTCGCTTGAACTCCAGTCCGATATGGACGAGCAGCGCCGTGACCACCACCGCGCCGCCGACGATGGTGCGGCCCGACGGGACCTCGGAGTGGATCAGCCACACCCATATCGGCCCGAGGATCGGCTCAAAGGTGCCTAGCAGCGCGGCAACGGCGGCCGGGATCAGCCGCGCGCCGGTGGCGAAGAAGGCGAGGCCAAGACCCAGATTGACCACCCCGAACACGAAGAGAAAACCCATGTCGATGCCCGATACGGCGAAGGCCGAAGCCTGCGAGGCGGCAAAGCCTGCCGCCAGGATCGTGCCGAGGCAGGTCGCCGGCGTCATGCGCACGCTGGAGAAGCGCCGGGTGATGACCGTGGCGATCGAGAACATGACGGCGATCAGCAGCGCCAGCCCGTCGCCCATGGGCGAAACGGCGCCATCCAGCGATTCCGACACCATGATGGCGACACCGGCGATGACGGCGGCAATCGCCAGCCAGGTCGCGACCGCCACTCTTTCGCGAAAGAGCGCCCAGGCAAACAGCGCCGCAAGCAGCGGCACGCCGGCCTGCATCAACAGGATGTTGGCGACGGTGGTGTAGGCAAGCGCCACGACAAAAGAGGTCGACGCGGTGGCGAAGCAGAAGCCCACGGCAAGGCCAGGCAGGCCCATGCCGCGAAACGACCTCAGCATCCCGCGCCAGCCGTCACGCCAGACCATGAAGCAGAGCAGGAAGGCGGCCGCCCACACGGAACGCCAGAACACCACCGTCCAGCTGTCGCCGGCGGTGATGAAGCGGGCGATCGTGCCGCCGAAACTCCACATCAATGCCGACAGGAACACGAGCAGGAAGCCGATGCGCTCCTCCCGCTGCGGGACGGTCGATGAACGAGCGATCGGCGATGATGCTGTGTCGGTCATGGGTACGACTGTCGATGTTTGAGAACGGCACAATGCGCAAGGGACGACAAAAACGTACCTCATTCGCGTAACGCAAAGGCGCGGGCCCGGCGTGATCCAGAGACCGCCGGCGATTGTGGCAAGTCCGCCTTGCGAAGCGTCACTGGAAATCGAAGGCGCTCAGGCCTGTCACCATCTCGTCGAGGCCAAGCGGGCGCGTCACCGGCGGCTCGGCGCGCGTCAGGCAGCCGACGCGCTCGCAAAGCCGGCAGGCGGGCCCGACCGGCGTCGCCGCTACCGCGCCAGCTCCGCCTTTTCTGGCCGTCGGGCCGGGAAGTGCCGCACCATAGACGATGTCGTCGCGAAAGCCGATGTCGCACCCCAGCAGCAGTGCGGTGCGGCGCGGCCGCTCGGAGAACGCGCCTTGCGGCCCCTCCAGCGTGCGGGCGATGCAGAGGAACTCGGCGCCGTCGGGCATTTCCACCGCTTCGACAAAAATCTGGCCGGGCTGGCTGAAGGCGACGTGCACGGGAAGCTTGGGACAAGCGCCACCGAAGCGGCTTTGCGGAAAGCCCAGGCTGCCGGCTTTGCGGAAGCGATTGCCGGCATTGTCGATCTCCAGCATGAAGAACGGCACGGCCGAGGCGCCTTGCCGCTGCAGCGTGGTCAGCCGGTTGGCCGCCTGCTCGAAGGAAACGCCGAAGCGCGAGCGCAGCACGTCGATATCGTAGCGGGCACGAACGGCCGCCGCGTGGAAAGCCTGGTAAGGCATCATCAGCGCATGCGCCGCGTAGCGCCCGAGTTCGAACCGGGCGAGGCGGCGGGCCTCATCTGTGGACAGTTTCAACGCCTGGATCTCGCCGGCTATCGCGACGGTCATGCGGATCAGGCATGCCTCCATCGCCATTTCGCGTAACTGGTCGAACGGCGACAGGCGCTCGGACAGGAACAGGCGCTGCGAATGGCGATCGTAACGGCGGCGCCAGTTCGGCATGGTGGCGACCGGCAGCACCTTGACGACGATGCCGTATTCGCGCTTCAGCCAGCCCTTCAGCGCAGCAGACAAATCATCGCCGGGATCGAGCACCGAAGTGAACGCTTCCGCCTCTTCCTCGATATGCGCAAAATGGTTCGGCCGACGCTCGAAAATCTCATGCACCTCGTCGATCGGCAGGCGGGCGCTGGAAAGCGCCGTCACCCGCCCCTCGCGCGCAAGAAGCTCGTTGAGATCGGACAGGCGCTCGGCCTGTTCGCGATAGGCACGGAACAGTTTTATCACGGCCGCGGAGGCATTGGGCGCGGCTTCGGCAAGCTCGATCAGTTCCTGGTCTCCCGGCAATTCGCCAGCCAGCAGCGGATCGGCAAACACTTCCCTCAAGGCCGCGACAGAGCCGCCCGCTTCGCCCTGCAGCTCATGCGGATCGACCTTGTAGACGGACGCCAGCTTCAGGATCAACTGCACCGTCAGCGGCCGCTGGTTGCGCTCGATCAGGTTGAGATAGGATGGCGAGATGCCGAGGCCTTCGGCCATTGCCGTCTGGGTCAGGCCCTTGGCGTTGCGGATGCGGCGGATACGCGGCCCGGCAAATATCTTCTGGTCGGCCATAGGGCTCCTTAACAGGAATTTACATTGCCGTCGCTGCTACGCTTCCATGCGATTTTTTACAATAATTACAAATTTACCTCGCCCATCTGTCAAACACAATACAGATTTTCCCTTATTGATGGCCTGATTCTTCGATTTGCATGGCTCTTTTCGCCTCGCACTGTAAATTCAGTCACATTCGAACGCGGCGAGGAATGCCGCCGAGCCGCAAAGAAACAATCCTCCGGAGTAGAGCATGACTGATTTTTACAACCTCGTACCCTCGGCCCCCGAGGGCCGCTTCGATGGCATCGAACGCCCCTATTCGCCGGAGGATGTGACGCGACTGCGCGGCTCGGTGCAGATCCGCCAGAGCCTGGCGGAAATGGGCGCCAACCGGCTGTGGAAGCTCATTCACGAGGAGGACTTCGTCAACGCGCTCGGCGCCATGTCCGGCAACCAGGCCATGCAGCAGGTGCGCGCCGGGCTGAAGGCGATCTACCTGTCTGGCTGGCAGGTCGCCGCCGACGCCAACACCGCCTCGGCCATGTATCCGGACCAGTCGCTCTACCCGGCCAACGCTGCCCCCGAACTCGTCAAGCGCATCAACCGCACCTTGCAGCGCGCCGACCAGATCGAGACCTCCGAAGGCAAGGGGCTTTCGGTCGATACCTGGTTCGCACCTGTTGTCGCCGATGCCGAAGCCGGCTTCGGTGGGCCGCTCAACGCTTTCGAGATCATGAAGGCGTTCATCGAGGCAGGTGCCGCCGGCGTCCATTACGAGGATCAATTGGCATCGGAAAAGAAGTGCGGCCATCTCGGCGGCAAGGTGCTGATCCCTACCGCGGCCCACATCCGCAACCTCAATGCCGCACGCCTGGCAGCCGACGTGATGGGCACGCCCACCCTGGTCGTGGCGCGCACGGACGCGGAAGCGGCGAAGCTGCTCACCTCCGACATCGACGAGCGCGACCAGCCCTTCGTCGACTACGACGCCGGCCGCACGGTGGAAGGCTTCTACCAGGTGAGGAACGGTATCGAGCCCTGCATCGCGCGCGCCGTCGCCTACGCTCCCCACGCCGACCTGATCTGGTGCGAAACCTCGAAGCCCGACCTGGCGCAGGCGAGGAGATTTGCCGAGGGCGTGCACAGGCATCACCCCGGCAAGCTGCTGGCCTATAATTGCTCGCCTTCGTTCAACTGGAAGAAGAACCTCGACGACGCCACGATCGCCAGGTTCCAGAAAGAGCTCGGCGCCATGGGCTACAAGTTCCAGTTCATCACGCTGGCCGGTTTCCACCAGCTCAATTACGGCATGTTCGAACTCGCCCGCGGCTACAAGGAGCGGCAGATGGCAGCCTATTCGGAGTTGCAGGAAGCCGAGTTCGCGGCGGAGGCCAACGGCTACACCGCGACCAAGCACCAACGCGAGGTCGGCACCGGCTATTTCGATGCCGTGTCGATGGCGATCACCGGCGGACGGTCATCGACCACGGCCATGCATGAATCGACCGAGCACGCCCAGTTCAAACCGGCTGCGGAATAGCAAACCAGGGATCTCGGCAAACGCCCAAGGGCATACAGCAAGGAGAAGACCAATGGCATCGATAAGCCGCGTCAAGGAACGGGCCGAAGAGCAGTCGACCACGATGAGCATCGACCAGCAAGCGACGATCCGCATGCTGGCCAACGATCTGCACCGGCTCAACCAGTCGGTGATGAAGGCGGTGGAAGCCGGCGTCTCGGTCGAGCTGGTGCGCTCGGCACGACACCATGGCGGCGACGGCAATTGGGGGGACCTGTTGATCCCGGTCATCGTCACGCAGCAAAGCCATGGCTGATCGAAGATCGCGCAGGCCCGCCTCTCACCTGCGCAGTGTATGCGCAGGTGAATTTTATTTTCATGCAACCAAGGAATGGACAGAGCAGTACAGTACTGTTGCTTGAATTGACTGCTGCGGGAATGCTTTCCCCAGCTTTTTATTTCGGCTTGACAGGGACCGCGATCTCACGCCAATTGTCGCCTGATTTCAACTCTGCATTGAAATGGGACGAGTTTCTTGGCTGACTTGGGTGCCCAGTGAAGCGTGACGACGAAAGCGCGAAACATCCGAATCTGGTGACCCGCGATTCAGCCACGGAGACGATCCGCCAGACCTCGCAGGTGCTCGTTGTCGGCAAGTCCCCGATCAATCGGGTGGTGATTTCCAAGATCGTCGAGCGGTCCGGGCTCAAGCCGATCTCGGAATCACCCGAGATGGCGGCGAAGACCTTGCGCTTGCTGGTCCTGGCCGTGATTGTCCTGGACGGCGGCGCCGATAACAGGGACTGCGACACTCTGATGCCCGGCATCGAGATGTTGCGGCGGGCTTCGGGTAAATCGCTCCCTCCGGTGGTACTGCTTTCAACCAAGAACGGCACGCCGGAGAGCCTTGGCCTTTCAAACGTCGTCGACGCGGTGGTGGCCAAACCGATTACGCCCGAGCGCTTGCAGCCGGTGATTGATCGGCTGGTCAACCGCTGAAGGCGGCAAGCAAGCCTATCCGGCGAGGCTTTCGATCAGTTCGGGCAGTTGTCCGAGATCGGAGATCTGCCGGAAGCGCGGTTCGGCAATGGGCGCTTCGACATGTTCAAGCACCCAGGTCAATTCATGCGGCACATGAACGCCCCAGCCGCCGGCCTCGATGGCCGGCACCACATCGGACTTCAGCGAATTGCCGACCATCATGCTCCTGGCCGGGCCGTCGCCATGGCGACTGAAAACGCGCGCATAGGTAGCCGCGTTCTTGTCGCTGACGATCTCGATCGCGTCGAACAGATCGCCAAGACCGGACCCGGCCAGCTTGCGTTCCTGGTCGAACAGATCACCCTTGGTGATCAGCACGAGGCGATAGGCGCCGGCGAGCCGTTCCACCGTCTCGCGCGCATGCGGCAAGACCTCGATCGGGTGGCTCAGCATCTCGCGACCGGCGCCGAGGATCTCCGATATGACCGAAGCCGGCACGCGAGCTTGCGTGACCTCGATCGCCGTCTCGATCATCGACAGCGTGAAGCCTTTGATGCCGAAACCGTAGACGGCAAGATTGCGTCTCTCCGCCTCCAGCAGCCGTGCCGAGATATGTTCCTCTTCGCCGTGATCGGCAAGCATGGCGGCAAAGCGCTTCTCGGTCATGCGGAAGAACTGTTCGTTCTGCCACAGCGTATCGTCGGCATCGAAGCCTATGGTGGTCAGTTCGCCGGTCTTCTGCATCGACGCCTTCTCGTATGTGAACGAGGCTGAACCTAATCTCGCAGCCGCGATTTTCAACCGCAACGGCCAATGCCGGCTGCTCCCCTTCCCTTCGGTCGCCGGGCACAGCTATACTCCTAAATCCGCAACCCAATCTGGTGAATGATGCCGCCTGCAAAAAAGGAAGTCCGTCCGTCGAGCCGCGGAGGGCGCGCCCGCACGCCTGCCTTCGTGAAAAACCTGCGTGGTGTGAAGAACTGGAAGGAAGTCAGCGAATGGCTGCAATGGCGCGGCATCGAAGACATCGAATGCATTACGCCTGACCAGGCCGGCGTTGCCCGCGGCAAGATGATGCCGTCGAAGAAATTCACCTCCAACACCTCGCTGGCGCTGCCTTCAGCCGTATTCATGACCACCATCTCAGGCGGCTATCCCGAAGACGGCAACGGCTTCCATTATCCGGAGGACGACGGCGACCTCAAGCTCATGCCGGACCTGTCGACGCTGACGGTGGTGCCTTGGGAGGAAGACCCGACGGCGGCCGTCATCTGCGACCTCGTCCACCAGGACGGCCGTTCGGTGGAATTCACGCCGCGCAACGTGTTGAAGCGTGTTCTGGCCGCCTATGACAGGCGCGGGCTGAAACCGGTGGTGGCGCCCGAGATCGAATTCTATCTGGTGCGCAAAAACCCGGATCCGGATTACCCGCTGACGCCGCCCGTCGGCCGTTCGGGGCGGGCGATCGGCGGCGGCGCCGGTTATTCGATCGCCGGCGTCAACGAGTTCGACGAGCTGATCGACGACATCTATCATTTTTCCGAAAGCCAGGGCCTGGAGATCGACACGCTCATCCATGAAGAGGGCGCCGGCCAGCTCGAGATCAATTTGCGCCACGGCGATCCCGTCGAACTCGCCGACCAGGTGTTCATGTTCAAGCGCACTATTCGCGAGGCGGCGCTGAAACACGAAATCTACGCCACCTTCATGGCCAAGCCGATCCAGGGTCAGCCGGGCTCCGCCATGCACATCCATCAGTCGATCATCGACAAGAAGACGGGCAAGAACATCTTCTCGGCCGAGGACGGCTCGGAAACCGAGGACTTCTTCCATTTCATCGGGGGCATGCAGAAGCATGTGCCGAACGCGCTGGTCATGTTTGCGCCCTACGTCAATTCCTACCGCCGGCTGACGCAGTCCGCCTCGGCTCCGGTCAACAACAAATGGGGCTACGATAATCGCACAACGGCATTCCGCGTGCCGCGCTCGGATCCGGCGGCGCGCCGCGTCGAAAACCGCATCCCCTCCTCCGACGCCAATCCCTATCTGGCAATGGCCGCTTCGCTCGCCTGCGGGCTGATCGGCATCACCAACAAGATCAAGGCCGAACCTCCGGTGCTGACCACCGCCAATGCCGACGAGATCGACCTGCCGCGCAGCCTGCTCGAAGCCGTCGACCTGTTCGAGGGCGACGAGGAACTCTGCGCGCTTTTGGGCAAGTCCTTCGCCGCGACCTATGCGGCGATCAAGCGGGCGGAATTCGAGACGTTCATGGAAGTGATCAGTCCTTGGGAGAGGGAGTATTTGTTGCTGAATGTATAGGGGAGTAGGGGAGTAGGGGAGTAGGGG